>CAJTKW010000077.1:13873-20089 GCA_910577035.1 uncultured Acetatifactor sp.
GCCGTGGTCCTGATACTCTTCCTGGGAATCAGGATTCCGGAAACAGGCTTTACCGGAAGAAAAGCCTCAGGAAGCAGACGCTCCGGAGGCGGGAAACCGGAAGCGAATTATCCCCTGCTGGCCTCCCTGTTCATGGCCACCGTTTTTGTCTTTTCGGTGCGCATGCACGAGCGCTACCTCTATCCCGCCGTGGTCCTGCTGCTGTTTGCCTGCCTCTGTCAGCCCTCCAAACGGCTGTATTTATGCTACAGCGGCTTTTCCCTGCTGCACTTTTACAACACCGCCCATGTGCTGTTCTTTTATGATCCTGCAGATTACGACCCCAAAGCACCTCTGATCCTGCTGGTCTCCGGGGGGACGGTTCTGTTTCTGCTGCTGTTCTGGGCCGGCGCCATCAGAATTACCGGAGCAGGACGTACGCTCCCGCCGGACAGCCAGCCGGGCCAGGCTTCCGATCCTGATTATCTCTATACGCCGTCCGACCTTTCCCTGGCCCCCACGGCCTCCCGGCCTGTCTCCCGTCTGAAAGCTGCGGACTATGCCTGCATCCTGGTGATCCTTTCTCTGTACAGCTTGTTTGCCCTCCGGGATCTGGGCAGCCGGGAAGCTCCTTCCACCCTCCTTTCACTGGCCGGGGGGGAAAGCATTGCCCTGGAGTTTGACCCGGCATCCGCACAGTGCCTCAAGGAATTTGCCTACTACATGGCACCGGGACACAAAAGGAGCTTCCTTCTGTCCGCCGGGGACGAGTCCGGCACCGCCCGGCAGGTGGGTGAAATCACCCTGGAAAATGTCTTCACCTGGCAGAAGGCGGATCTGGGAGAACTCCCCTCAGGAACATGCCGGCTTACCCTGACCCTGGACAGCCGGGAGGCTTCCCTTCTGGAGCTGGTCTTTCTGGACGATGCCGGAAATATCCTGACACCCGTAAACGCCGGGGACTACCCTGCCCTTTTTGACGAACAGCATCTTTATCCGCAGGAAATCAGCTTCCGGAACAGTATGTACTTCGATGAAATATACCATGCCCGCACGGCCTATGAATTTCTGAACGGGCTGAAGGCCTACGAAAACACCCATCCTCCCCTGGGAAAGCTCTTCATCGCCGCAGGCGTTGCGGTCTTCGGCATGAATCCCTTCGGATGGCGTATTGCAGGCACCCTCTTCGGTATCGCCATGATTCCGTTCGTCTACCTCTTTGCCAGAAGGGTCACGGACAGCACCCCCCTTGCCGCCCTGGGCTGTTTCCTGTTTTCCTTTGACTTTATGCACTTTACCCAGACCCGGCTTGCCACCATTGATGTATATATTACCTTCTTTGTCATTGTAATGTATTACTTCATGTACCGTTATGCCTGCCTGAGCTTTTACGACACCCCCTTGAAAAAGACCTTCCTTCCTCTGGGAATCTGCGGTGTGTGCATGGGTCTGGGAATCGCCTGCAAATGGACCGGCGTTTACGCGGGCATCGGCCTGGCACTTATCTTCTTCGGCGTCATGCTGCGCAGGTATCGGGAATACCGCTATGCGGCCGGCAATCCCGGGGGGGCCACGGCAGGTATTTCCCATGGTGATATTCTCAAAGACTTCCGGCCTGCCGCCCGGAACACCATCCTTTTCTGCATGGTGTTCTTTGTCATGCTCCCTGTCCTGATTTATCTGCTTTCCTACCTGCCCTTCCGGGACGGCACCGGGGACGGGCTTCTGCTGCGGGTACTGCACAACCAGGAGTACATGTTCCGCTACCACAGCGAAATGGACGCCCCCCACCCCTATTCCTCTTCCTGGTATCAGTGGCCCGTGATGGTGCGTCCCATCTGGTACTATTCCCGCATTGTCACCGGCTCCTCCGGCGCAGGGGGACTGCGGGAAGGCATCAGTGCCTTCGGAAACCCCCTGGTATGGTGGGCAGGTATCCCCGCTGCCCTGTATACTCTCTGTCTCCTCATTCGAAACCAAAGTTATCGACGCAGACAGGGACTTCTCTCCCAAACGGCACAGAAAAGGGGCAGTACTGCCGCCTTCCTGCTCACAGGCTATCTGGCACAATATCTGCCCTGGTTCTTTGTCACAAGGGTGACCTTTATTTACCACTACTTCCCCAGCGTGGTCTTTGTGGTACTGATGATTGTTTTCTGCCTGTCCGGGCTGCGGGAACGGCTGAAGGGAAAGCGCTTTCTCCTGCTGCTCTGCCTTTACGGGGCTGCAGCCTTCGGCCTGTTCCTGCTGTTCTATCCCGTACTCTCCGGACAGCCTGTGGAGGCGGACTTTGTAAACCGCTTCCTCCGCTGGTTTCGGAGCTGGGTCCTGGCCGCCAAGTAGGTCACGGGCCGGTCATGAAACTCCTGTACCCTGTCAGACGCTTCCCTGACGCCCGGGTACCGTATACCCGCCCTTCTTCAGTGCCTTATCTATCCTGCTGTGGAGATCCTGGGAGTCGAAGGGCTTCAGCACATAGTCCAGTATCCCCAGCTTCGTCCCTTCAATCACCGTCTCCTTATTCTTTCTGGCCGTCAGCATGATAACGGGGATCGTCGCCCCGTTATCCAGGGTACGTATCTTCCGCAGTGTCTCAATCCCGTCCATCAGCGCCATCTCCACGTCCAGAAGTATCAGATCCGGCTTCTCCTTATTCAGATAACGGATAGCACGTGCACCCGAGTTCACGGTGACCACCTCGTACTTTCCCTTGAGTTCCTGCTCGATGGTGGCAAGATTAATGATATTGTCATCAACCGCCAGAATACGCATTTTACCTTCCATGTCCCTCATTCCTCCTTTTCCTGCTTTTCCATCAGCTGACGCAGTAATTCCTCCGCAGTATCGTCCTCATACAGCTTCAGCTGCTCCTGTATCTCCCTGAGCCTCTCTTGCATATCCTCCTCCAGCCCGTATTTCAACAGCGCCTCAATAATACGGGCACTTTCCTTCGAATGAAAGTTTTCCAGCTCCTCCAACGCCCTCCCGGTCTCTGCCAGAAGCTCTTCCCGGCTGATGTCCCCGGCACTCTGCCCGTTGGTTTCCTTCTGCCCGCTGTTTTCCCCCTGCCCGCCGGCCCTGAGGAAATTCTCTATTGCTTCAATCTGTCCTTTATAGCCGTTCAGAAGCTCTTCCAGATGTCCGTCTATAAACTCCCTGTTTTCCCGGGATGCCGCATCCTCATGCTGTTGGGCCAGCGCAGACAACTCCATGGCGCCCACATTTGCGGAAGCGCTCTTCAGGCCGTGAACTTCTATTCTGTATGCGTCATACTCTTCCGCCTCATAAAGCTCCCGCAGCAGCTTCTGCTTCCGCCTGCCGTCCATGCAGTACAGCTCCAGCAGCTCCAGGTAATCCTCCAACCCGCCTGAATGGTGTTTTCCTGCCGCCTCCAGGTCAATTCCGGCAATCTGAATATCCCCCAAACCCACTGCCCTTGCCATGTGCCCGGGCTGTACTTCTTCACAGTCCCTTGCCCCTGCCTTCTCCCCGGGCTGTACTTCTTCACAGTCCCCTGCCCCTGCCTTCTCCCCGGGCTGTACTTCCAAACGGTCGTCCCCGGGAATCCATTTACACAGGACATCATGCAGTGCCCTTCTGTCTATGGGTTTGGATATGAAATCCTGAAAGCCAAGCTGTAAAAACTTTTCCCGGATCCCCGCCATGGCATTTGCCGTCAATGCAATCATCACCGGAGCGCTGCCGTTCTCCCCGCACTCTCCCCGTATGATCCCTGCGGCCTGGACTCCGTCCATTCCCGGCATCATATGATCCATGAATATCATATGATACTTTGTCTTCCTGACCAGGTCAACAGCCTCCTGACCGCTCTCCGCCTCTGTCAGGTCAAACCCGTACTTTTTCAGAAAGCCCACCGCCACTTTCCTGTTGATCTTGTTGTCATCCACCACCAGTACCTTATAGCCTCTGGCAATAAAGGCCTCCGGGGCTTCTGTCTCGTGAACGGGTATATCCGGCACCTGCAGAAGCGTACGGCTGTCTGCAATCCTCTGGGGGATCTGGACCAGGAAGGTAGTTCCCTGGCCGTAAACACTTTCCACCTCTATCGTGCCTTTCATCAGGCAGACCAGACGCTTCGTAATGGACAGGCCCAGCCCCGTCCCTTCCACATCCCGGTTTCGCTTCGCATCCACCTGCTTGAAATCCTCAAAGATCTTCTCCATATCCTCCTGCCTGATACCACAGCCGGAATCCTCTATCCGAAAGCGCACCAGCTCTATATCCGGATCGTCGCCGCTTATTCCGCTCACCTGGATTTTCACATATCCCTGTTTGGTAAACTTCACCGCATTATTCATAATATTGATTAAAATCTGCTTGATCCTGCCCACATCCCCGTGATAGGCTATGGGCATGGTCTCGTCATAGTCGCATTCCAGCTTCAGCCCTCGCTGGAAAGCGGCGACCTCCATCATATTCACCACATCCCTCACTGCATTGCGGATATAATAGTCCTCCGGCACAAGCTCGATCTTGCCCGATTCGGCTTTGGACAGATCCAGGATGTCATTTATGATGGTCAGCAGGTTTTGCGCCGCGGAACGAATGTCACAGGCATATCCGTACACCTTTCTGCCCCTGCTTTCCTCCATGATAATCTCGCTCAATCCCACTACGGCATTCATAGGGGTCCGGATCTCATGGGACATATTGGCAAGAAATTCGCTCTTGGCAATATTTGCCTCCTCCGCCTGTCTGCGGACATTTTTCAGCTCGTCTATGTATCTCCGGGTCTCCGTCACATCCATGACCAGCACCACATATCCCTGGTTCGCATTCTTCTTCCCCGGGATCTGCCTGACATGGGATTCATAATATCTGCCGTTTAATGCAAATGTCTGCTTTGTCCCCTCATCCAGCACTTCCTCCGGGAAATCCTCCATGTCCTCTATGCTGTCCCCCTCGCACTGGAAGGAAAGCTCCGTAAAAATCTCGGCTGCCGCCGGGTTATAACCGACGACTCTTTTCTTATCATCCAGCATGATAATGCCGTCATCCATATGGCGCATTGCCACTTCCAGAGCCATCCGGGAAAAATCATAATTTTTCCTTCCCCACACCAGAAGGACCACCCCCGAAAGTACAATGCCGCTGACTACAGGCGTAGTATCATAATTGGGAATCAGCCGCAATAAATAAGTCACAAGAAAGACCGCCGGCAGCAGACCAAGCCCCAGGAATACCTTATACTTTCTGCCCTCCCCGTGTCTTTGCCTCCCCAGCGCGGCCCTGAAAAGCGCATAAAGTGCCATCCCATACGGAATGGCAATGGCAATCACCAGGAAAAGATAAAAGCCGGGCCCGTACGTCAGCCGCAAAAAGAAATGGCCACCCACACCGGCCTCCCAGGCAATTTCCCTGTAATAAAAGGTATGCCTGTCACAGGTAAAAACAAGTGCCAGAAGGCCAAGATCCAGCACTGACAGGATTCTGAGCAGACGTTCCGGAACCTTCATATTGCAATAGATATAGATAAACCAGCAAAAACAAAGTGCAATATAGGTAGAGCCGATATACTGTATCTTTGCCGCCATAATTGCCGCTTCCCGCCCCTGCGCCAACAGCTCCAGAAGGTAACCGCTGTTCTGGATCAGGGCTCCCCCCACAAAGAAATTCATCAGCTTCTGCTCCTTGGAGCCGTCCCCATACAGCAGCAGCACCTGTGCCATGAAGCATATTATGATTCCCGTGACCTGAATACCAATATATAAATAGTACATATCCCGTCATGTCCTTCCTGCAGCCCGCCATCTTCCGGCGAAAACATTGCAGGTAATATGTTACCAGCTTATACCGCATTTGTCTATGTATTTGTCCGTTATAACCATGTTTGAAGCAGCTATGAAACATGGAATAAACCATTCCTAATATTGCCCTTTATCGGAGTTCTGGTCCGCCATTGTTTGGCTGTCATGCCAAATAATGCCATATTCAGCACATCAGCTTCTGATGTATCAGTACTTTTATTATCTAACGCAATCATTCTTTTGTGGATAAATATAACCACAATATCTAATTGACATCTACAATGTCAAAACAATCCGAATACTCGATTGAAATACCTCCTAACGCTGGCTCTGATTTTTCAATATTTATAATTCTGATTTTTCCTGCCCATCCATAAATATCCTGAAAAATATCATGGTGCGTATCACAAAGCACTGCAAAATCAAAACGGCTGACGGATTCTCCTGTCACAAGTTCCGCAAGCCGTAT
>CAJTKW010000078.1 GCA_910577035.1 uncultured Acetatifactor sp.
CAAAACACAGCAACCGCTATCCGTTCTCTGGGAAAATCAAATGCGGCAGATGCGGAGCAAGCTATGTCGCCCGATATAAGACCCGTAAAGACGGAAGCAGATACAAGGCGTGGCGTTGCTATGAAGCGGCAAACCACGGCAGACCGCACATCGACAAGGCGGGCAATCAAGTAGGCTGCTCTGGCGAGAGTATCCGCAATGAGGATGCGATTTATTTGCTGTACCTTGTTTGCAGGGAGCTGAAAATCAACCGCCAGAAAGTTGTCAATAATCTCACCAGAACGATTGACTTATGTTTGCGGATAGACTTAACAGGAACAAGCACAAGTGCCTTATCGGAGAAAATCGAAGAAGTGGGGAAAAAGCGAACAGGTCTTATAGACCTTTACACAAGCGGCGACATAGACAAAACCGAGTTTACTGCCCTAAGAGCCAAGTATGACGAGGATATTGAAAAGCTAAAGTCTATGGCGGAGGGAACCCGGCAACAGCAGACGATGATACTCAAACAGCAGGAATTGATGGCGGATATAAAGAACGCCATTGACGAGTTGATTAACGGTATCCAGTACGAGGACGAATACTACACCCAGATACTCGATAAGATGGTAATCAACGATAAAAACCATATAGATGTTTATTTGAAGATGCTGCCGCATAAGTGGAGCTTTACGGTAGCAAAGGGCGTTACGGGGGCTTTAGTAAACGCAGGAGATCCACAAAGTGGATCTCCCAAAAAGACTGAAGCCTCAGAAAACTCCATTTCTGAGGCTTTACTACCTATATCGGTCAGTACGCCGGCTACTTCACGGTAAGGCATAGAGTAGCGTTGGGAGAGGTAGCGCATGCTGGCCCCCATCTCACCATCCGGCCCGCCGTACTGGGAGATGATTGCCTGCGCCAGCATGGCATTGGGATTTTTGATATTTACAGGGAATTCCAGTCTTTTTTCATAATTCCACATTTATTCACAGCCTCCTTCCCAGGGCATGGGCGCTGCGCCCCATCTCCACTCTTTGCCGCACTCTGTCAGATCAAGGGTTAAAGGATAGTAATTCGTGGAAAATTCTTTCGTCATTTGTTTCCGAATATTGTTGTAGTGGTTAAAGTATTCCATGGCGTTGCGGTCCGTGGGGTGGGTATCAAGGTAGAGGGTAAGCTCTGTTACCACGAAGCTTACAATACCAATGTCTTTTAAAAGCTGTTCCTTCCGTCCCATTATACGCATCTCCTTCCCGTGAAAGGCTTATCCAGGTCGGGGAATATGGTTCCGGTACAGTATGCTTTTTCCAGATCGTCAAATAATCTGCTGAATTTCTGCCAGGGGACGTAAGCCATGGCAACGGGAAATTCATCGATTTGATTTTCACATTTATGATCCTGCATTTTGCATCCTTTCAGTTTCCTTTTTGGTTAGTATTATCATATGTATCCGGACGGAAAATGTTCGACGGCTTTTTTCTGAAAAATGTGAACCTTTTGGAACTATGTTACAATGTACGGGTGAAGGGCAAAACTCCTTCATAAGAATGCAACGTTGCAGTACATCTTGGGAATGGAGCGGTATGACAAAGCAGGAATTGGAGAAATGTATTAATGTATACGGCAGGGATATTTATTCCTTCTGCAGGCATGTAACCGGCAGTGTACCGGAAGCGGAAGAGCTGTATCAGGATACCTGCCTGAAGGTGGTGGAGCAGTTGGAATCCCTTGACTCTGCCGGAAATGTCAAGGCTTACTGCCTGTCGGTGGCAATCCGCATCTGGAAAAACAAAAGGCGAAAGTATGCCTGGCGGAAACGGATTGCGGAAATTCAGACGGCAGAGACAGAAGCGGGAGAGGACTACCTGAAGGATCCGCGGCCCTCCGCCGAGGAGCAGATACTTACGGAAGAGCAGAACCAGATTGTCCGGGAAGCAGTGGAGGCTTTGCCGGACAAAGTAAAGACCATTGTCCTGCTGTACTATATGGAAGATTTTTCCCTGGCGGAAATCGCCGGAATTGCAGGCATACCGGAGGGAACCGTGAAGAGCCGGCTGTATCAGGCAAGAAGGCTCCTGAAAAAGAAACTGGAGGTTTTAAAATGATTGATAATCTGGATGAGCTTTTGAAACATGCCCTTACTCCAATGGAAGAACCCGGGGAGGCTCTGAACCGGGAAATACTGAATCAGGTAAAGGAGGAAGGAAGTATGAAAAACAGGAAATTTAAAAAGAAAGGTGCGGTTGCTGCTGCCGCGGCAGTACTGGCAGCGGCATGTTCCATGACTGCTTTTGCCGCGTGGCAGTACAGAAGTGCCTCCCGGGTGGCTGAAGAACTGGGGGAAGAGGGGCTGGCGCTTCATTTTGAGGAACAGGCCGGGTCAGACGCCCCGGACAGCAACGGTCAAATGTCAGGGGAGTCCCAGAGCCTTGGCGGATATAAGGTAGTATTGCTGGGTATGGTTTCCGGGGAGGATTTATCCAAGCATTTGCGTACGTCAGGGGGAACGGTACACAGTGACCGGACCTATCTTGCGGTGGCCGTCAGCAGGGAGGACGGCAGTCCTGTGGATATGGAAGAGGAGGATTTCTTTGTATCGCCGCTGGTAGGCAGTCTGGACCCCAGGGATAACAATATACTGAAGTGGGCCGGAAATTACGGGCAGTATGTGGAGGACGGGGTACTTTATCGTCTGACAGAGTGCGATAATATTGAGTATTTCGCGGATCAGAACCTGTATGTATGTGTAACGGATACGACCTTTTACAAAAAAGGGCTTTACGAATGGAAGGAGACGGAAGGAAAGATTGTCAGAAATGACGGGTATGAGGGGCTGAACGCGCTGTTTGAGCTGCATCTCGATCCTTCAAAGGCAGACCCCGAAAAGGCAAAGCTTTTGCTGGAGGCATCAGAAAAGACCGGTCCGGAATCGGAGGAATCATCTCTCAATATTGAGGATCCATACAGCATGATTCCTGAGGAGAGCAGGGATGCTTATATGGAGGCCGTGGAATGGGCAGCACAGATTACACCGGACAATATAGGGCAGTATTGTGTCCGGCTGGAACAGACCGTGCAGACTATGGCTCCGGACGGAGAGGGCCGGGTCTCTTTTCAGGAGTCCATTTCCAACGGCGGCACCCACATCGAATTTAAGGTGGACTGGTTCTTCCGGGGCGGTGAAATCAACGCATTTATAGAGCCCAATATTGGCACAGGCGGGCTGGAGGAGGTGTATCTGAAACTGTATACCCTGAATGAGGACGGCACTGTGACCTTTGCGGTCTGGGTTCCCAAAGAGGGCAGTAAATGGCAGGATCCGGAGTAACTCCGGATCCTAAAGGGGAATGCCGGTTCGAAAAGGAATAATTCATAATTGACCTGATTGGGGTAACGTGTTACAGTATTCCTTAGGGGAATCGAAGGCAGAAGTAGGTATACAGGCAGAGCAGATCGCAGATACATCCCGATACAAGTCCGATACAAGTCTGATGCAGGATAGATGTATCATGAGATTATGTGTCTCCAAAGGAGAAAGCCGTTTTCGGAAGTACAAAGGGGTGTATTGCATGATAAAGATTTTAATAGCGGAAGACGAGGAGCCTATCGCAAGGTTGATCAGAATGAACCTGTGCAGGGCGGGCTATGAATGTGTCTGGGCGCCGGATGGGGAGAAGGCCGCCGACCTGATGGACGGCGGGCATTTTGACCTGGTGCTGCTGGACATCATGCTGCCGGGGATCAACGGATATGAGCTGATGGAATATGCCAGAACACTGGAACTGCCGGTTATATTCCTGACTGCCCTGGGGACTACCGACAATAAAGTCAAGGGCTTGAAAATGGGAGCGGACGACTATCTGACCAAGCCTTTTGAGATTGTAGAGCTGCTGGCCAGGGTAGAGGCGGTACTGCGGCGTTACCACAAGGAGGAGACGGTGCTGGCGGTTCACGATGTAGTCATTGATACGGCCTCCAGATCCGTTACCCGGAACGGGGAAGAAATTGCGCTGACCATGAAGGAGTTTGATTTGCTGCTTCTGCTGGCCAGGAATCAGAATATAGCCCTTTACCGGGAGACCATGTATGAGAGTGTCTGGGGAGGAGATTACATGGGACAGAGCAGAACGGTGGATCTGCATATCCAGCGGCTGAAAAAGAAGCTTGGCTGGGATAAGGAGATTGTAGCTGTTTACAAGGTCGGCTACCGTTTGGAGAGCGGCAGGGACGAGTAGGTTCCGGATGGAGATGCGGTTTGAAATTTTCCAATAAACTATTTATAGCGACAACTGCATTACTGACCGTGATTTTTACCGCATTCGGCATCTGGATGCTTTCTTCCAATTTTTCCGCCCTGCTGGACAGGGAGATCCTGAGAGGGAACAGTGAGAGCAGGATGTTTCGTGTGCTGTTTGAAATGGGCTATACCTCCGTAGAGGAATATGGCGAGGCCTATGCCATAGGGCGGACTCTGGACAGCATTCTGGACGGTGTGGAACGGGACGGGAGCCATTGCTTTGCCATTTACGGGGAGGACTGGCTGCGGGGCCGGATGTACATTGAGGCAAAGGGACTTCGGAGTGAAGTGGAAACCCTTCGAAAGGGTCTGGAAGAATGGAACGGTTCGTATTATAAAGTCAGCCGGACAAAGGAGGGCTTTTTTTTGTTAAGCGTGGCAAAAGTGCCGGAAACGGAGACCCCGCTGTATCTGGGAATGTGCCGGGAGCTGACGGAGACCTTTCAGAACAGGCAGGGTATGGTGACGCAGTACCATATCTCATTAAGTGTGCTTTTGGCACTGGGAGGGGTATGTATTTATTTGTTGTCCAGGTATATCACAAGGCCCATCAGCAGCCTGGGGCGGACGGCAAAACGTATTGCGGACGGTAATTTTGAGCTTCGGAGCAATAACCGGAGCAATGACGAGATCGGGCGGCTGGCCAGAGATTTTAACCGCATGGCGGATAAGCTGGTGGAACAGATGGAGGCAAAGATTCTGGAGGCAAAACAACAGGAGGATTTTACCGCAGCCTTTGCCCATGAGCTGAAGACGCCTCTGACTTCCATTATCGGCTATGCGGACATGATGAATACCATGAAGCTGAGTCCGCAGGAGCAGGCAGAAAGTACTTACTACATTTATAATCAGGGCAGAAGGCTGGAGAGCCTTTCCCTTAAGCTTCTCGATCTGGTGAGCATGGACAAGAATCCCATTGTATGCAGGCCGGTACCGACCAAAAGGCTGGAGGAGAATATTCGGGCCACGGTGCGCCCCATCTGGGAGCAGAGAAAGATCAACGGTAAGGTGGAAATGGATAAGGGAGTGCTTTCAGGCGACGAGGAGCTGCTGCTGTCCTTATTCTACAATTTGCTGGATAATGCCGCCAAGGCCATGGACAAGGGAGAACAGGGCTTTATCCTGCTGAAGGGTACGGCTATGCCGGGCGCCTATGAAGTCAAGGTGGTTGACAACGGAAGGGGGATACCCCGGGAAGAGATCGGACGTATTACGGAGGCATTTTACATGGTAGATAAGTCCCGCTCCCGCAAGGAGGGCGGCGCAGGCATCGGCATGGCACTCTGTCACAAAATCATCAAGCTCCACGGCGGAACGCTGCAGATCGACAGTCGTCTTGGCGAGGGAACCGTGATGAAGGTAATATTCCCCATGGAGACGCCGGTACCCCGGCGGAAGAAGCAGGGAAAGGGTGCGACACATAAAAAGGCGGGGCAGAACAGAGATGCAGAAACATAGAAATCTGGTTTTCATGTATATTTTCGGTATTCTGGTGTTGGGGCTGCTGATAACCACGGCTTTTCTGGGACCCGGCATCGTATTCGGCATACAGGACGGCATCCGGTGCCGGGAGATTGTGGCGGTAAACCAGGAGAAGCTGGATGTGACTTCCTTTAACACCGGGTATGAGAGGAATCTGTACCGGCGTCTGGAACGCTTTGCGGAGGGAATTCAGCTGGGAAAGGAGTATTACGTCACAGTGCAGGATATGGACCAGGAGGAGCAGGAGGTTACCGAATGGCTGAAATCTGACTGGTATTTTGACTCAGAAGCAGACCAGATGCTGACCTATAATCTGGGCCTGCTGCCGCCGGAGGAGCTGTATTCTTACAGTCTGATCAGATGGAAGCGCTGTGTTATTTACGACGAGGATTTTTCGGAGGGCGTGAATTTTATTCTGTGGTATATTGAGCTGGGGGAGAAGGATGAGTCCCTGGAAAAGGAGGAGACTCTGGTGAAGCTTCTGGTGGACGGTGAGACCGGTGACCTGTATGCAGTCAGGACAAACTTTGACAGACTGTTTCAGGACATGGACGACCAGGCTGTCCTTTACTGGGGAAGCCTGGTGGATGTCTTTAATGAGAATGTGACAGACGAATTTTTCTGGTATATGTATTTTCAGCTCTGCGAGGAATACGGAGGCCTGGACACAGAGGGAAGACTGAACTGGCTGATGGAAAACGGGCTGGAATATTTTATTTACTTCCAGACTGAAAACACAATGCGAATAGAAGTTTCCGGGGATCTGGCGGAATTGGAGCGTAACCAGTACGAGAAAGAGCAGAGGCTGATTGGGAATAAACAATACAATATGGAAAATGTCACGGATTTTTTAGACCATCTGCACTGGCAGATCAAATCGGAGGGGAATGAATTATTATTTCATTTCCCATATGGGGAAGAAAATCAATACCATCTGGATTTTAATATTCGGCTGGATGGGAAAATCCGGTCCTTTTCCAAATGGGGAACCCGTTTCCTGGACATGACCTTTGGATTTCCCGGGATTTATGAGAGAATTCCCGGCTTTACGGAAAATTGAATCAGGCATAGTTTTACCCCTGCAGGGATATATTTTAATAAAAGTTCGGCCGAGCGGAGCTGATACGAAAAACTACAGGGGTATTATTATGTCCAAATGGATAGAAAAGGCAGACGAACTGGTCTGGGGGCCCTGGCTGCTGGTGCTGCTGCTGGGAACGGGAGTCTATCTGATGTTACGGCTTGACTTCCTGCCCGTACATAATCTGAAATATGCACTGCGCTGTGCCCTGGGACGGGAAAAGGGTGATGAGGATGTCAAAGGGGAAGACGGGGGGAAGGGGGTGGTTTCACCTTTTTCCTCCCTGACCACGGAGCTGGCGGCCACGATAGGTACCGGTAATATAATCGGCGTAGCTACGGCCATGGCGCTGGGCGGTCCGGGGGCATTGTTCTGGATGGTGGCAGCAAGCATCGTGGGGCTGGCTACTAAGCTGGTGGAGAGCTCCCTGTCCGTGAAATACAGGGGGAAGAATCAAAAGGGGCAGACAGCAGGAGGCCCCATGTATGTTATGGAGCGCGCTTTCCCCTATAGAAAGGCAGGGCATATTCTGGCGGTCTGCTTTGCGGCATTTGCCGTGCTGGCCTCTTTCGGCATGGGGAACATGACACAGTCGAATTCCATTGCCGACGCACTGGCGGTGACATTTGCCGTGCCAAAGGCAAAGACCGGGCTGGTAGTAACGATACTTACGGTACTGGTGGTGCTGGGAGGAATCGGGGTGATCGGCAAGGTGACGCAGGTCGTAGTCCCTTTTATGGGAATCCTGTATATGGCGGGAACGCTGACGGTGATCCTGTTTCACTGGCGGAACCTCCCCATAGCCCTGGGCGGTATCCTGACGGCAGCCTTCTGTCCGGAGGCGGTGTCGGGAGGGCTGTTTGGCCATGTGACGGCCACGGTGTTTCAATCCCTGCGCTGGGGTGTCTCCAGAGGAATCTTCTCCAACGAAGCGGGTCTGGGGGCGGCAGGCATTTCCGCGGCCGCGGCAGACACGGATGATTACATCAGACAGGGATATATCAGTATGACGGGTGTATTTCTGGATACGGTGGTGATCTGTACCGCCACCGGCCTGGCGCTGGCGGCATCCGGGGTGCTGGGCGGGACTGAGGGGGAAGCTCCGCTGACAGGTGCGGCCATGACTCTGGCAGCTTTTCGGACGGTGCTGGGAGATTTCGGGGAAAAGTTCATGGGGGTCTGCATTGTGCTCTTTGCCTTTGCCACCATCGTCGGCTGGGCTTATCAGGGGGAGCGGGCCTTTGAATTCCTGCTGGGGGGCAGGACGAAATACAACCTGCTGTATCGTTTCCTCTACGGGCTGGTGGCTTTCGCGGGCTGCATGTGCCCCCTGCAGGTCGTCTGGGATCTGTCGGACATCTGCAACGGGCTCATGGCAGTACCGAATCTGATTTGCGTGCTGGCACTGTCCGGCAGAATCTGCCGGGAGATCCGGGAGGACGACCGTATGCGTAAGACCGGGAAAATCCGGGAAGGGCATCCGGTACGGAAAGAGCGCGGAACCCGAAACCATGTCAGGGCGCGGAATTCCGGGAGGATGTCTGCATTCCGAAAAAAGGAATTGTGGTAGAAATCGGTATATGATATGATAGGTGCAGAAAAGCAAGCGGCGGGAACAGCAGCTGCCTTTTTGCACCTGTTCACGTTTGCGCCTGACAAAATGAAAAAAGGAGTAACCCTATCATGTCAAATACCATAGAAAGATTTCTGCGTTACGTAAAGGTAGATACCAGGTCCGACGAAACATCCACCACCACCCCCAGCACCCAAAAGCAGCATGAGCTGGCGGGAATGCTGGCTACGGAATTAGAAGCCATGGGGGCGGAAGAGATTACGTATGATAAGGAGCATTGTTATGTGTATGCCTCCGTCCCGGCCGCGAAAGGCTGTGAGAACGGGGCGGTACTGGGATTTATCGCCCATATGGATACCTCCCCGGCGGTGAGCGGCTCGGATGTAAAGCCACGTATTATAGAGCACTACGACGGGCAGGACATTGTACTGAACCGGGAGAAAAACATTATTTTCCGGGCGGAGGAATTTCCGGAGGTGAGAAAGCTTCAGGGAAAGGATTTGATCGTTACCGACGGCACCACACTTCTGGGAGCTGACGACAAGGCAGGGGTGGCCGAGATCATGGCTGCTGCGGAGTACCTGCTGGCCCATCCGGAGATACCCCATGGCAAAATTCGTCTGGGCTTTACTCCCGATGAGGAGATCGGATCGGGGACGGATCACTTTGACGTAAAGCTTTTCGGGGCGGACTTTGCCTATACCGTTGACGGCGGGGAGCTGGGGGAGCTGGAGGATGAGACGTTTAATGCCGCCTCAGGCAGGATTACCGTCCACGGGCGCAGTGTGCATCCCGGCAGTGCCAAGGGGAAAATGATAAATTCCATACTGATTGCCCAGGAATTCCACAGTCTGCTGCCTGTATTCGAGAATCCCATGTATACCTGCGGATATGAAGGCTTTTTCCACCTGGACGGTATTCGCGGCAATGTGGAGGAGACGGTGGCGGACTATATTATCAGGGATCATGACAGATCCCGGTTTGAGGAGAAGAAGGCATTGTTCCTGGCCTGTGCCGATTTCCTGAACAGGAAATACGGGGAGGGCACCGTCACCGCAGAGACAGAGGATTCCTATTACAATATGAAGGAGGCTTTAAAGTCTTACGGGCATCTTGTGGAAAATGCAAAGGAAGCGCTGCGGGAGCTGGGGGCGGAGCCTGTCGTCACCCCGATCAGAGGCGGCACAGACGGGGCAAGGCTTTCCTTTATGGGACTTCCCTGCCCCAATCTCTGTACCGGCGGCGGAAATTACCACAGCCGTTTCGAGTACACCTGTGTCCAGTCCATGGAGACCGTGACGGAGCTGCTGGTGAGGCTGGCGGTGAAGTATGGGGAGAAAGGTACTGCTTTATGACAAGCCAACGAAAAAACGTTTGAAAGAAGCAATTGAAAGGATTCTGATAAAAAAACATTTCTTTGTTTGTTTATATGACAGAAAGAGAGAAAAGTCAAGAAAAAATGTATAAGGAAGCTTCGCATCATAAAGAAATTGATTTGGATAGAATAGACATCAATGTGGAACCACCCACACAGGAACCGGACCGCCAATACTATTTTATGGCCAAATGCCGGCAGTGGGTGCGGGAGTTTGAACAGAAGAACGGACGCCGTCCCACGGCCTGCGTGACCACCTTCGGGTGCCAGATGAATGCCAGGGATTCGGAAAAGCTTTCCGGGATTCTGAAGGAAGCGGGTTACCGGGAGGCAGCTTCGGAAGATGCGGATTTTGTCATCTTCAATACCTGTACGGTCAGGGACAATGCCAACCAGCGGGTTTATGGCAGGCTGGGGGAGCTGAAGGGAAGAAAGCGCAGGAACCGGCAGATGAAGATTGCCCTTTGTGGCTGTATGATGCAGGAGTCCTCCGTCATTGAGAAGATCAGGACAAGCTATTCTTTTGTAGATTTGATTTTCGGAACCCATAATATTTATAAATTCGCGGAGCTGCTTTACAAAACCTATGCGGCAGACGGGATGATTGCGGACATCTGGGAGGACACCGACCGGATTGTGGAGGATCTGCCCACGGAGCGTAAATATCCCTTTAAATCCGGTATTAACATCATGTTCGGCTGCAATAATTTCTGCAGCTACTGCATTGTCCCTTATGTGAGGGGAAGAGAACGCAGCCGGGAGCCGGAGGATGTTCTCCGGGAGATCAGGGCCCTGGTGGCAGACGGCGTGGTGGAGATCATGCTGTTGGGGCAGAATGTGAATTCCTATGGCAGGAACCTGAAGCATCCCATGACCTTTGCGGAGCTTCTGCGGGAGGCGGAAAAGATTGACGGCCTGCGGCGCATCCGCTTCATGACCTCCCATCCCAAGGATCTGTCTGACGATCTGATCCGGGTCATGAAGGAATCGGATAAAATCTGCAGGCACCTGCATCTGCCGCTGCAGTCCGGCTCTACCGGGATACTGCGGCGGATGAACCGTCGTTATACAAAGGAGCAGTATGTGGATCTTGCGCTGAAAATACGCAGGGAAATTCCGGATATTGCCTTAACGACAGACATTATAGTGGGTTTTCCAGGGGAGACGGAGGCAGATCTGGAGGAGACCATAGATGTGGTGCGTACCGTAAAATTTGACAACGCCTTTACCTTTATCTATTCCAAACGGACAGGCACCCCTGCGGCTGCCATGGAGGACCAGGTACCGGAGGCGCAGGTTAAGGAAGGCTTTGAGCGGTTGTTAAAGATAGTGCAGGATACTGCCAGAGAACAGGCGGCCAGGTATGAGGGCAGTGTGGGCGAGGCATTGATCGAGGAAGTTAACCGGGACGACAGTTCTCTTGTTACGGGGCGTCTCTCCAACAATATGATCGTGCATGTGCCGGGGGACGAGTCCCTGACGGGAAAACTGGTGAAGGTATCCCTGGATGAGTGCCGGGGCTTTTATTACATGGGGACTATTCTGTGAGCATCCAGGCGGATGACGGGAGAACCGGCGGCGGACAGGGAACCTGCGGCAAAAACGGGACACAGGGAGGATTGCAGTATGGAGGATAAAAATACACCTCAAAGGCATTGGCAGAGCAGACGCAAATATTTGGTAATCCTCCTCCCTGTATTATTGTGTCTGATATGCGGAGGGTATCTTTTATACAGGTCGAATGCAGACGGCACCATGGCCGGGCTGAGGAACGGTTCCGACGGCTCTGCCGGCAGGAATGATCCGCCGGGATCGATTACCGAGTACCTTCGGGCATCCGAGCTTGTGGAAGAAGGGAGGGCCGCCGGGACTGCCGACGGGGAAATTCAGACAAACGCCTGGGCGGATTTATGCGTTCCCACTTACCTGGCCAGGGTGCAGGATACATATTTCCTGGTGGACTGTTATCACAACCAGGTGATTTACAATGATAATCTGCAGGATCCCCTTTCTGACTGGAAGGTGATGACGGCGGATCTGGACAAGGCGCATACCCTGGCAAGTGACGGTACTGTCTACCTCATTGACGATACGGAAAGGAACCGTGTCCTTGTATTTGAGAAGCGGGGGGAGCGTTTTGTTCACACACAGACCTTTGACAATATCGGCAACAGGCCTCACTATATTATTTACGATCCGCCTGCGGATACCTTTTACGCCTGGAGCTCCATGAGCGGGGAAATGTATCTGTTTCGTCGTGATCCCGAAGATTCCCGCATGTATCTGACCGAAATCCGCCGGGTGGATTCGCTGGATCAGGTTTATGTGCGGTCATTCACCATTATCGGCAGCAATATATATTTCGTATCGGGAAATTCGAGGATTCTTCGCGCCGACCTGGAAAGCTTTGAAATTCTGGAGACTTATCCGGTGCCCGATTCCATGGCGGGTATGATCCAGCTGACCCGGATTGAGGATTACTTTTATATCACAATCTCCACGGATATTACGGGCAGTCAGGAGTATGCCACGATGATCCGCACCAAAGAGCTGTCCGCCCTGATGGAGGGAGATTACGAGGATGTCTACGGTAATTTTATCGGCGGGGGAACACCTTATTATATCACGCAGCTGGAGGATGCCTATTATTTGACCGAGCACCGGCTGCCGGGGCATTCGCTGTGGAGGTTTCAGGTGGAGGACAATGAAATTGTAAATGTGGAAACGGTTTACTGACAGGAAGTAGACAGGCTGATTTCCGGACAAATGATACCTACAAATTTGCAGAATACAGTATTCTGTAGAAACTTTTTCCATTTCCTGTCGTCATATAAGGTAACAGCCGCAGAAGACGGCGGAAAGGGAGGGAATAGCATGAAGAAAAAGTACAGAATATTGACAGCGGCACTGGTGCTGGTGTCCATGCTTGCCGGATGCGGAAGCAGCGGTAAGGGAGATAACAGCCTGATGGAAGGTGATGCCGGTAATTATGCCCCTATGGAGGCCGAGGGCAATTATTATGAGCAGGAAAATTGGGCTGCCGGGCCCCAGGAATACTGGGGCACGACAGAAGGTCAAAGGTGGCCGGAGGGTTGGAATACCGAAGAGTTCAGTGCCCTGGAAGAATCCGGGTTTAAAGCAGTGAAAAACAGTCCGGTCTCCACCTTTTCGGCGGATGTGGACACGGCATCTTACACATATCTGCGGCAGTTGATTGAGCGCAATTGTTCTATGGAGGATATTCCCACAGGTGCGGTTAGAATTGAAGAGCTGCTGAATTTTTTTGATTATGATTACAGACTTCCGGGTAAAGGGGAGCCGTTTGGCGTTACCACGGTAATGGGGGACTGCCCCTGGAATCAGGAGGCAAGGCTGCTGCAGATCGGTTTAAAGACAGAGAAAATCGATTTCAGTGAGGCGCCGGCATCGAATCTGGTTTTTCTGCTGGATGTTTCCGGATCCATGGACAGTGAGGATAAGCTGCCTTTGCTGCAATCGGCCTTTACCATGCTGACAGGGGAGCTTACGGAGAAGGATCGGGTGTCTATTGTAACCTACGCCGGTTCTGACCAGATATTGCTTCAGGGCGAAAAGGGAAGCAATCATGAGGAAATAGCGGAGGTCATTAATAATCTGTTTGCCGGCGGCTCCACAAACGGTTCCGCCGGAATCGAAACGGCATATCGTCTGGCAGAGGAAAACTTTATCAAGGGCGGAAACAACAGGATTATTCTGGCCACGGACGGGGATCTGAACGTGGGCGTCACCTCGGAGAGCGATTTAAAGAAGCTGGTGGAAAAAAAGCGGAAGTCCGGAATTTTTCTGTCCGTGCTGGGATTCGGCACCGGGAACATTAAGGACAATAAGATGGAGACCCTGGCGGACAACGGAAACGGCAATTATTCGTATATTGATTCCCGGGGAGAAGCCAAACGGGTGATGGTGGAAGAGATGGGAGCCACCCTTGTCACGGTGGCAAAGGATGTAAAGCTGCAGATAGAATTTAATCCCGCTTATATCAAGGGCTACCGGCTTCTGGGATATGAGAACAGGATGCTGGCCACGGAAGATTTTGACGACGACACAAAAGATGCAGGGGAGATTGGCGCAGGCCATACGGTGACAGCCCTTTATGAAATCATACCTGCGGATTCTGCTTATGAAATCCCTGAAACGGCCTTAAAATACCAGGAGAGCAGGGAGGGTGTGGAAAACGGTGAGTGGGCCTCGCTGAAGATCCGCTATAAGGAGCCGGAAGAAGAGGAAAGCATCTTAAAGGAATATGCCGTAACGGAGGCAGCATATACGGCGAAGCCCGGCGAAGATTATTACTTTGCGGCGGCTGTGGCACAATTTGGCTTACTGGTACGGGACAGTAACTATAAGGGAGAAGCATCTTTCCAAAATATAGAGTCTTTGTTGGAGATTGCAGGCACGGACAGGGATGATTACAGGAACGAATTTGTTTATCTGGTCAAGAAATTAAAGCGGAACAGCCCGGAACAGGCAGTGCAGCCCACCGGCAGGCGCAGGGACGACAGCCAGAAACCGGAGGACAAGGAGGTAACCTGCCGATGGGAGGATCTGAAGATCAGTATGACAATTCCCGCAGGCTGGGATTGTACAACGGAAGAATACAATGACGACACGGGGAGGTTCGGTATCTGTTTTTTCCCGGAGGGCTGCAGCGGCGGGGTGGGCTTATATTATTATGAGTCCTTCGGTGTGTGCGGTACCGGTCTTGAGACAAGGGACATTACCTTTGACAACGGACGCAGGGGCAGAATGGGGATCTACGACGGCGGTGGCACCTTCAGCTTTATCACATTCCCGGATCTGGAGCTTTCTTCCGGCAGCCTTGCGGCCATGGCGGAAGGAGCCGGCGACTGGCTGGCTGAGCGGGAGGAAGAGGTACTGCAGATTCTTAGTACCGCAGCGATAGAGGAAGAAGAATAGCGGCAAAAGGGTGTCCGGCGATCCTTGCAAGGCATTCCCACTGGTATAAAAGACTTATTGACAGTTTTTCCGAAGGTTGAAATAATGATGTTAGAAACGTTTACCGTGGATTGCCCATGAGAGGAGGAATGATGATGCAGAAATCTGTTGTACAGGAAAAGAAACAAGGGAATAGGCTTCCCGCTTCACCGGCCGTAATCCGCAGAACCCTTTCCCTGGCTGCAGGGGAAGCTGCCATTGCAGTATTTGGAGGTGTCTGTATCCACCTGCTGGCACCGGAAGCACAGGCAGTGGTATGGCAGGACGGCCTGTCACTTATTCCGCTTGCAGGCATGATTCTGATTGTTCTCCTGGCCGCCGGACTGCTGCAGGATTTTGGCCGTGCTTTTGTATATTGCGTAAAGGGACACCAGGATATTACCGGGAAGCAGATGGACAGGGCGGTACATTCCGTTAAGGTGTCGATGGCGACGGCTTTGATTACGGGTGTGGCAGTGGCACTTGTACAGGCCATTCATATACTGGTTTACACGGATATGGCAGAAGTGGAATTCCTGGGGCTGAATTTCAGTGTTCCCTGTATAGGACTGCTATACGGTGTGTTTGTGACGCTGCTGCTGCTTCCTGTATATGCAAGGCTGAAGGCTGACGGATCTGCAAAGGAATAAGCCGTGGGAACGGCAGGGCTGGAGAGTTACCGATTTACAACATCAATATTTTGTGGTAAAATAGGGCAAATGCGCAAATAATTGTGCATTTGCCTTTTTACAAATCGAAAAACCGGCGAACGGATTCGCAGAGAGTCCTTCGTTAATGTATGGAGAACAGGAGTGTACCGCAATGTCGGAGCAGCAGATCCCCGTAGAAGACCTTACCCCTATGATGCAGCAATACCTGGAGACGAAAAAGCAGTATCCGGGCTGCATCCTTTTTTACCGCCTGGGGGACTTTTATGAAATGTTTTTTGATGACGCGCTCACAGTGTCGAAGGAACTGGAGCTTACCCTGACCGGAAAGGCCTGCGGGCTGGAAGAACGTGCCCCCATGTGCGGCGTCCCCTACCACGCGGTGGAAAACTATTTGACCAAGCTGGTCAATAGAGGGTATAAGGTGGCAATCTGCGAGCAGGTGGAGGATCCGCGGCTGGCTAAGGGCCTGGTAAAGCGGGAGGTCACAAGGGTGGTTACCCCCGGTACGAATCTGAACGTACAGTCTCTGGAAGAATCCAGGAATAATTTCCTGATGTGCATTGTCTATACGCCTACCAAAATCGGTATTTCCGCGGCGGATGTTACCACGGGGGACTATTATCTGACCGAGGTGGAGGATCTGGGGAAGCTGAAGGATGAGCTCATGAAATACGAGCCGTCTGAAATCATCTGCAACGAGTCCTTCCTTGTCAGCGGCTTTGACGTGGACGAGCTGCGGAACAGATACCATATCCCCATCAATGCCCTGGAGCCCCATCTGTTTGACGACGAGGGCTGCCGGCAGGTTTTGCTGCGGCATTTCAAGGTGGGAACCCTCATGGGTTTGGGGATAGAAGACTTTCCCATCGGCATTCTGGCGGCGGGTGCCCTGCTGCAGTTCCTCCGGGAGACACAGAAGACGGATCTGGAGCATTTTACCCATATTGTTGCATACCTTACCAGCAAATACATGCTGCTGGACAGTGCCACCAGACGCAATCTGGAGCTGACGGAAACCCTCCGGGAGAAGCAGAAGCGCGGCTCCCTGCTCTGGGTGCTGGACAAGACAAAGACCGCCATGGGCGGCAGGCTGCTGCGCAGTATGCTGGAGCAGCCGCTGATTAACAGGGAGGAAATGGAAAAGCGGCTGGATGCCATAGAGGAGCTGAATCAGGACAGCGTCTCCCGGGACGAAATCAGGGAGTATCTGAACCCGGTCTATGACCTGGAACGGCTATTGAGCAAGGTGACCTATAAGACGGCGAACCCCAGGGATTTTATTGCTTTCCGCAATTCCCTGGAGATGCTGCCTGCCGTCAAGGCGGTGCTCCAGGGGTTCTCAAAAGAAGCGCTTCAGGAGATTGCAGGGGATATTGACGGCTTGGAGGACGTTTACCGGCTGATTCGGGATTCCATCGAAGAGGAACCTCCTGTCACGGTCAGGGAGGGCGGCATGATCCGGGACGGCTTTGACGAGACTGTCGACAGGCTGCGGGCGGCAAAACGGGACGGTAAAAAGTGGCTGGCGGAGCTGGAGGAGCAGGACAGAGAACGCACGGGCATCAAGAATCTACGTATCAAATTCAATAAGGTGTTCGGTTATTATTTTGAGGTGACCAATTCCTATAAAGATATGGTGCCGGAGGATTATGTGCGCAAGCAAACCCTGGCCAATGCCGAGCGCTATACCACACCCAGGCTGAAGGAGCTGGAGGATGCCATACTGAATGCGGAGGATAAGCTGACGGCCCTGGAATACGATCTTTTCTGTCAGATCAGGGATACCATCGGGGGAGAGCTGGAGCGTATCCAGCGGACGGCAAAGGGGATTGCCAGGCTGGATGTCTACACCTCCCTGTCCCTGGTGGCCGAGCGTAATCGTTACGTGCGTCCGAAGCTGAACGAGAAAGGGGTTATAGATATTAAGGAGGGACGGCATCCGGTGGTGGAGCAGATGATTACCAATGATCTGTTTATTGCCAATGACACCCACCTTGACAATGGGAACCATTGTATCAGTGTCATCACCGGGCCGAACATGGCCGGGAAATCCACCTATATGCGTCAGACGGCCTTGATTGTACTCATGGCGCAGATCGGCTGCTTTGTGCCGGCCAAAAGTGCCAATATCGGCATTGTGGACAGAATCTTTACCCGGGTGGGAGCGTCTGACGACCTTGCCAGCGGCCAGTCCACCTTTATGGTGGAGATGAACGAGGTGGCAAATATTTTGAGAAATGCCACGGCAGACAGTCTGCTGATCCTGGATGAAATCGGAAGGGGGACGTCTACTTTTGACGGTCTCAGCATTGCCTGGGCAGTGATCGAACATATCAGCAACAGAAAGCTGCTGGGGGCCAAGACCCTGTTTGCCACCCATTATCATGAGCTCACCGAGCTGGAGGGCAAGATGAGCAATGTGAATAATTACTGCATTGCCGTAAAGGAGTGCGGAGATGACATTGTGTTTTTAAGAAAAATCATCAAGGGCGGCGCGGATAAGAGCTATGGCATTCAGGTGGCCAGGCTTGCGGGGGTGCCGGACATGGTAATCGACCGGGCGAAGGAAATCGTGGAACAGCTGACGGATAATGATATTACCGAAAAGATCCAGAGTATTACCGTGGACGTGAAGGGAGACGGCAGGGCGAAGAAGCAGCCGAAGCTGGACGAGGTGGATCTGGCGCAGATGTCCCTCTTTGACACGGTGACGGACGAGGATGTTTTAAAGGAGCTGATGGAGGTGGAGGTAAATACCATGTCACCCCTGGATGCCCTGAATACCCTGTATAGGTTACAGAATAAGCTGAAGAACCGCTGGCAGGGCGGAAAGAAGATCTAAGCTTGCTTCGCAGGCTAAGATCTTCTTCCCGTGACAAGACGTGGAAAGAAGGTCTGAGCCGGCGGACAGGATTAAGGAAAGGAGGAACGGATGGCGCAAATACATATCCTGGATTCGGAGACCATTGACAAGATTGCGGCCGGCGAGGTGGTGGAGCGTCCTTCCAGCGTGGTGAAGGAGCTGGTGGAAAATGCCATTGATGCCGGTGCGACTGCGGTTACCGTTGAAATCAAGGACGGCGGGACTACGTTTATCCGTGTGACGGACAATGGCTGGGGGATGGAGCGGGAACAGCTGCGGACGGCTTTTTTGCGCCATGCTACCAGTAAGATTACGTGTGCGGAGGATCTGACCCGCATTTCCAGCCTGGGATTCCGGGGTGAGGCATTGTCCAGCATTGCGGCGGTAACGAAGACCGAGGTCATCACCAGGACGGCGGATAGTGTCACGGGCAGCCGGATCCTTTTAGAGGGCGGGCTGGAGTCTGCCTTTGAGGAGGTGGGTGCTCCGGAGGGTACTACCTTTATTGTACGCAATCTTTTCTATAACACTCCCGTGCGGAGGAAATTCTTAAGGCAGCCGGCGACAGAAGGCGGTTACATTGCGGATCTGATGGAACACCTTGCCCTGTCCAGGCCGGACATATCCTTTAAGCTGGTAATGGGGAATCAGATGAAATTCCATACCTCCGGCCACGGAGACCTGCGGGAGGTGATTTACCGCCTGTACGGCAGGGATACGGCAAACGCCCTGGTGCCTGTGCAGTATAATCAGGATGGCGTCAGGATTGAAGGTTACCTGGGCAAACCGGAGC
>CAJTKW010000079.1 GCA_910577035.1 uncultured Acetatifactor sp.
AGTACAGGAGGAAAAATGAAGACGGCATACAGCGAAGCATATTTGCAGGAGGCCATGACAAATATGGCGGAGATGATAGATTATATAGCAAATGACTGCCGGGCTGACAGAAATGAATTTTTTCGATTATTCATCAGCAGCGGACTGGCAGATGAATTCGGATGCGGAAATCCGAAATATGTGGCGGGAATGTCCGGAGCGGAGCTGGCCTGGGAGACCTGGAGAATTATGGGAATTCGGGCGGAGCACCCGGATGTGGGACTGCGGCTCTGCCGTACGGCGGATTATTGGGAGGGGTGGATTCTGGCCTATGCCCAGTGGAAGCTGAATCAGACCTATAGGAAAATTATGACGGTGATTGGCTTTTCCGAACTGGATACCATGTATCCCAGATTCCATGAGATGCCGGAGGACCGCTTTGTGGAAAAACTGCAGCTTATGCTGGAGCAGCCGGAAAGCAGGGACACAAAGCTGGCACAGTTTCGCCGTCTGCGGGCCTATAGTCAGAAAATGCTGTCCGAGAAATCCGGTGTATCTCTGCGGGCCATTCAACAGTATGAACAGCGCCGGAAAAATATCAATAAAGCGGCCGCGGAGGCAGTGGCTGCCCTGGCGGAATGTCTGGAATGCGGAGTGGAGGATCTGCTGGAGACCTGCAGCCGGCTGTAGTCGAAGCCGCCGGGATCAGCCAAGGCCCGGCCAGGATCGCCGAAGCCGCCGGGATCAGCCAAGGCTCGGCCAGGATCAGTCGAAGCAGGCCGGGACGGTTTAAGCCTTGACGATGCCGTTTATCACGGCTGTAACCTCCTCTGCCTTTCCCCGGAGGGTCACGCGCATAAGCCCCTTTTCATAGTGGTAGGCAAAGCGCATATCGGAACAATGCTTTACGGCGGACAGGAAATATTCACACAGGCGGAGGGCTTCTTCCGGCGACGGGGCCGCGCAGTCATAGGCCATGCAGATCTGACCGGCCGTCGGCACGCGCCGTTGCAGAAAGTCGTCGGCTATGGCAAGCTGTTTGGAGTGCACGGCTGCGCTGACGAAGGGCTGCTCCCAGAACCGCTCCAATTCTTCCACGGAGAACCGCCAGCCGGAGGCAGTTTTTTTCCCGTGCAGCAGGCCTCTCTTCAGATAATTATGCAGGGTACGCTCAGTCAGCATGCTCATTTCCGCAAGCTGAGAAAGCGAAAAGCTGTTTTCTGTCATAAGATCTATTCCCTTCTGTAATAAATTTTAATGTAAGTATAGCTTTTGCGGCAGACTTTGTAAACAGTCCGGGCTGCACCGGCATTTTCCGCCAGTATTTCAGGGCTGCAGATATTCAGGGCTGCAGATATAGTAGTTACTTGACGCCGGGGGCAAAAAGCATTATGATGGGTATATCTGGCAGATATTGTAAAGCCTGTGGGACTGTGAACCGTGGGAAGGCTCCGACAGGAAGGCCGGCGTTGGAAGAATGTTATAAGGAAAGGAAACAGCAGTAAAATGAAGGAAGGATTCAGGAAAAGGCTGACAGGGTTTGCAAAAATTGCAAGAAGGGTCGTCATTGTTGCCATCGTCGGGGCGGTAGTGCTGGGCAGCATCAGCTCTGCCAGGGCTGCAGGTATGGGCATAGAAGACGTTTTCGACGAGCATTATTATGCGGATAAGTATCCGGATCTTAAGGCGGCATATGGCTATGACAGGAAAGCACTGCTGGAGCATTACAGGAGCATCGGGCTTTCTGAGGGCCGGGTGATGAATGGGATGCTGGATCTGGTCAAATACAGGGAGAAATATCCGGATCTTCAGGCGGCGTTCGGGGATGACTGGGATGCTTATGTCACCCATTATCTTACCCATGGAGCCTATGAACACAGGGACAGCGGTACCGGCTTTGACCCTGTGGATTATCTTGACAGATACGGGGATCTGAAAGAGGCCTATGGCAATGATCTGTTGGCGGCTTACAGGCATTACCAGGAATTCGGCAAGCAGGAAGGACGGGAGGCCAGGAGCGAGACAGCAGTGAAGGCAGAAAAGGCGGCATCATCCCAGGGGGCCTGGAAGCCTGCGGAGAAGCCTTCGCAACCGGCACAGGAGGCGTTTGAGATCCGGAAGGTAGAGGTTGTGGGCAGCGGACGTATCCGGGTGACCTTAAATCGGAAGACGGAACAGCCCCTTACGCTTTCGGCGTTCAGTATCATCTGCAACAGCGGCGGCTCCGATATGACCATTCTGTCTGTATCCACTGAGGATAGTATGGTTTATGATCTGACAACCGCCTATTACAGGGATCAGGAATATGATCTGCAGATTACCCTTCCGGACGGTACGGCGATCTCCAGCGTATTTGCCTACAGGACGGACTGTGCGCAGATTGCAGGCATGAATGCTGTCCGCACGGGGGCAAATGAAGCTGCGATTACCTATAATTCCGATGAACCGGGCTATTTCTGTTATTTGTTAAGGGAAGACGGACGGAGCCTGGCACGTGCGGCGGCTTTCCGGGCGGCATCGGATCAAAACGCGGAACCGACGGAAGCAGAGGTTATCAGGGACGGCGTAAAGACAGAGATGAAGCAGCATCAGAATGGGATTACCATTGGCGGCCTGACTGAGGGGATGCCTTATACCATGTATTATGTGGCCGTTAATACGGAGGGAAAATCCACGCTGGTAAACAGCCTTTCCATTGCCGGGGATGTCTATGAGGAGACGGCAGCCGCCATCAAGAACGCTGAAGCATTTGCGGAGAAGCAGGACAACGGCGAATATCTGTACGGATTTGAGATTGAGCTGGAGACCGCCACCCCGGAGAGCCTGACTCTGGCACAGTTTGACATCAGCTGTCCGCAGAACGAGACGGCGCTCGGGAAGGTCAGGACCTCGGACAACAGGATTTACCGCGTGTATATGCAGAGGGGCAGCGTCCCCAAAGGTAATAATACCTATACGATTGTGATTACCCTGAAGGATGGTACCCAGCTGAAAGGTACGTGTTATCTTGATCTGCAGGCACCCAGGGTCAGCATCAGAAGTATTGAGTGGAAGGATGAAAATACCATACAGGTCACTGTCAACTCGGACGAGGCCGGCGTGCTTTATTATGCAATTCAGGATCTGGTAGAGGGTGAGGGAACCGTTGCCGCCAAGGATCCCGCGCAGATTTACGCCGGAGGCACAAGGGTTTCGATAGGATACGGCCTGAATTATATCACCGTCAGCGGCATTCGGGCGGGACAGTGGTTCTGCTGTGCATCGGAGGATGAGAGGGGCAACCGGGAGGATTTCTACAGCTATCAGGAGATCCCGGCGTATACTGCGCCGGATCCGGATGAAACAGCATGGCCCCGGATCACCGGAGTGACAGTTATCAGCGATACGCAGCTTAAAGTGGTGTTTGACAAGCCGGTGGAGAGGCTTTATGAGAATAGCCTGACCCAGATCAGCGGGTTGAGCGGGAAGTTGTTGCTTAGTACGGAATATGGCTCGGAAGGGGGTCTGACGGACAACGTTCTGACCATTACCATCATGAACGCGTCGATTCCTGCGGGCAGCCATACCTTGACTATTGTGCTGGATGATGGGATAAATGCAACCAGCGTAACGTATGATTTTACGATGTAGGTCTGTCTTTGGGGGTTACACGGCTTTGAAAGTCCTGCTCAATTTCACGAATTGTTTGTGCCGCTATCAAGCGGCACTGCCGCCGGGGGCGGCATGTCGGGAAGTGTGAGAAGAACTTCTAAAATGGCATAAAACGTCGTCTAAGAAATTCTAAATCTCACACGGAAAAACGCAAGCGAACAAGTTCGCTTGCGTTTTTTTACGGATTGTTTGTGCCGCCTGCAGCAGCACTGCCGCCGGAGGCGGCATGTTTGAAAGATAAGATAGTTTGGACAGATCCACTTGAATATAGAAAATAAGAGTATATGATTTATGCAGGTCGCTGTAAAAACGCATATAGGTTGAACGCATTTCGGGGGTATGCTATAATAATGTATTATTTTTATGGTGTACAAAGGAGGACCATAGTATGAGGGAGAATGAGAGAAGAACCCTGGGGGACCTGATGCGGGAAACGATTCGGAAAAAGAAAATAAGCGGGGCAGACCTGTGCAGTGGGTTGTGTACGCCATCGGCGCTTACCAGGTATCTATATGGTGAACGGAGGATGGACCGGCTTCTGCAGACGGCACTGCTGCAGCGGATGGGACTGTCCCCGGATAAGTTTACCACCCTGCTTTCCGAGGACGAGTATTATTATTTTGAGTGGAGACAGCGTATTGCCATGGCAATGCTGGATCGTGAATGGGAAAAGGTGTCGGATCTGCTGGCGGAAGATGCGGCGCTGGAGCATACCTGTAATAAGGCGATCCGGGAGCAGTTCAGCGCCATGATACGAGTCAGGGCGGAGTCGGAACAGTCCGGTGAAAAGAAAGACAGTGCCAGGCTGTACAGGGAGATCATTCAGAGGACGGTAAAGGACTTTCCCGGAAACCTTGGCGTCCATACATACCTCAGCATGCAGGAGATCAGTTGTATCTTACTCTGGCAGGATATGCAGCAGGACAGGGAGGAAGCGGCCGGGGTGCTGGCTTTCCTGGAGGAGTATATTCAGATAAGGTATTTGGAGGAACAGGAGCGGGTAAAGCTGTATCCAAAGGTGGCCGCCAGGTATTTGCCTATTCTCCGTGAGCAGGGCAGGTATCATGAGTGTATGGCCATAGCAGAAAGGGCTGTGGAGATGATGGTCACTTCCGGCTATGCTTCAAGCCTGGGATGGAGATATATGTGCAGGCAGCGGAGAAGCTGGGTTTGAGAGAGCAGGTCCATAAGGAGCAGGTATGGCTGGAAATATGGCGGGAGCTGATGCAGGAGACCGGACCGGGGAAGGAAGATCCGGACGACGAGTTGTATATGATGGATGTATGGCAGGAGGCAGAGCTGCTGGACGAGGTGCTCAGCCGGAACAGACAGTATCGCGGTTATTCCCAGCAGGTGCTCAGTGAGGGGATTTGTGCTCCGGAGACTCTTTCCCGGATCGAGACCGCCAGGCGTGCACCTAATACCGGTACTTTCCGGGCGTTGGCGAAGAAGCTGAACCTGCGGGAGGATTACTATTACAGCAGTATTCAGACGGAGGATCTTGCTCTGCTGGATCAGGAGTGGCAGATTACCACGCTGATTATGAACAGGCAGTGGAAGCAGGCGGAAGCGGCGCTGCAGGAAATGAAGGCGAAGCTGGACCTTTCTTACGGCTGCAACCGCCAGTATGTGGAAAATGAAGCGTTTACCATAGGTTGTGGATTAGGCAGGATTCCGGTGGAGCAGCAGTTTGAAACTGCCAGGGAGATTCTGGCTATTACGGTGGAGGAGGTGCCGGAGGAAGAAGACGTCAGGAAGTGGCAGGAGGACTTTTGGAACCGTCCCTTCGGTCCAGAGGAAATAGGCGTGTTGATGAAGATGGCGGATGCGCTGAAAAATGAAAACAAATGGGAGCAGGAGCAGTTTCTGCTGGAGAAGCTGCTGGAGTATTATAGAAGGAGCAGAGTCAGGCCGGAATTTCATTTCAGAAGAGTGATGCTGATTGTGGGGCGACTGACGGGATGTACGGGGAAATTGGGAAAATGGAAGGAAGAGCTGGCTTATTCCGAGGAAGGAATTCGGTTGTGCCGGGTCAGCGGAACTTGGAAATTGGTGCCAGGACACATAAATAACAAGGCAGATGCCCTGGAGCATTTAGGACAAAAAGAAACAAGCCTGCAATATTACAGGCTTGCTTTTTACAGCGCAGAGATGTTTAGAAAAAATGGAACTGCCGAGATTGCTAAAAGATCTTATGAAAAATTGTTGGGAAAACCGGCAGATTGGTATCAGGTATGATGGGTTTCCACAACATAGTCAGTATCCGTCTCGCAGTAAAGCTGTTTTTCTGCGCCGGTGCTGCGGATAAGGCTGTCGCTGCACTGAGCTGCGACCCTTCCGGCAGCCGCGGTTGCAGAGCCTGCGGCAAGTACCGCGGCCAGAGTGAAAATGAGTTTCCCTTTTGTTTTCTTTGACATGTTTCTTCCTCCTTGGTATTTGTTTAGGCATTTGCTCCTGGCAATGCCTGCATCTATAAGTATATAGCTTAATATAATAAAGTAACATGACGTTATCGGAAATTCCGAATTCTACAATGAAGTCATGTTAATAAAGCCAGGCCGGCAGTATAGTATATATGTAACATGTTACAGGTATTGGCGTTGCAAACGTCGAAAAAAACATAACAGTTCAGGCAGGTCACTGAACTGTTACGAAAATGCAGACAAAGAAAAGGAGAGTTACAAGATGGAAATGAAAAAGAGTATGACAATGGAGGAGCTGCAGATGCTGGAGGTAGAAGAAAACGAGGAAACGGCTGATTTCTGCGGGTACACGTGTAACTGGACCTGCAGCGTTACGGTTGGGAAACCGACCCCGGGACAGGGAGGAACCTGATTAAGAGCTAATCGCCAGGGGGCGCCAGATAACGAAGCCTGGCGCTCCCTGAATTGCGATCAGTATTTGCTGTACAGGAAAGCATGAAAAGAATTAGGGTCATGAGGGTAAAACAGCGTAAGGAGGAACAAAGTAATGATAAAAGCTATCCGATCTGCCCTGGAGCCCATTGGGAAAGGGTATGTATGGCTGAATATGGCAGTCATGCTGCTCCTGGTGGGGGCGGCCGCCGTGCTTAACGTATATTATGCGGATATGCTGGGACAGCTTGCTGGGCGGATGGAGGGCGGCGCGGATCCTTGGGGTATCGCGTACCGCATGTTTGCCGTCCTGCTGGGGGTGTGCTTGGTGGCAGTGGCGGAGTCCCTGTACAAGGTAAAGCTTCGATGTGATGTGGTAGAGCGTTATGAGAAGCGGTTTTCACATGCCCTGCTGGAGGCGCAGATGAAGGATCTCCGGAATCTGAACGCCGGGGATATGTATGTGCGGGGGACGTCGGACCTTCTCGGGGTTGCCAATATCTGGACGTCGGAGCTCTGGAAGCTGTCGTCCAACATCTGCAGGATCGTGTTCTCCATGGTGGCAATCATCCTGATTCATCCTTTATTTTGCCTGCTTTTGTTGCTGATTATTGCCGGTGCATTCCTGTTGCAGATGGTGGTGTCCAAGCCCATGCAGGGCTGCCGGATGAAGATTTTTGATTCCATGGGGAGGGCGGAAACCGTGTCCGGGGATCTGCTGGGGAATCTGGAGACGGTGCAAGTGGAAAAGGCACAGAACTGGGCGTTTGCCAAATATCAAAGCGCTTTGAAGGAAGTGGAGAGGCAGTACCGCAGACAGCTGCCTCCTATTTCCCTGATGATGTCGGGAGGCTTTTTGTGCTCCATGCTTCCCATGCTGTTTGGCATTTTTTATCCGGCGCTGTCTTACATGTCGGGTAAAATGGCCCTGGCGGAATGTATCACCGTGATCACCCTGGCCCTTTCCCTGGCGGCGGTGGTTCAGTCCATGAACCAAATTATGGGAAGCCTTCGGCAGGATATAGCCTCGCTGCAGAGGGTGCAGGGGGTATGGAATCTGGAACCTGAGCAGGAGGCATACCGAGACTGCCGCAGCTATCGCTTTACCGGGGATCCGGGAAGTGATAGTAAGGCGTCCCATGAGGTTCTCTGCAGAGTGAAGGATCTTGTCTTCGGATATTCCGGGGAAACTAATATTATGCAGGGCTGGAGCTGCGAGATGGAGAGAAACTGCCTGTACCTGCTGACCGGAATTAACGGAGCGGGGAAATCCACCTTTTCCAAGCTGCTCACAGGGCTGTATCTGCCGATGGGGGGAACCATTGAGTATTGTATGGAGGGTGTGGAGGAGCAGGAACTTTATGCCCTGAGGTCCAAAGTTGTGATTGCGGAGCAGAATCCGGTGCTGTTTGAAGGCAGCATTATTGATAACATCAGAACGGGAAACGAGTCTCTTTCCTATGAGGCGCTGCAGGAGTGGTGTGATTCCACCGGGGTATACAAGGTGTTTGAAGGGATCCCGGGAGGGATGGAGGCACCCATAGAGCAGAAGGGTGTCAATCTGTCGGGAGGACAGAAGAAGTGCATTTCCGTCAGCCGGGCGCTGCTGTCCGGGGCGGATATGGTTATTTTGGATGAACCTACGGCAAATTTAAGCGGTGACATATGTGAGGTAATCTACAGGCAGATAGCCAAAACTTTACAAAGGGGCGAAGGCCGGACGGTGCTTGTGATCACCCATGACGGCGGCTTTGAAAAAGCTTTTCCGGACGCACAGAAACTATCCATGGAAGCAAAGCATTCCATGGCAGCAGAGCATTCCATGGGGGGAGTACAGTCATGAAAAATAATGTAAAAGACAGGGAGTTCATAAAAAAGGCGCTCTCTTATGTGAAAAGGATATGGTGGCTGTATCTTCCCACGCTGTTCTTCTTCTCTGCCCAGAATGTATTTATTACGCTTTCACAGACGTCCCTCCAGAAGGCGGCAATAGACTTTTTCGGGATCGGGGCCTATGATGAGAAGATCGCCAGGATTGTCAGGATCCTGCTTATTTACTTGCTGCTGATGCTGGTCATACATATTTTCTGCGTGGGGATAGACTATGTGAATCTTTATCTGACGAACAGGCTGAAGAAGGAACTGTTCAAGGCATACCTGGTCTTTCGGCCCGGCAATGCGGGAGCGAAGGAAAAGACCGGGGACATGAGCGCCAGGCTGATTAATGACTGCGGAAGCATTGCCGCATTTCTCACCTATTCGCTGGGGATGTTTTTTATGCCCGTGTTTCAGGCGGTGGGGTGTATGGCTGCCCTTTGCTGTTATCACTGGCTGTTGGGATTGGGGGTTCTGGCGTGTGCGGCACTGTCGCTCCTGTATAATCGTCTGATCCAGCCCAAGATCAGGAAGGTCAGCAGGGAGATGCAGGAGAACACAGGCGACTTTATGGGCAGGCTGGGGGACAGTTTGACCATGGCGGAGACGGTCAAGGCATATCGGCTGGAGGAAGAGGAGCAGGAGAAGACCGGCAGGGTCATCCTGCGGAGCAGAAGGCTGAGGAAGCGTTCCATGCTCTATACGGCGGGGCGGGTTTCCCTGGGCAGTATCTGTAATTTCCTGTATGTCGGCGGGGCCATTGGACTGGGTGTTTCCCTGTTCTTAAAGGGGGAGCTGCCCCTGTCGGTGCTGACGGTCATTCCCATTTTGGCACAAGGCGTGCTTGCGGGAATCGAGGATTTCTGTGAAACGAGCCTTGGCCTTCAGCCGATACTGGCTTCTATGGAACGAGTCTTTACCGTTATTGACGGCTGTCCGGCGGCTGCAGGGGAAATTCAGAGGAAGGCAGATCCGGAGATCCCAGGGGACATGAAAAGGAAGGCAGACCCGGCGGCAGCTGCCGTTAAGATGGAAAGGGTGGGCTATGTCTATGAGAATGGCAGCGGTATTTCCGATGTCTCCCTGGAGGTGCAGCCTAATACCTATCTGGCCATCCGGGGTGAGATCGGCTGTGGGAAGAGTACTTTGATGAAGGTGCTGCTGGGACTGCAGGAAAAGAACGCCGGGACGATCAGGGTCTTCGGGCAGAGTCAGGACAGTATGCCGGCGGAAAGCTGGTTTGAGAATTTTACCTATGTGGAGCAGAATCAGAAGCTGTTTCTGGGAACCATCGAGGAAAATATTCTGCTGGGTGAGGAACGGGACGATGAGCGGCTGGCCCGGGTGCTGGAGCTGACGGGGTTGGGCGAGATGGTGAAAAGATTTCCGGAGGGAATCCATGCCATGGCACAGAGCCAGGGGGATAATTTCTCCGGCGGGGAGCGGCAGTTGATCTGCTTTGCCCGGGCATTGTACAGTCATGCGCCGATCATGATTCTGGATGAGTTCTCCTCCGCCTTTGACGTCGTGGCGGACGGCCGTGCCATCGAGGCATTAAAGGCGGTCACCCGGGGTGCGGAATCGGCCATACGGAAGACAGTACTGGTGATTTCCCACAAGGAGGACGTTATCAAGGCGGCGGACAGGGTGTATGTGATGGAATAGAAGAAGGAGAGTCCAAATTCTATGGGAATATACGATGCAGTAATCTACAAAAAATCACATCAGAAGGATAGCCTTTACGAGAAGATACAGGACAGCCTGCCGGAGGGATGGGAATTGACAGAGACGGATGCCTGGCTGCAGATGCAGACGCCTGGAGGGCAGCTTGCGGAGCAGGGATGGAAAGGTCATGTGTCTGCGGTCTGGTATGAGGCGGAAAGTATTGCGGAACGGGTAATGCCGGTGCTTATCGGTCAAAACTGCAGCTTTAAAATCGTGAAAAATATAGCAATTCTTCAGATAATTAACGATTGCCATTACCCCATGTCCGGTGCCAATAAGTTTATTACTTTTTACCCGGAGACGGAGGAAAAGTTTGTCGGGATTATGAAGGAGCTTTATCGAGAGCTGGCGGAATTCCAGGGCCCCAGAATCTACACGGACATGCAGTGTCAGCAGTGTAGCTGCCTCCACTATCGGTATGGGGGCTTTGTAAGAATAGTGCAGTACGACAGAGACGACGAGAAGCTGAAATATTATATGCGGGATTTGGAGGGGAAGCTGGTGGAGGATAGCAGGAAGCCCTGGTATCAGGAGCCGGAATGGGTTATGAATCCCTTTCGCTCCCGGGGGGATGAACGTTTTCTGGCAGTTTCGCCTGCAATTCAGGGGACGCCCCTGGAGAACTATCGTATAGTGAAGATTCTGGGACAGGCGAATAAGGGAAATGTGTATGATGCGGTGCGGGTGGCGGACGGACGGAAAGTCGTTCTTAAGGAGGCCAGGCCCTTTATTGTGTATGGTGAAGGGCAGACGGCATTTTCTATGCTGGAAAACGAATATAAGATGCTGGTTTCCCTGGAGGATACGGGTCTGGTGCCAAGGCCACTGGAGCTGTTTGCATGTAACGGTAATCTGTATCTGGCGGAGGAAAAAGCAGGAGGGGAAAGTCTGCGAAAATATCTGACCTTCAGGCGGGGAGAGGAAAGCAAGCTTTTGGTCATCCGCAAGCTACTGTCAGCGGTGGAGCAGCTGGCTCAGCGGCATATTGCCTGGAATGATCTGACTCCCAATAATATCATGGTGACGGAGGACATGGAGGTAAAGCTGATCGATTTTGAAAATGCGTGCATCTATGCGGAATGCAGCGGAAGAGTAGGAACCGGCACAAAGGGATTCTATAATACCGATGCGGCTCCGGAGCGGTCGCCCTGGTCACAGGATCTGTTCGGGTTGGCGATGAGTATTCTGGGAACCTGGTTTGAGTCTGCAGTTCCATTTTACAGTGACGAAGCGGCTGGGGAGGACAGGCGTTCCGTCATCGATAAGGTAATGGAACAGGTGTGTCTTGCGGATGCAAAAAAAGAAATGAATTCAGTGGTGAGAAACACGGTCTATTCTTTGCTGATGCAGTCCGAGCAGAGGGAGGCAGAGAGTCTTCAGTTCAGGTTGGAAGGGGACGGGTTCCCGTTCCCTGCAGATGGCAGATGGAAAGTCAGATATGACAGACTGGAGCAGGTGTGTTTAAGCTTTTTACAGGGGCTGTATCAGGAGGCAAAGGACAATTTGAACCATGCCCGGCAAAGACTGTGGGAAAGTACGGAATTCGGGCGCACCACCAGTCCTCTTAATATACAGCACGGCGTGGCAGGGATAGCGGGCTTCCTGCTGGAAATTGCAGAGGTGGAGCCCTACCGGGACATTGTGGAAAAGATCTTACAGGTGGTGGAGGACTATTTGGAAACCAGGGATGTATTTCAGGTACAGGGGGATAATTCTCTGTTGTTTGGCAATCATGGGGTCGCATGGTTCTTATATGATTTCTATTGTCAGAGAAAGAAGCCGGATAAGGTGAGCCGGGCGATCAGGTTTGCCCGGGAGCTGCCCTGCGATACGGAGGAACAGGATTATGGGCTGGGACTGGCGGGCTATGGCTGTACTTATCTGAAATTCTGGCAGGCAACGGGGGATGTCGTTTTCTTGCAGAAGGCTGTAAAAACAGCAGAGCATATTTACGGAGATATGATAGGGCAGGACGGTGCCGCGGAGGGCAGCAGGTTGAAGCCTGTGAAGGGGAAAGGCTTTGCCCATGGAGAGGCAGGGCTTTTGTATTTCTTGTATGTAACAGGGGAAGCGGTGTCTGTGAGAAAGTTTCAGGATTGTGTGATGGAGCGTATGCCCCGGTACATGAGGAAAGTCGGAGAGATCATCAGGCAGGATTATACCAAACGGTTTAACCCTGATCTTTCCTGGTGCAAGGGACTGGCGGGGATGGGGACGCTGCTGGCGTATCTTGCCGCCCGGGAGGATGAGGACGGCGGGTTTAGGCAGAAGGCATATGAAGTTTCCAAGGTCCTGTCTGAGCTGATGTGGCGTCAGTCTGGCTGCAGATGCCATGGAAACGCTGGCAGCGTTGAGTTCCTGATGGATATGGAGGATCTGGAGAAGAATGACATCTTTGGGGGGATTGCAGATGTGCTGGCGAAGTATCTTTACACACAAAGGTTTTATGATGCGGAGGGAAATGTCCGATTTACGGATGAGTCTAGGATGAACAGATTTTATGATTACGGAACGGGTGCGACCGGTACAATGAGGGCTATTTTAAGAGCAAGAGGAATCGTTCGTGGACAGTTGTATATGGTGCGTAATGAAGAAGAATCTAGTTCATTTCGGAAAATGTGAGTACTAAGATGGATGAATTATGTAGGGATAAGGTATTTGCATATAACTGGCTTGGGGAAAACTTGCATTTTGTCGTATTCAGAGAAGAGGGAAATCTCCTGAGGACAGTCAGGATAGATGGAGTACCGGGAGAGACCGTACAGTTGCCGGAGGTTTATGGTAATGCGTATGATGTTATAGCAGTTCTGGATAATGGGAAACACCGCGTTATTGTGGGAATGCAGGAAAAGACTCTGTTTGCCATGTACCTCTATCTCCAGGATGGCAGCATGTCCTGTGAATCTATCGGGGTCGGGGGAGTACTCCATGCTTCCTGTTTTTGGGTGTCGGGGATTTTTTATCTGTCGGTGGAGAACGAAAAGAAGGAAGGCGTTATTTATTGTTATGAAGAGCGGTCGCAGGATTTCATGGAGGTTTGGCGCTCCTGTGACCGGTACATCCTGAATGTAACAGAGACAACGGATGGCAGGCTTGGCATTGAAAGCTGCAGATACCCGGATGAAAAGAGGGAATGTATCATTTCGAATGTCAGGGAAAGAAAAGAGCACAGGGAGATTTCCTTTCATCGTGCCAGCCGGGAGCGTTTCTGTTGTGATGTTGGAAAGTATGTTGTTTCGTCGAATGTCCTTGGGGGAATGAAGTTTTTCACTGTCCGGCGATCGACGGACACTGGCTGCCATTCGGCGGATGAAACAGTGGAGCTGCTGGATGTAGGTTATACGAAAGGAAATGAGTATGATTTCTTCTACTGTACCCGAGATAGGCTGTTTGTGTATTACGAGTCCGGGGCGACGGTGTCCGATCTGGTTATGTACGATATTGCAGAAGGAAAAGAGGCAGGCAGGATTCGTGATGTGATGCCTTTTCCAAATTGTGTGGAAGAGTACGGGGGAAAGCTTTTTATTGCAGGCTCCGATGTAGCATCGCAGCTGCGAATCTACATGGTGGGCTCGTATGAGGTTTCTGCTGTGTATCGGTATGAGGAGCGGGAAAACACGCTGTTAATTGAAAAAAAGAAGCTGGTTGTCACAGACTGGAGAACTATGGATTATATTGTTTATGAACAGCCGGAAATCCCGTTTGCAGGAACCGTGTGTATGTTGCATGGTGGACCGAATACACATTGGTTTCCACGCTATGATAAAAGGATATGCTATGTGGCAGAGGCGGGATATAAAGTATTGTACCCGAATTATTTCGGAAGCAGCGGTTATGGCAAAATAGATTATACAAGAGATGAGAATAAATGGGGGAAGATGGATGTCCTTGATATTGTTCGCCTGGGAGAGGAAATGCCGGTGGGGAAAAGAATACTGTACGGAGAAAGCTATGGCGGCTTTCTGGCATTTGTGGTCTGGCTTAAGAATCCAAAGCTATGGGATAGAGTAATTTTGTATGCGCCCTTTTTCTCTCCGCAATCTCTGAGAAATGCCTCAAAAGATGAATTAAGCCGCAGAACGGTGGAACGATGTGGACAGTGGGAAACGGAAAAAATAATATATAATTCGGAGATTACACGGGAATCCGTGCAACATACAGAATTTTTTGTAATTCACGGCACGGAAGATCTGGTGGTTCCCTGTCAGGAATCCGTGAAAATAGTGGCGTATTTGCGGGAACATTTTACATGGGGAAGAAGGAAGCCGCAGATGTACCTTCTGGACGGTACGCGGCACTCGGGTGGAGGTATTAAACAGGAGCTGAAGCGGGACAAGGCATTTGTCTCCTGCCTGCAGGTATAAAGTGCAGAATTTGAGCTACTGATTCCACGGCGGGTTTCAAAAATTTTTGATAAACGTTACCCGTTGACAAACAGCGACATTAACTTTTATAATATCTATCATAAGAATAAGACGGCTGAACAGGTGAAGCTGAACATCTCGTAATTCAGCCATGTAAGCGGGGGGTAACGTTGAAATGAAAAGCATTCGAACCAAAATAACTTTATGCCTTATTATTACTGTTCTTATTGGATTGGTTGCATCCGGGTCTTTGAGTATTGCGCTGAATTACAACAATACGATGTCCACTGTAGAACAGATGATGGGCCAGACGGCGGTTCTGGCGGCAGGACGTGCCCAGCAGGAGCTGGCGGCATATAAGAATGCTGTTATGGAGGTAGGGTGTATTCCGCAGTTGTCGGATCCGGAAGTGTCCGTGGAAGAAAAGCAGGCAATTATCGACGAACGCGTTTCCATGCACGGTTTCCGCAGGGGAAATGTAGTCGGCCCGGACGGAATCAGCATTTTTGACGGAAATGATTATTCTGACCGTGAATATGTACGTCAGGCCATGCAGGGAAATGTTTTTGTGTCAGAGCCGTTAATCAGCAAAATCACAGGGGAATTGTCCATTATGGTAGCGGCGCCTCTGTATTCCGAGGGAGACCACGAAAAGCCTGTTGCAGGTGTCGTATATTTTGTCCCCCAGGAAACCTTTTTAAACGATATTGTATCGGCCATCCAAATCGGCAAGAACAGCAGAGCCTATATGATTAATAAATCCGGTGATACCATTGCCGACATAACGCTTGATACAATTACGGTTCAAAACATTGAAGCGGAAGCCGGGAGTGACAGTTCTCTTAAGGAGCTGGCGGCGATCCATTCTCAGATGCGCCAGGGGAAAAACGGGTTTGGCGAGTATACATACGACGGAGAAAAAATGTTTGCGGCTTATGCCCCCGTGCCGGATACAGACGGCTGGAGCATCGCGGTAACCGCACCGCAGATCAATTATCTGGAATCCACAAGGGACGCAATGGTTATCAATATTGCAATGATTGTGATTTCCGTAGTGATTTCCGTTATTGTCGCACTGGCTTTGGCTCTCAATATCGGCAGACCTATGAGGGCTTGTGTAGACCGGATGAAACTGCTGGTGGAGGGTGATCTGGAGACACCGATGCCTGAGATCAGCAATAAGGATGAAACAGGGGTTCTTGTAAAGTCAACAGAGGCGCTGGTGGAAGGTCTGCGCACCGTCATCAACGACATCAGTTATTTGCTGAATGAGATGGCAAATCAGAACCTGAGTGTATATACGAAGCATGAAGAGGTATATGTAGGCAGTTTTCAGAATATTTTACTTTCCATGCGTCATATGAAAGCTAAACTGAACAATGCCATGCGTCAGGTGAACGATTCTGCAAAAGAGGTGGCAAATGCCAGCGATCAGCTGTCTTCCGGAGCGCAGACACTCAGCCAGGGCACAACGGAGCAGGCCAGCACCGTTGAAGAACTGGCATTGCGTATCAGCAAGATTTCCGGGCAGGTGAAAAATACGGCCAGCGGAGCGCTGGACGTCAGAAGCCAGACCCATGAGACCGGCGAGAAGATTATCCTTTGTAATCAGAAAATGCAGAGCCTGGTAGAGGCCATGGAAAGAATCCAGACCAGCTCCGAGCAGATTGAGAAGATCCTTAAGACAATTGATGATATAGCATTCCAGACAAATATCCTGGCCCTGAATGCCGCAGTGGAAGCGGCCAGAGCCGGCAGCGCAGGGAAAGGCTTTGCCGTTGTTGCGGAGGAAGTCCGTAATCTGGCCGGCAAGTCTGCACAGGCGGCTAAAAACACATCGCAGCTGATTGCAAATTCTACGGAGGCGGTGTGTACCGGTACGGAAATTGCCCAGAATACGGCTGACGTTCTCCTTGGTGTGGTAGACAGCATTCAGTCCGTGGTGGATTCCATAGACCATATTGCAGTAGTTTCCAGCGAGCAATCGGAATCGGTGGAACAGGTTTCCGACAGTATCAACCAGATTTCTATCGTTGTTCAGAGTAACAGCGCCACGGCGGAGGAAAGCGCGGCGGCAAGTCAGCAGCTTTCCGCAGAAGCTGCCTGCCTGAAGGAATTGGTTGGTAAGTTTACCCTTACTTCGGAATGATCGGAAAAAGCATTTACACCTGTTGCTAACTGTGGTAAAATATAAATACTTGATCCAGTTGACACGGAATGCGGATGGGTCCTGCAGAAAGGAACGGCATGGGAGATAAGCACAGTGAAAAAATGATTGCCCCGATTGTCATTACGGCCATCATGGTTTTGTATTATGTGGGCTTTTTCGCGGTCTGTGTCGTCATGCCGATCCCCATAGTGCTGAAGCTGCTATTTGGGCTTCTGCCCCTTGGGCTGGCAGGTGTCTGTATCTTTGTCCTGGTGGAAAGAATCGGGGAGATAAGGAGCGGGGAAGAGGATGATCTTAGTCAATACTGATTACATTACGGGAAAGAATTTTGAAATGCTGGGCCTGGTGAAGGGCAGTACAATCCAGAGCAAGAACCTGGGCCGTGATATTACCCAGAGCTTTAAGACTCTGGTGGGCGGCGAGCTGAAGGCTTATACGGAAATGATGAACGATGCCAGGGCTCTTGCCACCAAGAGGATGGTGGAGGAGGCAGAGGCACTGGGAGCCGACGCAGTGGTGAATGTACGCTACAGTTCCGCATCAGTGATGCAGGGAGCGGCGGAAGTAATGGCATACGGTACGGCAGTGAAGTTTGTATAGAGAGACGGATGGGTTCAGACAGCCGTATCTGCGGTACAGGTGCTGGAAAAGACTTTATAGAGTATGCAGGAGAAGGGCTACGGACAAGATCTGTAGCCCTTTTGTACTTGTCCGTGCGGACTTAAGGGCAGGTATCCCGGGAGCTGGAAGGTGCTTCGGCAGGATGGCTGTTTGGTGGATGTATATGAAAATGCAGGGGAGGAACGACAATGCTCAGTCGTCTGATAGGGATTATTTATACCATATTAAGAAAGGGAACCGTGACGGCGGAGGAGCTGGCACGGCAGTATGAGGTGTCGGTACGGACGATCTACCGGGATGTGGAACGGCTGAGCATGGCGGGAATACCGGTTTATGCCAGAAAGGGAAAGAACGGAGGCATCAGCCTGACGGAACGGTTTGTGCTGGACAAGATGGTGATTTCCCAGGAGGAACAAAGGAGGATCCTGGCTGCCCTGGCCAGTCTGCGGGAGACGGGAGCTTCGGAGGAAGAGGGAATCCTGCAGAAACTGGGAACCTTTTTTAATGCGGACGTGCCGGATTGGGTGGCGATTGACTTTTCCGATTGGAGCGGCAGGCGGCAGGAGCTTTTTGAACAGATCAGGAAAGCAATTTTGGAGCGCAGGGTTTTGGAATTTGACTATTACGGGCAGTATGGAGAAATGTCCCACCGGACGGCGGAGCCGGTGCAGCTGCTCTTTAAAGAGTATACCTGGTATGTGCGGGCTTATTGCAGGAAGCGCCGGGCCATGCGGCTGTTTAAGGTGCTGCGGATGAAGCGGGTGGAAGCACTGGCGGAAACCTTCCAGCCGGGCATAGAGGCCCCGGAGGCGCCGGGAGCCAGTGAGGGGCAGGCGGATGCGGAAAAGATGCCGGGGGCGCCGGGAGCCAGTGAGGGGCAGGCGGATGCGGAAAAGATGCCGGGGGCGCCGGGAGCCAGTGAGGGGCAGGCGGATGCGGAAAAGATGCCGGGGGCGCCG
>CAJTKW010000080.1 GCA_910577035.1 uncultured Acetatifactor sp.
CCACACGGACCTGAACCGTGCGCGTCTGCCAATTCCGCCATTCCTGCGAACAAATTGTATTTTACACGATCATTTCATAAAAGTCAATGCCTTTTTTAAAAAATTTGCAAATTAAGGAAAAAACCGGCAACCGTTCAGACAGTGCACTGGACCGTCACTAAAACTGCGGACCCCCGGGGCAGGATACCCCGGAGGATCCGCAGCCCGCATGTCCCTGTTATTCCGATAACCGGTTACATGATGCCGGTATAGCCGGAGCCTCCCTGCACGTTATATGCACCGTTTGCCGTATATCCACTGCCGGCATTCGCCTGCGTATTCATATAGTAATCCACAAGGGACGCGTTGGTGGCAACGGAAGACCCGTAATCCTTAAAGAAATCCTGTACCTTGGACATATCTGCCTTTTTGAACGTGTCCTCATCAATCTTCATTCTGCCCTTGGCATCCACATTGATTCCAAACTGCTTCAGCACATCCGCATTCTTCGCCGTTTTTTCCCTGATAGAGGTCAGGTTTGCCACAACGCCGGAATTTGAACTGGATTCTGCGGTGTCGAACATACGGTTATAATTGCTGACAAAGCTTTTTGCCACGGAAAAAATCTTATCAACCTCGTATTTCTCCGTACCGTCCTGGTCCTTCACCTTTTGATACAATTCACCGTCTGCCAGCGTCTTACTGTCCGCCTTCAGGCCGGCCGCACCGGAAATCACCGGCTTGCCTGTCTCCGTTTTATCCGTCTGGTCCGTCTTGTCTGTCGTATTCTTGCCGGTGGTTATTCCCGCATACTGAACACGGGATGCCAGCCTGGAACCATAGCTCATAATATCATCCGCCGAGAACAGCTCCTGTACTTTAGAGAGATCCGCCGCCTTCAGCCTGGCTTCATCCACCTCCAGTGTACCGTTTGAATTTACCTTGACACCGATTTCCGAAAGCTTGCCGGAGTTCGCAGCCGTACTGCTCATCATATTCGCCACATACGCCGTCTTACCCGTCAATGTAGAACCCTTTGACGCATTCACCACATTATTATAATCCGCCACAAAGGTTTTCACGGCTGAAACCACCTTGTCCGCCGCACTCTTACCGTTTTCCGTATCCGTATATGTTGTACTGTTCTGCAATGTGGAAAGAGACTTGTTCAAGCTTGAAAGCCCTGATGTCAGATTGGCATTTGCCGCCTGCACATCCTTGGATACCCTGGGATTCTTCTTCTCCTCTTCCAGCTTTTTCAGAATATTCTTTGTGCTGCTCTTCCCGCTGCCTGCCGATGGTGCAGTATCCTGGCCCTCTGCGTAATATGCCTTCATCAGCTTCCCGTAACTGCCGTTCTTGATAGCAGCGTAATCACTGAGGAAATTGCTGCCTGCAACGCTGGATGCACCGCTCCCCAGACTCCCGAACAAAAACGAAACATCCTGTTTCTCGTGAATATTCATATCGCACCTCCTTGTATATAATTATAATCGGCTGATACGCCATAAAAATTTATAGCCTGCACTATTTTGATTCCCGGGCCAATGCTTCAGAATCCGCCCTGTACGGCCCGGCCCTTCTATAATCGTTCCTTTTTTCCATTGTATCACATCCGTTTCACAATGTAAAACGATTAATTTACAAAACCGGGGCCGTCCAGCCGCATTCTGGCCAGAACCGCCAGCAGCTCATATTTTCTGGGAAGATCCATCCATCTTCCGCATTCCGCAAAGAAGGGCGAAAAGGCAGACTCCAGCCCCTGCTCCCCGATTTCCTCCAGCAGCCGGTCCACTTCTTCCTCCAGGCATACCCATCTGGGGGCAGGCTCCGCTCTCTGCACCTCTTCCCCCGCCCTGTCTGTCCCCTCCGGGGCAGCGGCCCGGGCTTCGGCTCCGGGTATCATATATTTCTGGAACCGCTCCAGGGGATTCAGGGCACCCATCAGCTTCCGCAGCAGAAAGGCGATGGCATTCAGCTGGGGAACACTTGCAATGTCATGGAGCATACGAATATCCACCCGCTCGTCTCCCAGAATCAGAAATCCCAGATCCCACACCTGCATCACCTCCGTGGAAGCCCCCAGGGGACGGGTATTTAAATAATTGGCATCCACCCTGTCCGGATTTGTAAAATCCGCCGGTTTCAGTACTTCCTGTTTACGGCTTCCTGCTCCGTCCATATACGCCGCCTGCAGCGCCTTGGCTTCCTTCGTCACCTGGCTGATCCGATAATCCTTCATGATATAGATTCTGTCTGCCGCCTGCAGATATTCACTGCTGCCCCCGATCACCAGGATGGTGGAAACCTTTCTCTGTCCGGCCAGTTCCTGCACCCTTTCCACGAAAGGCGTGATAGGCTCCTTTTCAATCAGCTCCTTCATCACATGATCCTGGATCATAAAATTGGTGGCGGTTTTGTCCTCGTCGATCAGCAAAAGCTTTACGCCCCAGTTCACCGCCTCCATGATATTGGCTGCCTGGGAGGTGGAACCGGAGGCGTGGGCCGTAGAGAAATCTCCGGGATTGCTTCCGGGAATCCACTTGATAAAGGGCGACAGATTCCCATGCCGTATCCTTCTGCCGTCCTCCGCGGAAATCTGCATGGCGGAAGGCACCGTGATCACCAGCTCCCTGCCGTCGCCGCCGATATGGTCATAAATCCCCGCGCTTAAGGCATCCAGCAGGGTACTTTTCCCGGAATATCCGCCCCCGGTGATCACCGTAACGCCCTTTCGAAATACCATGCCCCTGATGCCGGCTACCTCCGCCTCGTCCTCCGGCGTTGACAGAAAGGGCACCGCATTCTTCATGGGAAGGTCGCTTCCCTGGGCCCTGGGCAGGATACTGCCGTTGGCCACAAAAGCACAGCAGTCATGCTCCAGAAGCCATTTCCGGATGCCGGCCTGCTTTTGGGAAAGCTCCACCGCCCGTTTCAGGCCCTCTCTGTCAAATTCCTCCACATAACGGTTCACCGCTTCCGGCAGGTCATCGCAAAGCATTTCTGCCGCTTTCTTATGCTTTTTCTTAGGAAGCTGTACCTGCAGCATGATACTCACACAGAGATAGGCGGGAATCCTCCGTTCCCCGTCTACAGGCGCGGCGATACAGCTTTTTCCCGGGACATAGGAACTCACCCCCCTGTCCCGCAGTCCGTCCACGGATTCAATGGTATTTTTACTCAGAAGCCGATAATACTTCTGAGGCACGATTCTGGCGGTAATAACGTTTCTTACAAGAACCTTGCTGTTAGGCTCATAAATAAAATAATGTCCGTTTTCCACCGCCGTCCGCTTGCGGTTGTCATTCAGCTCATTCAGAGTCCGAATGTAGGGGATCAGCCCCCGGAAGATATAATCCAGCGCCGCCGTGCCTGTATCCTCCGTTTTCAGCAGCTTCATGGGAATGTGGATGGTAACCGTGGGCTTGGAAAGCTCCAGCCGGTTGCTCTTGGTGATCTCATAGCCGATCTCCCCGTCCCAGTACACCGCATGATTATGGACAATCGGGTCTTTGTCCATAAAGGTTTCATACATCTTTCCCTCATACATCTCCTCATATTTCTCACTGGACGGTTCCATATTCATAATATAATATCTTAATCTCTTCAAAATCCGTTCTCCCTCCAAATTTTGCGCGCAAAAAAGACACACCGTTATGATGTGTCTGCCAGCCTGCGTTTTTCCGCGCACACTCCCTGCAATGCAGGGTACAATTGTTCATAAAGGTACTAAAATGGGCATACTTCATGCCCCGTATTCAGTTGTCAGGATCTACCGCCTTCTCGATTTTTCTCATATCACAATTCCTCCTTCAACATGAATCCCTCTCCGTCCGGCAGTTATAAGCTGCACAGGACAGAGAAACCTTAAGCACCGCATACAGTATAGCACTGCCGCCCGGAAAAAGCAAGCTTAAAAAACTATATCCTTCCGTCCGTATTTCCAGAATCCGACGGCTATTCCCCCAAGGAGCACAGCCAGCCCCACCCCGAGATATTCAGGCTCTATCCGGCCGTTTGCGATAATATCAGCACTGTCGGTATACCCAAAGGGCGTAATATACTTTAAGAACCCGGCCTTCTCGGTGAGATTCGCCACAATATTCAGGAAATAGAACACCGCGGCAAGCCCCAGCCCCAGGCCCGGCCCGCCGCTGCCCAGGAAGGCGGAGATTCCGAAACAGACTGCCGCCGTCTCTGCCTGCATGCAGAAATACGCAAGAAACATCAGACCCAACAGCTTTTTATCCGGGGATTCACCGATCATAAGCGTAGTCAGGGCCGTCACTCCCACAGCCGCCCCATTGAGGATGCTAATCTGCACCAATACCGCCGTCAGCTTCTGGGCAATCACACTTCCCCTGCACACAGGATGAGTCAGCAGGAACTCCGCAGTATGCTCCTTCTCTTCCTTTGACAACGCGGAAATGCCAAGCAGTGCCGCAAAGAAAGCCCCGCCCAGGCCAAGGATATTTCCGCATTCCACTCCGAAGAATCCTGTAAACTCGCCGAAGTTAATCCTGTCCATGCCAAATGCCGCAGAGAACCCTCCCATATTTCCAAAGGCCTCGCTGATTTCCCCCATCTGCTTTGCCATTTCCGGGTAAATCAATATACAGATTCCCATCAAAAAGACTATGGCCGCCGTCCATATCATAAGCGGGATTCTGCCCTGCCTGATTTCATGCCTTAAAATTGTCATTGGCTTCCTCCTTATAATAGTGCATAAAAATCTCTTCCAGATCCGGCTCCGCAATATTCACATCCGTCACGGGCATCTGTCCCAAAGCACCCATCAGCTTCCGGGGGTCTCCGCTGTACAGGAACCTTACCGTATCCCCCTCCGCCCTGATATTCCGCATCCCCTCCAGCTCCGGCGGTGCAGGAATGCCTGTCACAGTAACCTCCTTTGCATTTGTGTGCCCCAGTGCCTCTATGCTGTCACAGGCCAGTATCCGCCCCTCCCTGATCACAACCGCATGCTTACAATACTTCTGTATCTCCGAGAGGACATGGGAGGAGAGGAAGATCGTGGTCCCCGCCTTGTTCCGCTCCTCCAGAATCCTGTAAAATTCCCGCTGTATCAGCGGATCCAGCCCGCTGGTGGGCTCGTCCAGGATGCACAGTCCCGGCTGATGCTGCAGGGCACAGACAATGGAAACCTTTTTCCGGTTGCCCAGAGAAAGCTGATCCACCCGTTTCCCTAAATCCAGCTCCAGCCGGTCGCAGAGACGTCTGGCTTCCTCCCTGCAGTCCCGCTTCCGCAGTCCGGCAGAGTATTCCAGAACCTCCCCCGCCTTCATTCCCCGGTAGAAACTGGCCTCCGACGGCATATAACCGATCCCGGCCAGCAGCCCGGTACGTCTCCCGCGAATATCTTCTCCGAATATCCTTGCCGTTCCTTCCGTAGGCGCAATCAAACCCAGAAGAATCCGGATCGTAGTACTCTTCCCCGCGCCGTTGGGCCCGATAAATCCCATGAAATCTCCCTCCGGCACGGCCAGATCCACATCGGTAATCCCCCTTGCCCTGCCATAAAGCTTTGTCAGCCCTCTGGTCTCTATTGCATTCTTTCCTGTACCCATACCTTCCTCCCTGTGGGGGCTTTATTACACCGATACCCAATCCGCTGTACCAAAGCCCTATTGGTCTTTCAGATAAATTTTCTTCCAGAATACCAGCATTTCCTCAAAATCTTTTTCCAGCTTTTGCACATCCAGCTCCTCGCCCCGCTGGAAGATTTCCCACAGGTAGCCTTCGGAAGCCAGATACATTTCCCGGTACATCATTTTCAGGTCAAGTCCCTCCACAAAATCTCCGGCATTGATTCTTGAAAGTGCGTTCATGGATTTCAGTCCGAAATACCTCTGGTAGCTCTCCCGGATAGCCCCGCCGATCTCCGGATCCTTCTCGTAAAAGGCCTTCACCACAAACCCTGTCATATCGGGATACCGTTTCATCATGTGGATTTTGGCCCGCATTCCCCGCTCCATCATTTCAAAGAGGTCATCCGGATCATAGCAGCCATATTTCGTGAGATACTCCATGGTTATGGCACACGCCCTGTCCCACAGGAAGAGATACAGATCCCGCTTATTCCCAAAATAATGAAACAGCAGGGATTTGCTGATTCCCGCCTGGCCGGCTATTTCCAGCATGGGGCTCTTCCGGTATGAATTCCCGGCAAATACCCGGAATCCCGCATCCATAATCTTCTGCTGCTTTTCCTCCGGCAGCAGGTAGAATTTATCGTTCATAATAACCTCCATGATTCCACTCCGGGGAATCACACGTCTTCTCATGCTTCCAGACATGCCGGCGCAGCCGGCAGTGCCGCTGATGGCAGCAGTGCCGCTGATGGCAGCAGTGCCGCTGATGGCGGCACAAACAATTCATGAAATCGAGCAGGAAGAATCGCCGTTCTTGCGATTCTTCGAGGAATGACTTAGATTTTCTTAGCGGGCGTACTTTGACCGCTTAGAAAATCTTCATTCCTTTCACACTATAACCCCATTGACCGTTTTTGAGAAGACCCTGAATCTACAAAGGCTACAAAGGAAAAGAGTCCCTCAGCGGGACTCTTCCGGTTACGGAGACTCATTCTGCTTCTTTTCCGCGTCCTCCGGGATGCGGCCCCCACAGGCGGCATCCCCGGGCAGCAACCGCTGGCGGCGTCTCCCTGTCAGCACCGCAATTCCCGCCAGTATGGCAATACTTGCCATTGTAACTGCAATGCCCGCTGCGGATCCTGCGGGGCGGTATTTCATCACAATCTCATATTCACCCGGCTCCAGGTCAAAGGCCATAAGGCAGCCTCCGAACAGCTCTCCCTCTCGCTTCTCCCCGTTCATCCATATTGTCCAGCCGTCTTCATAAGGTACCGACAGGATCAGCCGCCTTGGCTCCTTCAGCGTAATCCGGCCGGAAACGGCATCACTCTCCCACTGCACCTCTTCCAGATGCGGGGATTCCAGCTTCGACAGTACCCCTGCCAGCAGCTCTTCGTCCATTTTATAAATGTCCACGGATATTTTCGGGGTTTCGTCCTTCTCATCCCCGTTTTTCAAAGTGATCGTCTGCCCTGCCTCCAAATACCCCAGATAAAGAATGCAGCTCCGCTTCAGGTCGCCAAAGGTCTCCTCATTCCTGCTGCCGCCCACGCACGTGATCTTGGAGGTTCCCGACGCCGTTACCAAACCATAATAGATGCCCCCTTCTTTCGCCGTAAACTGTACGTCATCTCCCCGGTTCAGCTTCTCCGCTGCCCGAAACAGCTGTCCGGGCAGTCCCAGTTCCCGTACAATCCGGTTCTGCAGGCTGAAAGGCTGATTCTCATATCCCTCCGGCACATCGAATCCCACCGGCGCCGTATAACCAAAGGGCAGAACCGCATTGCACTGATACAGGCAGATGTCCCCGCTCTCAGCGACTTTCGTATACAGGCTGCAGTCATAGGCTTCCGACTCTCCGAACATGTACTCCACATTCAGCAGCGCAGAGGTAAGCCCCGTGGCGCCGTCAAAGCTGTAATATACCTTACTGTGCCGCATTCCCAGCCTGTGATAAAGGTCCATAACATCCGAATTCAACGTGGAAGAAAAGATGCTGGCCGAGGGGTAGCCGGCCAACGTGGCATCATTCTTGGTCTTACGGGTAAACTTCTCCACCCGGTAAAAGCCCGGGCTCCTCTCCTGTGTCCAACGGTACAGCGCCCTGTAATCCTCCTGCTGATTCAGATAAGCCTCCCGATCCGTGGTGCCGATGCTGGTATCCCAGGTATTGATGCTGCACTCCGTCAGCACCACTGCCAGTGCCACAACACCCACTCCCCATCTGACGCTTTTCTTCTGCCTCGTCCTGTACAGATACAAAAGCACCGCATAAGCGGTCACAAATACCAGAGTCAGAAGCTTAACCCCCAGCTCAAAGTCCTCATGATCCACAAATTTCTCACAGAACATCAAAAAACCCACCGCAGCAAGATACCCGCAGAGAATCTGCCGGGTATCCGTCTCTTCCAGATTTCTGTATGCGTCATATGCCATGGTCAGCACCAGAAAGACATAGAGAAAGGACTGTCTCGCCGGAAGAGAATCCGGATAGTTCAGGCCGTGCCAGATAAAGTTCAGAATATTGGTGGAAAAGCTTATCAGCAGGAAGGCCGCCAGGCCCATCCTGCAGAACCTTTCCCGAATGGAAATACGCCGGTTCATCAGATACATGGGAATCAGCATCAGCACCGCGCTGCCGCAGTAAATATTCGGCCAGTGATCCAGCCCCCGCTCCGTATAAACGCAGACACAGTGCCTTGCCAGCATATCCAGCACGGAAAAATAGGATTCCACCTTCTCGGGGAACGGTGCATTCCCGAAATCCGTCTGCAAAATGGCGCAGACCTCCGGAATCAGCAATACCGCCGAAAGCCCGCCCGCCAGGGCGGAAAACACCGCAAAGCATCCTATGCTGCGCAGACGGTTTTTCCTCTCCGTTATCAAAAGCATCCCGAAATACAGCACCAGGAAAATACAGATCATGATGGAAAGATAGTAATTGGTAAAAATGGAAAACGCCAGGGTCAGGCAGTACAGGCCCCACCGCCCTTCCTTTACCAGCCGCTCCAGCCCCAGCAGGATCAGCGGCAATACCCAGATACAGTCCAGCCACATAATATTGTAATTATACGCCGCCATAAACCCTGAAAACGCATAAAACATGGAAAAGAGCAAAACCGCCCGGTCCCTGGTCTCAAAATGCCTCTGAAAATACAGACATGCCGTCAGGCCGCAGAGCCCGGTCTTAAAGACCACAAGATAGCTTAAGAATTCCACCTCGTGCTCCACCGGGACCAGCAGCCCCAGAATATGAAAGGGGCTGGCCAGGTAATAAACAAAAAGCGCCATATAATTGGAACCGATGCCTGCGTGAAAGGAGAAATCAAGGCCTTCTCCCCCTCGTATCCTGCGGATCAGTTCACTGAAAAACGGCATATACTGATGATACAGGTCACCGGACAGAAAGCTCCTGTTTCCAAAGGGATAAATGCTTTTCACGATATAAAGGAGCAGCATGACCACCACCGGCAGCACAAAGGCCAGCAGCAATACTGCATTTTCCTGCTTTAATTTATATTTTTTCATTCAGACAAGCCTCACAACATATATTAATGAAACAGCTTATTTCAGGAGATATACGGATGAAAATTGCAATTGCGGGAAAAAAGGCCGCCACAGAAAATTATGTGCGCTACGTGGCCTCGGCCGGCATGGAGCCGTCGGTCACCCTGAACCCCGGCGAGCTTACCGGCTGTGATGCCCTGATTCTCCCCGGGGGCGGCGACATTACACCGGCCTTCTTCGGAGAGCGGAACCGGGCCTCCCACAACATTGATACGGAGCTGGACGTCCTGCAGTTTCAGGCTCTGGATCTGTTCCTCCGCAGCAGAAAGCCCATCCTCGGCATCTGCAAGGGAATGCAGCTCATAAATGTAGGCCTGGGGGGGACTGTCATCCAGGATCTGCCCACCGCCGGCCTTCATAAATATAATGACGGTGATCAATACCACGCCACCGTCATCGAAAAGAATTCCTGGCTGTACTCCCTGTACGGTGACAAGGCCACCGTCAACAGCGCCCATCACCAGTCCATCGGCAAGCCGGGACGGGGCCTGCAGGTCATACAGTACTGCCCTGAAGATCTCTGCCCCGAAGCTTTCGCACATGAAAGCCTTCCCATCCTGGGTGTACAATGGCATCCCGAACGTCTGGATCCCGGGACAACTACCCTTTCCGGCGAGGCCGTACTTTGCTTTTTTGCCTCCTTGACTGGGCGGCAATGTCAAAGAGAGACTTGATGACCGTCCGCAATATCCCGGCCGTGTCGTCGTCAATCTCCTTCAGCGCAGCCACAATCCCATTCATACTCCGCTTCCACTCCGCAGTCATATCTATGAGATTGTCTGCCTGGGAGGCGGACACCACCTGAAACAGGGTATCTACAAAGATCCTGAGCTGTTCCTCACTCAGGGAAAGGATCCATGTATTCAGCGTGTTGTCCATTTTCTTCCTGCGCTCATAAATATCATTCACCGTCTTCAGGTGGTCCCCTTCCACCAGCCAGGTAAAGGGATCATGCTGCATCAGCCCCAGGGACTTGCTCTCCACCACCCTGAAGTGCATGTCGGATTCAAACAGCATCCCTACCAGAGACGAATGAGGCAGGATCTTCACCACTCTGTCCCTGATTCTGTCGTAATGGCAGGCCTCCAGCACCTCAGGCCGAAAGCCCGGCCCGTCCAGATTGTAGATCTTTAAGATCCTCTCCTGTACCGCCGGCGCACAGCGCATGGCGCTGTATACGGCCAGATTTCCGCCTTTGGAATGCCCGCCCATATAGAAAGGGCCATCCAGCCTGGCCGCCACGGCGTTCAGATACTCCACGCTGTACTCCTGCCCGGGAACCGGCGAGAGAAACGCCATGTTAAAATCCTCCTTCCAGCCCACAATCGTCTCATCCGTCCCCCGGTACGCCACATAGACGGTCCCGTCATTCAGAATATAAGTCACTGCGGAAAACTGGGTCTCCGACTTCTCATCGATCTCATTGACATAAAAATTTAAAAGCAGGTCGCTGTATCTTCTGCCTGCCAGCATTCCTTCGATCAGCGCCCGGTTGACCTCCTCAAAGCGCACGTCCGCAAACAGCCCTTCATATTTGGGGCTTTCCTTTAAGCTTTGCAGCGTAACAAAGGGAAGCTCCTCCCGGACCTCCGGCACCATTCCCTCGAATTTCAGATAAGACAGCTGGCAGAGCGCCAGACTGTCAATTTCCGTCATCGCCATCTCCTGAAAAGAGTATTTTCCATAGTCTCTGATATAATCCAGTACTGTTCCCATAGATAGTTCCTGCCTTACCTGTCCTCTATATCCACATATTCCCTTCTGTCCATCACGCTCTTATAAGCAGGGCGGATAATCTTATCCATATTGATAAGCTCCTCGATCCTGTGGGCGCTCCAGCCCACGATCCTGGCAACGGCAAATATGGGAGTATACAGCTCCAGGGGAATTTCCAGCATACTATACACAAATCCGCTGTAAAAGTCCACATTTGCGCTGACTCCCTTATAAATGCGCGCCTTCTCCGCAATCACCTGGGGCGCGATGCGCTCAATCATGGAATACAGGGCAAAATCCTTATTCCGCCCCTTTGCCTCTGCCAGCTTCTGCACAAAACCCTTGAAAACCTGGGCCCTGGGATCGGAAAGGGAATACACCGCATGGCCCATACCATAAATCAGCCCCTTGCGGTCAAAGGCTTCCCGGTTCAGTATCTTCTTCAGATAATTCCTTACCTCGTCCTCGTCCTCCCAGTCGGACACATTCTTCTCAATGTCCCGCATCATCTCCACCACCTTGATATTGGCACCGCCGTGCTTGGGACCCTTCAGGGAAGAAAGCGCCGCCGCAATCACGGAGTAGGTGTCGGAACCCGAAGACGTCACCACGCGGGTAGTAAAGGTGGAATTGTTACCGCCGCCATGCTCCATATGCAGCACCAGCGCAATATCCAGCACCCTTGCCTCCAGGTCCGTATACTTTTTGTCCGGGCGCAGCATCATCAGCAGGTTCTCCGCCGTGCAGATCTTTTTGGAAGGACGGTGGATATACATGCTCTCGTCATTCTGATAATGATTGTAAGCATGATACCCATATACTGCCAGCATGGGAAACACCCCGATCAGCGCCATGCACTGCCGCAGCACATTCTCGATAGAGGTGTCACTGCAGTTCTTGTCGTAGGAGGCGAGAGTCAATACGCTCCTTGTGAGGGAATTCATAATATCGCTGCTGGGCGCCTTCATAATGACATCCCTGGTAAAATTGGTGGGCAGCGTCCTGTAGGATGCAAGAAGCTCCCGGAAATCCTTCATCTGCTGCTTGCTGGGCAGCTCGCCGAACAGGAGGAGATAAGATACCTCCTCAAAGCCGGCATGCTTTCCCCGAAATCCTTTCACCAGCTCGATACAGTCATACCCGCGGTACCACAGCTTTCCTTCACAGGGAGTCTTCACCCCGTCCACCATCTGAAAGGACTCGATTTTGGAAATATTTGTCAGGCCGGTCACAACACCGTTTCCGTTCTTGTCCCGCAGCCCCCGCTGCACCTCATACCGGTCAAACATCTCCGGCTCTAGCCTGTCAGCCTCCCTGCACAATGCAGCGTACTCATTTAAATATAATTCACTCTTCTTCAATAAACATACCTCCGTTTTTCATCTTATTCGATTATTCCGACGAAATGCTTCTCCAACAGCTCCCTGCGCTGCTGCTCCAGCAGAATCAGGCTCAGATCCTCCGGTTCCTTCAGGTCGAAGCGGGATCTGATAAACCGTTCCATACTCCTCTCAATACTGGCAAGCACACTGCGGCTGGTAACCTTTTTGCTGCTGTCCTCACAGGGTGTAAAGGTAAATACAATATCCCAGTTCCCCAGAATATCGTTATGGTTCTTCCCTGCCTCATTGCGCTGGGCCGCCGTAGTGACATTGATCCCCGTCAGGTCAATCCCCGTGGGACATTCCTCCAGCCACCGGTAGCCGGTGACAAAGCGCAGCACCCCGCGGAACATTCCCCACAGGACCTCCTTTGCCCTTTCCTCCACCCCTTCACAATGAAGGTCAATAGATTCCATGTACCAGTTATACTCAAATTCGGGATCTACCTTTCCCTTCTCCCTTCCGGTTCCTTCAAACATAGCACTCTCCCCTCCTTGCTGCCTCGCGGCATCTCCTTCCCAAATTATACAAATAATTCCTCATCGGATTTATAGTTCAATATCTCTTCGTTGAGCGTCACCCCGAATTCCCTGCCGATGTCCCTGAGATTATCGTCGGTAATACACTGTCTGGTCTTCCTGCCGCCGTTTGCCGACAAAGTGATGCAGGCAATCTGGGAAGCTTTCTCGATGGTGTGCATCAGGCCAAAGGCCGTATCAAAATCCGGGCCGGACACAAAGAGCCCATGGAACGCCCAGACTGCCGCGTCATATTTCTCCATCTCCGCACAGGTAGCCTTTGCGATCCCGGCTCCCCCGGGCACCATCCAGGGTACAACTCCCACTCCGTCGGGAAACACCACGCAGCACTCCGTCTCGCTCTTCCACAGCACCCGGGTAAATGCCTCCGCAGACAGGGGCAGTATGTAGCTGAGCGCCACCACATAGGGCGGATGGGCATGGTAAATCACGCGGTTTGCGCCGCCTGTGATCCGTTTCTTCACGGAATGGTTCATAAAGTGGCTGGGAAATTCACTGGTAGGCCTGCCGCCGTTTTCCAGCCCCCATACAATACGCCAGGAATCCCCCTTCTCATTGATTTCCACGATGCAGATATTGTCCTGGGGCTCCAGCTCCACATTTCTAAGGTACTTCCCGCTGCCGGAGGCAATAAAGTATTCCCCCTTGAGGTTCGCTGCCTGTACCCCCATGGATACCCATTCGCCGGGCTGCTCCCGGAAGAAGGGACGGCACTGTACCACCTCTTCCTCCCGCATGCGGTAGGTCAGATTTCCGCCGTTCCTTTCATGCCACCCCAGGGCCACACCGTCCGAGCACATGCGGATGTAATCCTTTATCACCTTTATATCTTCAATACTATACATTCTCCGTTCCTCCTGCCTCTTATCTCTTTATAAGGACTTCGTCCTCATACTTTTTCACCTCTGCATAGAAATCCCTGTCCCCCGGAACTCCCTGACGTTTACAATATTCCTCCCAGATGTCGCCCAAAGGCAGCAGCTTCACCGCCTCCTGCTCCACCATTAACCGGGTAAAGCCGGCCTCGTCCTGCAGCCGCTTCAGCCTTTCACCGGGGGTACAGAGCGCCGCCAGCAGTGCCTTCTGCCAGCTGCGGAAGCCCATGGCCCAGGCGGATACCCGGTTGATGCTGGCATCAAAGTAGTCCAGCGCCATGTACACCCTCTCCAGGCCGTCACAGCGCACGATTTCCTTTGCCATCTCCCTGGTCTCATCGTCGAAAAGCACTACATGGTCGCTGTCCCAGCGGATAGGCCTGGTAATATGCAGGGCGATCTCCGGGAAGAAGCAAAGCAGGGCCGGGATCTTGTCGGACACCATCTCCGTGGGATGATAATGGCCGTTGTCCATCAGGGGCAGACATCCCTCATGGGTGGCCGCAAAGCTTAAGGTAAACTCCGCGCTCCCCGTAGTGAACGCCTCCACGCCGATGCCAAAAACCTTGGATTCCACACAGGGCTTTACCTTGCTCCGGTCAAAGGGCTGGGAAAGGATCTGTTCTATGGAATCCTTATAGCGCATCCTGGGACCCATGCGGTCCGCGGGAACATCCTTAAAGCCGTCCCCCGTCCAGATATTCATTACACAGGGAACACCCGTCTCTTCCGCAAAATACTGGGAAATACGGATACATGCCTTCCCGTGGTTAATCCAGAACTCCCGGATTTCCCTGTCAGGGCTGCTCAGCGTCAGGCCGTCCTTCATCTTGGGATGGGAGAAAAACGTGGGATTGAAATCAATCCCCATCCCCCGCTCTCTGGCAAAGTCCACCCACTTTTTAAAATGTTTCGGTTCAAGCCGGTCTCTGTCAGCAAACTCCCCCGGCTCAAAAATGGCATAAGACGCGTGAAGATTGAGCTTTTTCTTTCCGGGCATCAGGCTCAGGGCCTGATCCATGTCCTGCATCAGCTGCTCCGGCGTCTTCGCCTTTCCGGGATAGTTGCCCGTAGTCTGAATCCCCCCTGTCAGCGGGCCGTCATGGTCAAAGCCAATCACGTCATCCCCCTGCCAGCAATGCAGGGAAACCGGAATCCCGGACAGCTTTTCCATAGCCGCTTCCACATCCACTCCCCAGGAATTATAAATCTCCTTCGCCGAATCAAATCTTGTCATACCTTACTCTCCTCTTCCATCATATTTTTTTATAGTAAAAGAACGGCGCACGCAGGCCCTCGCTTCTTTTAAGTCCGATAATTCTCCCCGGGAAATCATCTGCACGATCAGGTTGCCAATGGCCGTAGCCTCGGTGGGACCGGCATAAACAGGTACTCCCGTCTCCCGGGCCGTCAGCCGGTTCAGATAATCCGCATTGGCACCCCCGCCTACAATATGGATTTTATCGTATACCTGTCCCGTCATTGACTCTATTTCCCGGATCGTCTCCGCATAGCATCTGGCCAGGCTGTTGTAAATGACACAGGCCACCTCCCCGATTCCCTCAGGCACCCGGCTGCCGGATTCCCGGCATGCCGCCTGTACCTCCTCCGTCATATTCCGGGGTGCCAGAAACCTGTCGTCATTGCAGTCTACTATAGAAGAAATGGTGCATTTTTCAGCCTGCCCGCAGATTTCGCCGAAGCTTAAGCCTCCGCCGATTTCCTTTTTCACGGACTGGATCATCCACAGGCCCATGATATTCTTCAGATACCGGAATCGGTAATCAAAACCGCCCTCGTTGGTAAGATTATGCTCCCTGCTCCGTTTGGAACAGTCCGCCTCTTTCAGCTCCGTGCCCATCAGCGACCAGGTGCCGGAGCTGATATACAGCGGGGCATCGCTGTCTGCAGGCACTGCCGCCACTGCGGAACCGGTGTCATGGGTGGCGGCCGCCACTACCGTACAGTTGTAGCCCACCTCCTCCTGCACTTCCCGCCTCAGCTCACCCAGCACGGTGCCGGGGGGGACGATCTTTTGAAATATCTTTTCGGGATATTCCAGCCTGCGAATCAGGTCAAAATCCCAGTCCTTTGTTTCCGGGCTTACCAGCTGACCCGTGGTGGCATTGGTATATTCCGTAACCGCCCTGCCGGAGAGCAGATAATGAAAATAATCCGGAATCAGCAGCAGTTTCTCCGCCTGCTCCAGGTGCTCCCTGTGCCGCTTTTTCAGCGCCATCAGCTGATAAACCGTATTAAAGATCTGTTTCTGGATACCGGTTCTGGCATACAGCTCTTCTTCACCGATCACCCCGTATACCTCACTGTCCATCCCTTTGGTACGCCCGTCCCGGTACGCCACGGCGCTGCCGATGCGCTGCCCGTCCCCGTCCAGAAGGACGAAATCCACTCCCCAGGTATCCACGGAGACGCTGACCGGGATTTTCCCCAGCTCCCTGCACTTTTTCATGCCTGCCTTGATCTGGGTGAACAGTTCATCCACATCCCAGACAGACTCCCCGTCCCGCTCCACCATGCCGTTGGGAAAGCGGTGAATCTCCTCCAGCTCTATCCTGCCGTCCCTTAAACTCCCCAGAATATGCCGTCCGCTGGACGCACCTATGTCGATTGCCAGATAATATGTACTCATGTTCTTCCTCCTGCCGGAAATACCGCGATAAAAGAATTGTACCACATTTCTCCAGCTTTTGATATAATATATTTATTAACTTTCTTGACTTTAACGCAACACACTGATAAACTGATGTCAAAAAGAGAAAAGAGGCAGCCATGAATAACAAAGAAATTCCTTACAAAATCTATCTGGAAGAAAAAGAAATGCCGGCCAGCTGGTACAATGTGCGGGCGGATATGAAAAACAAGCCTGCGCCGCTTTTAAACCCGGCCACCTTACAGCCCATGACCGCAGGGGATCTGGAAGCCGTGTTCTGCGCGGAGCTGGTACGGCAGGAGCTGGACGACAGCACCCCCTATATTGAGATTCCCCGGGAAATCCTTGATTTCTACAAAATGTACCGCCCTTCACCTTTGGTCCGGGCGTATTGCCTGGAGAAGAAACTGGATACCCCGGCCAAAATCTATTACAAATTTGAAGGGAACAACACCAGCGGAAGCCATAAGCTCAATTCCGCCATTGCCCAGGCCTATTATGCCAAACAGCAGGGCTTAAAGGGCGTCACCACGGAGACCGGCGCCGGCCAGTGGGGCACTGCCCTTTCCATGGCCTGCTCTTATTTCGATCTGGACTGCAAGGTCTTCATGGTAAAGGTCTCCTACGAGCAGAAGCCCTTCCGTCGGGAGGTCATGCGCACCTACGGGGCAAGCGTAACCCCTTCCCCCTCCGAAACAACCCAGGTCGGCCGGCAGATTCTGGCAGAGCATCCGGGTACCTCCGGAAGCCTGGGATGTGCCATTTCCGAAGCCGTAGAGGCTGCCACCGGTACCGAGGGCTATCGCTATGTCCTGGGCAGTGTGCTGAACCAGGTACTGCTGCACCAGTCGGTGATCGGCCTGGAGGCCAAGGCCGCCCTGGATAAATACGGAATCGTACCGGATATGATTATCGGCTGTGCCGGAGGAGGCTCCAATCTGGGCGGCCTGATTTCTCCGTTTATGGGTGAAAAGCTGCGGGGAGAGCGGGATTACAGGATTATCGCCGTAGAGCCCGCATCCTGCCCCAGCTTCACCAGGGGACGATTTGCTTATGATTACTGTGACACCGGAAGAGTCTGCCCCCTGTCTAAAATGTACACCCTGGGCAGCGGCTTTATTCCCTCCGCAAACCATGCCGGGGGCTTACGCTACCACGGCATGAGCAGCACCCTCTCCCAGCTCTATGCCGACGGCCTGATGGAGGCAAGAAGCGTAGAGCAGACTGCCGTATTTGCGGCAGCGGAACAGTTTGCCCGGGTGGAAGGCATCCTGCCGGCTCCCGAGAGCGCCCATGCAATCAGGGTTGCCATTGACGAAGCTATGAAGTGCAAAGAGACCGGCGAGGAAAAGACCATCGTCTTCGGCCTTACCGGCACCGGCTATTTCGACATGGTGGCATATGAAAAATATAACAACGGTGAAATGTCGGACTACATCCCCACAGACGCCGAGCTGGAAGCCGGCTTTGCGGGACTGCCGAAAGTGGAGAAATAAGATAAAAGGATGCAGGTCTGGAAGAATGCCGGGTGAACTTGTTCGCCCGGCATCTGCATGGATTGGAAGAACGCCGCTCTTGCGTTCTTCGAGGAATGACTTAGATTTTCTTAGCGGACGTACTAAAGAGGTGGCCATGCCCCTCT
>CAJTKW010000081.1:0-15536 GCA_910577035.1 uncultured Acetatifactor sp.
CCAGGTGGCGGGGTATACCCTGGCCGATGTGCTGGTGTGGCAGGTGGATCATTTCAAGCTATACATGGACCGTCCCCGGGAGATGAACCGTTACCGCACGCCCAGGCTGCTGTTGTCCGCCTTTGACACCATGCTGCAGATGGAAAGGGATCCGCTTCCGTTTGTGAAGAAAATGGAAGGTGAGTCCGGACAGGATGCGGCAAACGGATAAGGGCCGGAATGATAAGAGGCTGTGAGAAAGGGAGGCTTTCCGAAGAAGGGCCTCTCTTTTTCACAGCCTTTTTGACCTGCCTTATGGGAAACGGTGTCGTCAGACATTTCCCTGGGTAAAGGCAAATTCCGCCTCCAGGGTATCGGGCACCGGGACACCGCTGTTGCGGAGCTTTTGCCGTAAGGTGTTTAAGCGGTGCAGGCGCTGCCCGCGAAGGACCTTCTGGCGGCCCATTACCTCCGTATAAATGGGATTCTGCTCCATGGAAGCGGCCAGTTTGGCGGGGAACGGACAGTAAGTCAGCAGGATTCTTCTGGCTACCTTGTTCAGCCGGGGAGAACCGGCACCCTCGAACAGGACCCAGATGATGTAATCCCGAACGAACATTTCCTTGAAGCTGTTTTTTGCCCGCTGGAGACTGTTTCGCACCCGCTCCTTTGCCTCGCCGGAAAGCTCCTGGTTCTTGCGGTAGAACTGGATATAGTCGAAATATTCGCTGGTAAGGGAGCGTTCCGATACATCGTTCCATCTGCTGCTCTGGATGCGTTTGCACATTTCCCAGCGGAATTCGCCGGTGAGCCTGACCATTGTGGTAGCGAGATCTTCCATGTGGAAGATGGAGAAGAACATGCGTCCCGGGGAATTCCTTTTCTTACCTTCAATTTCCTGCCACATGACGCCGCGGATTCCCACGTTGGGCATGAGAATCATGTCGGGCAGGAATTCCAGGTGGATGGTTTCCTTGCCCATAATCTCCATGTTGTCATAGTCCATGCTTTCCCGGTAGAAAGCGGAATAATCAATGGACTTGATCTTTTCCAGTGCCTTATGGACCTGGGCGGTGGTGACAAAGGCGGTCCTCAGATCCTTGAGCACGTTATCTGCCGAGAAGAGGGGGCAGAAGGTGGTGACACGTCCGCAGGTCATTTTGTTTACCTGGGGGAACATATTCTGCATTTCGAAGGCCACCTTGCTCATGGGATCTTTCTCCAGCTCGGTGAGCTGGGCGGCGGTAATGTAATGCCCGGCCTTCTGCTTGTGCAGATAGTCCGTATAGTCTTCGTCAAATTCGTTGCGGCTGGGACTTTTATCCCCGTTGTAAACGGCCAGCAGCCAGTGGTACAGGGTGTAGACACCCAGAGAGCTCTGATCCGTCATCCCGTTTGCCAGCTCGTAGAGGGTAGACAGATTTGCAGTGCCCGCCAGCTCCTCATCCACATAGCCGAAGTAGAGGAACATCTTTACCGGTGCAGGAAGCTTCGGGGCGTTTAAGGCAGCCTTGAAAACGTCTGCGTAGAGGGCATAGAATGCGTCCGTGAGCTGCCTGCGGAGCCGGACCGCGGTATCCTCCGTAGAGGTCTTATCCTCCAGGGCCCTGTAGGTTTCCACCTGTTCCCGGAAGGCATTCCCCTTTTCCGCGTCAAAGCCTGCAAATCCCAGGATGGTATCCAGAGAGCCGGTGAGTTCCTGTATCACTGCCGCGCTGGTGCCTTCGCTTCTGTTTTCCTGTGCGGAGCTGTCCTGCGGGGAAAGGCTGCTGCGGAAGGCGGCGATCCGGGAAGAGACCCTGGCCTTGCCCAGGGAAGGATCGTTTTCGTACTGCCGTATGATCCTGTCAATATCGGCAAGCAGCGCATGGGAATCCTCGTTGTTTTGTCCCAGGCTGTTGTACATGGAAGTAAAGAGGGCAAAAAGGTCATTGCCCGAGGAACTGAAATAATAACCTGCAATATTTGAACAGTAGTTCATCTGTTCCTCTACTACCGTATAGGTTTTCCTGAAGTCAAGGCTTCCCTTACGCAGCATACCCAGAGAGACGCCGGGTTCCAGCATGAAGCTTTTGGAATCCGCCCCTGTGCCGGAGTAGATATGCTGTAAGCCCAGATAATAGGAATTCAGCCACATATCCGCGGAATCCCCGCCGCCCAGATGGGCGGAAATCTCTTCCAGTCCCTCCAGAGGCTGGGGCTGCATATGGTATCGGCTGCAGAGGGAGTTATATTTTGCATAGTCCTCCATCAGATTCTGGTGGAGGCTGGTGCAGTTCACCTCCGAGCTGAAGCTTAGCTCCAGGAGCGTGTTGATCTGATGGAACATGGAGAGAAGAAACAGCTTTGCCACATCCGGGTGCTTTTGCAGCAGCTCATCCAAAGCGTCCATGCTGTTGAACGGATAGGTAAGGATGACGGTATCTTCCAGGGCGACATAGCCCAGGAAGTGGACCTCGGAGCAGATTTCGCAGACTCCGATCACATCTCCTTTCCCCAGCTGATAGGTGCCGCCGGGATATTCTACCAGAACTTTACCCTTTGTGACCAGGTGGAAAGCGGTCATGGGCTGGCCGTTGCTGTAGATACGTTTACCTTTCTCTAATGTAATTCCTGCCATAATGATTTACACCTCGTTATGTTAAAATAATCAGATATTTATAGTATACACCATTCAGTACCGAGAAGTCTATGCAATTTTATGCTGTACTTTTAAGAAAAATATGCTAAAATAAAAATACATATGTGTCACTTTTATTGTTTACATGTCAGACGGATGTAAGCCGTCATCCGTTAAAACGGGAAAGATACGGGAGAGGGAGCAGCGGTTATGAGTCAGAATACGGAATACAGGCAGCAGCAGCTTGACGAATACAGGCAGGGGGTAATGCCTTTACTGCGGTATATTCCCTGGTTTGAAAATAATGCGGGACAGCCCGGGAGCACCTTATACCAGGGGCCTGAGACTACGGAGCATTCCATAGGGATTCCGGTATATGACGCCACGCTCCTTAATTTTGTCCGGGAGGCGGGAAAGTCTTCGCTGATGGACAGAAATTACCGTTATACATATTCCCGGGGAGGGATCAGGACACATGAGGATGAAAGAAGGGCAATCGCCTCGGCGGAATTAAAGGATTGGGATGTGCTGAGGGGGATCCTTTCCAAATATGTCATGGGAGGGATGACCAAAAGTACGCTGTGGGCGCAGGGGGTGCAGGAGAACATTTTTTTGCTTGTGCTGAAGAAGATGCAGGAAATTATCGAGTTCTGGGACCGGCCTTTGGATATACGATAGAAGGAGTAAAGAATGGGAGAAAAATCGATACAGAAGAAGAGGTATATTCTGGAAACGGCCAGAAAGGTCTTTATGGAAAAGGGCTTTAAGAAGGTCACCATGAAGGATATTGTGGAGGCATGTGACATCAGCCGGGGCGGACTGTACCTGTACTTTGAAAGTACCAGCCAGATTTTTCAGGAGGTGATGAAGCTCGAGAGCGAAGAGACGGACGATGTCTTTTCCGATAATATTACGGAGGACGCCACAGCCGCGGACATTCTGGTCCTTTTTCTGCAGGAGCAGAAGAAGGAGCTGCTGCGCAGGGAGGATACCCTTACCCAGGCTATCTATGAGTACTATTTTGAGAATCAGCCGGGCAAGAAGAATAATATCCTCAAAAAGCAGTTTGACTCGGCGGTAAAGATCATAGAGAAGCTGATTGAAATCGGCGTGGATAACGGTGAGTTCTACTGCGATGACTGCCAGGGGACGGCCAGGAATATCATGTTTGTGCTGGAGGGCTTAAAAATTTCGGCACAGACAATCGGTATCACGGAGGAAGCTGTGGATCGGGAAATTACATTTATCCTGAAGTTTTTGGGATTGGAGCTGTAGACAATACTTGGTTTGGAAATAGAGACAGATATTTTTGGAGGAAGCAAATGGGAAACGTCAGACGTGTTTATGTGGAAAAGAAGCCTCCTTATGCCGTCAGGGCAAAGGCGCTGGGGGAGGAGATCCGGAATTACTTAGGTATCCGGGTGGAAGGCGTCAGGGTATTGATACGCTATGATGTGGAGAACATATCGGACGAGGTCTTTGAGATGGCCTGTAAGACGGTATTCTCGGAGCCGCCGGTGGATGAGCTGTACCGGGAGGACATAGAGGTTCCTGCGGGGGCGGGAGTATTTTCCGTGGAATTCCTGCCGGGGCAGTTTGACCAGAGGGCGGATTCGGCGGTACAGTGTGTCAGGTTCTTAAAGGAGGACGAGGAGCCTGTGATCCGTACGGCGGTGACCTATATGATTCTGGGGGATATTTCCGAAGAGCAGTTTTCCCGGATCAAGGCTTACTGTATCAATCCGGTGGATTCCAGGGAGAGCGGAATGACGAAGCCGGATACCCTGATTACGGTGTATGAGGAGCCGGCGGATGTAGCCGTGCTGGAAAATCTGCCGGGAGGCGGGGACTTTGTGGACATGCCCCAGGCAAAGCTGCAGGAGCTCTATGATTCCCTGGGGCTGGCCATGACCTTTGAGGATTTCCGGCATATCCAGAATTACTTTGCAAAAGACGAGCAGCGCAACCCTACCATGACGGAGATTCGGGTGCTGGATACCTATTGGTCCGACCACTGCCGGCATACCACCTTTTCCACGGAGCTGACGGACGTGGAGTTTGGAGAGGGTTACTACCGTGCGCCCATTGAAACCACCTATCGGAGCTATCTGGATACCAGGGAGGAGATCTTTGCCGGGAGGAAGGATAAATTTATCTGTCTGATGGATCTGGCGCTGATGGCTATGCGAAAGCTGAAAAGAGACGGCAGGCTGGAGGATATGGAGGAGTCGGACGAGATCAACGCCTGCTCCGTTGTGGTGCCTGTGGAAATGGATTACGGTGACAGGAAGGAGACGGAGGAATGGCTGGTGTTCTTTAAAAACGAGACCCATAACCATCCCACCGAAATAGAGCCCTTCGGCGGTGCCGCTACCTGTCTGGGCGGGGCCATCAGGGATCCTCTGTCCGGCAGGGGATATGTGTACCAGGCCATGCGGGTCACCGGGGCGGCGGATCCCACCGTGCCTGTGGCGGATACCCTGAAGGGCAAGCTGTCTCAGAAGAAGCTGGTGAGGGGGGCGGCTGACGGCTATTCCTCCTACGGGAACCAGATCGGCCTGGCTACCGGTTTCGTAAAGGAAATCTACCATCCCGATTATGTGGCAAAGCGGATGGAGATCGGCGCAGTCATGGGAGCGGCGCCCAGGCGGAATGTGATCCGTGAGAACTCCGATCCCGGGGATATTATCATTCTCCTGGGGGGACGTACCGGGCGGGACGGATGCGGCGGGGCTACCGGTTCCTCCAAGGTACATACCGAGCAGTCCATCGAGACCTGCGGCGCGGAGGTGCAGAAGGGCAATGCGCCCACGGAGCGCAAGATACAGCGGCTGTTCCGCCGGGAAGAAGTGAGCCGCCTGATTAAGAAGTGTAATGATTTCGGGGCGGGAGGCGTATCCGTGGCCATCGGTGAGCTGGCGGACGGCCTGACCGTGGATCTGGACAAGGTGCCCAAGAAGTATGCGGGCCTGGACGGCACGGAGCTTGCGATCTCCGAATCCCAGGAGCGGATGGCCGTGGTGGTGGATCCGAAGGACGTGGACAGATTCCTGGGATATGCGGCGGAGGAGAATCTGGAAGCGGTGGTGGTGGCGGTTGTCACAAAGGAGCCCAGGCTGGTACTGAACTGGCGTGGAAAGAAAATCGTTGATCTGAAGAGGGCCTTCCTGGATACCAACGGCGCCCACCAGGAGACTGCCGTAAAGGTGGATATTCCGGAGGAGAAGGCAGATTACTTTAAGAAAATTTCCGTGCCCGGGGTGAAGGAAAGGCTGGACGCAGGGGATGTGAAGGGGGCATGGCTGACCCTGTTAAACGACCTGAATGTGTGCTCCCAGAAGGGGCTTGTGGAGATGTTCGACGCCTCTATCGGCGCCGGCAGTGTGCTGATGCCCTACGGGGGAAAATATCAGATGACGGAGACCCAGTCCATGATTGCCAAGCTGCCCGTGCTTCAGGGCAGGACGGATACCGTCACCATGATGAGCTTTGGCTTTGACCCGTATCTGTCTTCCTGGAGTCCTTATCACGGCGCCATTTATGCCGTTCTGGAGTCTATGGCAAAGATTGTGGCTTCCGGAGGTGACTTCACGAAGATTCGCTTTACCTTCCAGGAATATTTCCGCAGGATGAACCGGGAGCCGGAGCGCTGGAGCCAGCCCTTTGCGGCTCTGCTGGGAGCTTACGATGCCCAGATCGGTTTCGGGCTGCCCTCCATCGGGGGCAAGGACAGTATGTCCGGAACCTTTAATGATATAGATGTGCCGCCCACCCTGGTTTCCTTTGCGGTGGATATTGCAAAGAGCGGCGACATTGTGACGCCTGAGCTGAAGAAGGCAGGCAATAAGCTGGTGCGCTTTGAGGTGGAACGGGACGAGTACGACATTCCCAGGTATGACCGGGTGGCGAAGCTTTACGGATACATTCACGGACTGGTGCAGCAGAAAAAGGCGGTTTCGGCTTATGCGCCTGACGGCAGGGGAGTGGCGGCAGCGCTGAGCAAGATGGCCTTTGGCAACAGGCTGGGGGTGGAAATCGACGGAGACGTGGACGTCAGGGAGCTCTTTGAAAGCAAGGCCCTGGGGGACATTCTGCTGGAGCTTTCGCCGGCGGATGCGCTTGCCTGTGTGGAATCGGAATTTGACTGTAAGATATACGGTACCGTGACGAAGGAGCCGGCTTTTGTGCTCGGCAATGTGAGAATTACCATGGAGGAAGCCCTGGAGGCATGGACTTCGAGGCTGGAGAAGGTGTTCCCCACCAAGGCGGTGAAGGGAGAGCAGGCGGTGGAAAGCCCGCTGTACAGGGCAGAGCCCGGCAGCGTTTATGTCTGCAAAAACAAGGTGGCCAAGCCCACGGTGTTTATACCGGTATTCCCGGGCACCAACTGCGAATACGACAGCGCAAAGGCCTTTGAGAGGGCAGGCGCCGGGGTGGTGACCAGAGTATTCAGAAACTTAAGTGCCGCCGATATAAGGGACTCCGTGGAGGTATTTGAAAAGGCCATAGGACAGGCACAGATCATTATGTTTCCGGGAGGGTTTTCCGCCGGAGACGAGCCTGACGGCAGTGCCAAATTCTTTGCCACCGCTTTCCGGAATGAGAAGATGAAGGAGGCGGTTATGGAGCTCTTAGACCGGCGGGACGGGCTTGCGCTGGGGATCTGCAACGGCTTCCAGGCATTGATTAAGCTGGGGCTGGTGCCTGAGGGAAAGATCTGCGGGCAGAATGAAAAGTCGCCTACGCTGACCTTCAATACCATCGGACGCCATATTTCCAAGATGGTGTACACAAAGGTAGTGTCCAATAAATCTCCCTGGCTGCAGAAGGCAGAGCCGGGAGCCACTTACTGTAATCCGGCCTCTCATGGGGAGGGAAGGTTCGTAGCGGATCCGGAATGGATCGAAAGGCTGTTTGCAAACGGCCAGGTGGCTACCCAGTACGTTGACCCCGAGGGCAGGGCTTCCATGGACGAGGAATACAACGTCAACGGCTCTTACAGTGCCATTGAAGGCATTACCTCTCCTGACGGGCGGATCTTTGGCAAGATGGCGCATTCCGAGCGCAGGGATACGGCCGTGGCCATGAATATATACGGACAGCAGGATATAGGTATTTTTGAATCGGGTGTAGCGTATTTCGGGTAAGGGCAGACTAAAAAGAAAGGGCGGCAGTGCTGCCGCAGGGGTGAAATTTATGTTAATGGCTTTGGTGCCGCTTTTTGACGGAAACATGGCGGTAAAGGCATACTCCATCTTCTCGCAGAAGGATAATCATTTTCTGAATCCTCTGTTGCTGGGAACCGGGCAGAATGACGGAGCGGCGGTGGTGGAAGGGCTTGAGCTCATTGAAAGCATGGGCATCGAGACTGTGGAGGAAGACCAGGAGATTTTCGTGCCGGTGGGCAATATCTCCATTTTCTCCGATGTGGAAAGCCAGTGCAGTGCGCCCCACCACAGAATCGTGTTCCTCATCGATAATACCATTCCTCCCGTAGAGATGTATGTAAATCGTCTGCGGGAGCTGAAGGAAAAGGGTTATAAGCTGGCCGTGCGCAAGCTGGCGGTTTCCGATTTCGGAAATTACGCTGAGGTCATGAAGCTGGCGGATTATGTCTTCCTGAACAACAGGAAGGTTGCCATCGAGAAAGCGAGGATTTATTTCGGAAAGCTGTATCCGCACATCCGGCTCTGTGCAGGCGGAATTGACACCATGGAGACCTATGAGGAGCTGAAGGTAACCGGAGGCTATCAGCTGTACGAGGGTGAGTTTTACCGGGTTCCCGTGACAAAGGGCGAGCACGATGTGGCGCCTTTAAAGGTGAATTATATCGAATTGCTTAACGTGGTAAACGATGTGGACTTTGACCTTCTGGAGGCGGCTAATGTGATCGGGCGGGATACGGCGCTGACCATTTCCCTGCTGCAGATGGTGAACCGCATGACGGTGAATTCCGGAATTACCACCATTCGTCATGCCGCGGCCATGCTGGGCCAGAAGGAACTGAAAAAGTGGATCAATACAGCGGTGGCAAATAAGCTGTATGCGGATAAGCCCAGTGAGATTACCAGGTTGTCGCTGCTGCGGGCCAAATTTGCAGAAAGGCTGGCCGGTTCGTTTGGCATGCAGGATAAGTCGGAGGAGCTGTTTCTGCTGGGGTTGTTCTCCGTGCTGGACGTGGTGTTGGAGAAGACCATGGAAGATGCGATGGAGATGGTCATGGTGGCAGGGGATATTCGGGATGCCCTGACCCAGGGGAAGGGCCCTTATGCCACTTTGTATGAATTTATACAGCAGTATGAGAAGGCAGATTGGCAGGAGGTGTCCAGACAGATGCTGCTGGCGGATGTGAGCATGGAGGATGTGCATGATGCCTATATGGATGCGCTGAAGTGGTATAAGCAGCTGGTATAAGACGCAGGCGATGGACGTGGGTTCATCGCCTGATTAGTGTGAGAAAAGTCTGCGTAGCAGACTTTTCTCACACCGAAAAACGCCAAAATGCGGCGTTTTTCTGGGGGTTGAAAAGGGAGGACAGGATGAAAGCTTTTTTGATTTTGGAGGACGGCACGGTATTTGAAGGAACTCATATCGGCGCCGACAGAGAGGTTGTCAGTGAAATTGTTTTTAACACGTCCATGGCGGGGTATCTGGAGGTGCTGACCGATCCTTCGTATGCGGGGCAGGCGGTATGTATGACTTATCCGCTGATTGGCAATTACGGGATCTGCCGGGAGGATATGGAATCTTTCAGGCCATGGCCGGACGCGCTTCTGGTACGGGAGCTTTCCCGGATTCCCGCCAACTTCCGAAGCGACGGCACCATCCAGCGGTTCCTCGAAGAAAATGACGTACCGGGCATTGCCGGGATAGATACCAGGGCATTGACAAAGATCCTGCGGGAGAAGGGGACCATGAACGGTATGGTGACTACCCGTGGGGACTATGATCCGGCACGGATCCTGCCCAAACTGAAGGCATACACCACGGGCAAGGTGGTGGAGCGGGTGACCTGCAGGGAGAAATATGTGGTAAAGCCCACCCGGGAGCTTGCGGAGAACGGGCCCCTTTCGGGGGCTGCCAGGTTTGACCGGGAGGCTTATGAGAGGGGCGTCAGGGAAGTAAGGCCCTCGCTGGTGAAGGAATTAAACGGTACAGGCTTACGGGTGGCCCTGATGGATTACGGCGCGAAGAAGAATATTGCCCGCTCCCTGGCGGAGAGGGGGTGTGAGGTGACGGTATTTCCGGCACTTACGCCTGCGGAGGAAGTGATTGCCATGAGGCCGGACGGCATTATGCTCAGCAACGGCCCCGGGGACCCAAAGGAATGCACCGCCATCATAGAAGAGGTGAAAAAGCTCTGCGCCACGGAGATACCGATCTTTGCCATCTGTCTGGGGCACCAGCTGACGGCCCTGGCCCACGGCTGCGATACCTATAAGCTGAAATACGGCCACAGGGGCGGCAACCATCCGGTGAAGGACCTGGCCACCGGCAGGGTGTATATTTCTTCCCAGAACCATGGGTATGTGGTAGATACGGACATGCTGGATCCCCGGGTGGCAGTGCCGGCCTTTATCAATGTAAACGACGGCACCAACGAGGGGCTGGCCTATACCGGTAAGAGGATTTTTACGGTGCAGTACCACCCTGAGGCCTGCCCGGGCCCCCAGGATTCCTGTTACCTGTTTGACCGGTTTATCCGGATGATGAAAGGAGGAAGCTGCAATGCCTAAGAATCCCCATGTAAAGCGTGTTATGGTAATCGGTTCCGGCCCCATCGTCATCGGACAGGCGGCCGAATTTGACTATGCGGGAACGCAGGCATGCCGTTCCCTGAAGGAAGAGGGAGTAGAAGTCATTCTGGTGAACTCCAATCCCGCCACCATCATGACGGACCGGGAAATTGCGGACAAGGTCTATATCGAGCCCCTGACCGTGAAGGTTTTGGAGCAGATCATAGAGCAGGAGAAGCCGGACAGCATCCTGCCCACCCTGGGGGGGCAGGCAGGCCTGAATCTGGGTATGGAGCTGGAGGAATCGGGGTTCCTTGCTTCCCACGGCGTGACCCTGTTAGGGACCACGGCGGCTACCATCCGCAATGCGGAGGGCAGGCAGGAATTCAAGGACCTGATGGAGCGGATCGGGGAACCCTGCGCAGCTTCCAAGGTAGTGGAAACGGTGGGGGACGGTATTGACTTTACCAATAAGATAGGCTATCCCGTAGTGCTGCGGCCCGCCTATACCCTGGGGGGCTCCGGCGGCGGGATTGCCGGTAATCAGGCGGAGCTGGAGGAGATCCTGGAAAACGGCCTGCGGCTGTCCAGAGTGGGACAGGTGCTGGTGGAGCGCTGTATTGCAGGCTGGAAGGAAATCGAGTACGAGGTCATGCGGGACGGCGCCGGCAACTGCATTACGGTCTGCAACATGGAAAATATCGACCCGGTGGGAGTGCACACCGGGGACAGTATCGTGGTGGCTCCGTCCCAGACCTTAAGCGACAAGGAGTACCAGATGCTTCGTACCTCCGCCCTGCATATTATCAGCGAGCTGAAGATCACCGGGGGCTGCAATGTACAGTTTGCGCTGCATCCCACCAGCTTTGAATATTGCGTGATTGAGGTAAACCCCAGGGTGAGCCGTTCTTCGGCCCTGGCGTCTAAGGCTACGGGTTACCCGATCGCCAAGGTGGCTGCCAAAATTGCCCTGGGATATACCCTGGACGAGATCAAAAACGCCATCACAGGGAAGACCTACGCCTCCTTTGAGCCGGCGCTGGATTACTGTGTGGTGAAGATTCCCAGGCTGCCCTTTGACAAGTTCCTGACGGCGAAGCGGACCCTGACCACCCAGATGAAGGCCACCGGTGAGGTGATGAGCATCTGTGACAGCTTTGAGGGGGCCCTGATGAAGGCAATCCGTTCCCTGGAGCAGCATGTGGACAGTCTGCTGAGCTATGACTTCTCGGCCCTTTCCGTGGAGGAGCTGAAAAGCAGGCTGAAGGTGGTGGACGATCAGAGGATCTGGGTGATAGCGGAGGCGATCCGCAAGGGCATGGGCTACGAGGAGATCCACAGGCTGACCATGATTGATGTCTGGTTCCTGGACAAGATCGCAATCCTGGTGGAGATGGAGCAGGCGCTTAAGACACAGGAGCTGACGCCGGAGCTTTTAAGGGAGGCCAAAAGGCTGGAATTTCCGGATATCTGTATAGCCGGGCTGACGGGCAGGACCTTAGAGGAGGTGAAAGGGCTGCGGCAGGAGTATGGCATCCATGCGGTTTACCGGATGGTGGATACCTGTGCCGCCGAGTTTGCCGCTTCTACGCCCTACTATTATTCCGTTTATGGAGGGGAGAGTGAAGACGCAGGTCTGTCAAAATCCAGGAAGAAGGTGCTGGTGCTGGGTTCCGGCCCCATCCGCATCGGACAGGGCATTGAGTTTGACTACTGCTCCGTCCATGCCACCTGGGCTTTTTCCAGGGCAGGTTATGAGACCATTATTATCAACAACAATCCGGAGACCGTGAGCACGGACTTTGACATTGCGGATAAGCTGTATTTTGAGCCCCTGACGGCGGAGGATGTGGAAGCCGTGGTGAACAGGGAGCATCCTGACGGGGCGGTGGTGCAGTTTGGCGGCCAGACTGCCATCAAGCTGACGGAGAGCCTGATGAAGATGGGGGTTCCCATCTGGGGAACGAAGGCCGAGGACGTGGACGCCGCCGAGGACAGGGAGCTCTTTGACGAAATCCTGGAGCAGACCGGCATTCCCCGGGCAGCAGGAGGAACGGTGTATACCGCCGAAGAGGCTAAGAGTGTGGCAAACCGTCTGGGGTATCCGGTGCTGGTAAGGCCCTCTTATGTGCTGGGAGGACAGGGGATGCAGATTGCCATCTCCGACCGGGAGATCGAGGAATTCATGGCAATTATCAACCGCATTGCCCAGGATCATCCGATCCTGGTGGATAAGTATCTCCAGGGCAAGGAAATCGAGGTGGATGCGGTCTGTGACGGCACGGATATTCTGATCCCCGGAATCATGGAGCATATCGAGCGCACGGGGGTGCACTCCGGGGACAGCATTTCCGTCTATCCGGCCCATACCATCGGCAGGCTGGTGAAGGAGAAGATTGTGGAGTATACCAGGCGGCTTGCCCTGGCCCTTCATGTGAAAGGCCTGATTAATATCCAGTTCATTGCCATCGGCGAGGATGTGTATGTCATCGAAGTAAATCCCCGTTCTTCCAGGACGGTTCCCTATATCAGCAAGGTTACCGGGATTCCCATTGTGGATCTGGCCACGGCAGTGATTCTGGGAAAGACCATTGAGGAGCTGGGGTATCAGCCGGGTTTACAGCCGGAAGCGGAATATTATGCCATTAAGATGCCGGTATTCTCCTTCGAAAAGATCCGGGGGGCGGAAATCAGCCTGGGGCCTGAGATGAAGTCCACCGGCGAGTGCCTGGGGGTGGCGAAGACCTTTAATGAGGCGCTTTATAAGGCGTTTCTGGGGGCGGGGGTGGATCTGCCCCGGTATAAGAACCTGATTATGACGGTAAAGGATGCGGACAAGGGGGAGGCCGTGGAGATCGGCAGACGCTTTGAAAGGTTAGGCTATACCATCTACGCCACCAGAAGCACCGCTGCGGCTTTGAAGGACGCAGGGGTAAAGGCCAGAAAGGTGAACAAGATTTCCCAGGAGTCGCCTACGGTCATGGATCTGATCCTGGGCCATAAGATTGACCTGGTTATCGATACCCCTACCCAGGGGCGGGATAAGAGCAGGGACGGCTTCCTGATCCGCCGGACTTCCATCGAGACGGGGGTGAACGTAATCACGGCCATGGATACGGCCAGGGCGCTGGTGAGCAGCCTGGAGAACAAGGAGAGCGACGGCAGGCTGACCCTGGTGGATATTGCGTCCTTATGAAAATAACGCCGGAGGCTGAAAAATTACATTTTCTGGTTTGGAAAATGTAAAAGCGGCATATAATATTCCTGAAACGAAAAATAACGGATGTCAGAATGGAGGAATCATATGAACGCTGAAACTTACCCTTTTATTGTGCGTCCCCTGCCCTATGAATACGATGCACTGATGCCGGTGCTGGACGAGGAGACCCTGCATTTTCACCATGACAAGCACTATAAGACCTACGTGGATAATTTGAACAGCGCGCTTTCGGATTACCCGGAGCTGCAGAAGAAAAGCTTAAAGGAGCTCCTAAGCGGTATCGAGAGGCTGCCGTCCCAGGTGCAGACCCCCATCCGCAATAACGGCGGGGGAGTGTTTAACCATGAGCTGTATTTCGATTCCATGCGCAGTCCTGCGGGCCAGGAGCCGGAGGGAGCGCTGGCGGAGGCCATTGAACGGGACTTCGGTTCCTATCGGCAATGGAAGGATCAAATGAAACAGGCCGGAGTGAGTAAATTCGGTTCCGGCTGGGCATGGCTGGTGACGGATGACAAGGGAAAGCTTTCCGTCCTCCAGACGGCCAATCAGGATGTACCGGATCTGGAGGAGTACACGCCGATTCTGCCGTTGGACGTGTGGGAGCATGCCTATTACCTCCAGTACCAGAACAGACGCCCGGACTATGCGGAAGGTTGGTTTGACCTGATTAACTGGCGCAAGGCGGCAAAGCGGTATGAGGATGCGATCAGCCGGAAGAGCTGACGGTAAGACCGGAAAAGAAGGGATTCATTCAGAGAGACAAAGGATACGGGCGAATACCCGGGGAAGCGGGAAGCGATAGAGATGAATCAGATCAATTATCAGAAAGAGCTGGATAAGCTGTTGACTGTGCAGGAAGAGCGTGGAGCGGGGAGAGAAACCGTGCCCACGCTTTTCCTGCATAGCTGCTGTGCCCCCTGTTCAAGCTATGTGCTGGAGTATCTGTGCAGATATTTCAGGATTACGGTATTTTATTATAATCCTAATATTTCCTTCACGGAGGAGTACCGCAAACGGGCGGCAGAGCAAAAGAGGCTGATAGAGGCCTATAACAGGGAGCAAAAGGGATATTGCATTCAGATAAAGGAGGGTGATTACGAGCCGGAGCGTTTCCTGGAGGCAGTCCGGGGGCTGGAGGGCTGCCCGGAGGGCGGGGAGAGGTGCTTTCGCTGCTATGAGCTGCGGCTGCGGGAGACGGTTCGGCGGGCGAAGGAAGAAAAATATGACTTTTTCTGTACTACTTTGTCCATCAGCCCCTTAAAGAATGCGGCAAAGCTCAATGAAATCGGCCAGGCGCTGTCGGCGGAATACGGCGTTTTCTGGCTGCCCTCGGATTTCAAGAAGAAGGACGGATACAAAAGATCCATTGAGCTGTCGGCGGAATACGGGCTTTACCGGCAGAATTACTGCGGCTGTGCTTTCAGCGTGCGGGAAGCGGAGCCCGCCCCAGGTCTTGCCGATCTTGCAGGTCTTGCCGAGTAGAACCTGTCTGCCATAAAGTCTTGCAAAGAGCAGGGAGTTACGGTATAATGGCAGGAAACGGCCGGAGGGCTGTCTACCGTAAGAGCAAAGCAGTATCAATAATAGTTTGACTGGGAAAAGGGGAGGGGCAGAATGAAAAAGTTTTTGGATCTGTTGTCGGAGGAAATGGGAAAGGCCTTTGAGGCGGCAGGCTATGACGGCACGCTGGGCAGGGTCACGGTTTCCAACCGTCCCGATCTGTGCGAATATCAGTGTAACGGCGCCATGGGGGGAGCAAAGCTGTACCACAAGCCTCCTGTTGCCATTGTAGGAGAGGTGGCGGAGAAATTAAAGGACAGCAAAGTATTCAGGGAGGCGGCGGCAGTGGCTCCCGGCTTCTTAAATCTGAAGCTGTCTGAGGAATATCTGCTGAAGGTAGTCAGGGAGATGGCGGCGGCTCCGAAGTTCGGCCTGGAGAAGCCGGAAAAGGCAAAGAAGATCGTGATCGATTATGGCGGGG
>CAJTKW010000081.1:15566-17018 GCA_910577035.1 uncultured Acetatifactor sp.
CCAAGCCCCTTCATGTGGGACATCTGCGCTCTGCCGTCATCGGGGAGAGCATTAAGCGTATCAGCCGTTATGTGGGCCATGAAGTCATCGGAGACGCTCATCTGGGGGACTGGGGACTGCAGATGGGGCTTGTTATCGTGGGAATCAGGGAGAAACAGCCGGATCTGGTTTATTTTGACGAAGGCTATACGGGAGAGTATCCGCAGGAGGCCCCCTTTACCATTTCCGAGCTGGAGGAGATTTATCCTGCCTCCAGCGCCAGATCCAAGGAAGATCCGGAGTATAAGGCACAGGCCATGGACGCTACCCGCAAGCTTCAGGAAGGAGTGCCGGGCTACCGCGCCCTCTGGCAGCATATGATGGATGTATCCGTGGCGGATCTGAGAAAGAATTACTGCAGCCTGAATGTGGAATTTGACCTGTGGAAGGGAGAGAGCGACGTACAGTATCTGATCCCGGAAATGGTGGAGTACATGAAGGAGGGCGGTTATGCCCATATCAGTGAGGGCGCCCTGGTGGTGGATGTAAAGGAGGAGACGGATACCAAGGAGGTGCCGCCCTGCATGATCTTAAAATCCGACGGGGCTTCCCTGTACAATACCACGGACCTTGCCACCATCCTGGAGCGTATGCGCCTGTACCATCCGGATCAGATCATCTATCTGACGGACAAGCGCCAGGATCTCTATTTCGACCAGGTATTCCGCTGTGCCCGCAAGACGAAGCTGGTGGGGCCGGAGACGGAGCTGAAGTGGATCGGCTTCGGCACGGTGAACGGTAAGGACGGCAAGCCCTTTAAGACCAGGGACGGGGGCGTCATGCGCCTGGAGACCCTGATTCAGGAAACAAAGGACGAAATGTACAGGAAAATCAGGGAAGGGCGGGAAATGTCCGAGGAAGAGGCCAGGGAGGTGGCCGACCAGGTGGCGGTATCCGCGCTGCTTTACGGGGATCTGTCCAACCAGGCCTCCAAGGATTATATTTTTGATCCGGATAAATTTACCTCCTTTGAGGGAGACACCGGTCCCTATATTCTGTATACCATTGTGCGCATCAAGTCCATCCTTGCAAAATATAAGGAGCAGGGGGGAGAATTGGCGGGGCTTACCCTGCAGGAGGCCTCAGGCGAGTCGGAGAAGGCCCTGATGATGACGCTGGTGCAGTTTCATGCCATGATGCAGAGTGCGGCGGAGGAGACGGCGCCTCACAGGGTATGTGCATATATTTATGAACTGGCCAATGCCTTTAACCACTTTTATCATGAGACAAAGATATTGGCAGAGGAAAACAGGGAAAAAAGGGAGGGTCTGATTGCCCTGCTCCTGCTGACCAGGGACGTGCTGGAGACCTGTATCCATGTGCTGGGATTCTCCGCCCCGGAAAAGATGTAAAAAGGTGTGTCAAGCATTTTTGAAAATGTCCCGAAAAATTTGCAACAAAAGCCTTGGACGA
>CAJTKW010000082.1 GCA_910577035.1 uncultured Acetatifactor sp.
TGGAGCAGATCCTGTGCTTTGACAGCACCCTGGACACGGAAACTTTCTGCACCACCAAGGCGGCGATCTTCATCGTGCTGCCGGAGGAAGACAACACAAAGTATTTCATGGTGTCCTTATTCCTCCAGCAGCTCTACCGGGAAATGCTTTCCATTGCGGACGAGCATGGGGGAAAGCTGCCGAACCGGGTCATGGTGTTTGCGGATGAGATCGGGACCATACCAAAGATCGAGTCCATGGAGATGATGTTCTCCGCAGGCCGTTCCAGGCGGATCAGTATGGTGCCCATCATCCAGAGCTTTGCACAGCTGCAGAAGAACTACGGGAAGGAAGGCTCCAGCATCATCACCGACAACTGCCAGGACATCCTCTTCGGCGGTTTTGCGCCCAACTCGGAGAGCGCGGACATCCTCTCCAAAGCCCTGGGGAACAGGACGGTGCTGTCCGGCTCCATCTCCAGGGGGAAGAACGACCCCAGCCAGAGCCTGCAGATGATGAGCCGGCCGCTGATGTCCCCGGACGAGTTAAAGACGCTCCCCAAAGGGCATTTCATCCTTGCCAAGACCGGGTGCTGCCCCATGCAGACAAGGCTCCCGCTGTTCTTAAAATGGGGGATCGTATTCGGGGAGGCTTATGAGGTGCCGGAGAGGGCGGCAAGGGAGGTATTCTATGCTGACCGCTTTGAACTGGAACAGGAGATCCTGCGCCGCCGTGAGGATGAGGAAATGGAGGATGGGGAACCTGGGGAGCCGCCCCTGCCGCCAGGCGCGGTCCGGACGGGCGGCCAGGGCCATACGCCTGCACTCCAGGAGAAAGAGCACTCGCGCCTGCCCAGGCGCATGCCCCTGCGGACAGATTAGGGGGCGCCTATGGGATATTTTACGGAGATCTATGCAAAAGAGCTGCCGCACCGGGCAAAGGCGGTGTATATGTACCTGAAAGACCGCAGCAACAAAGAGGGACAGTGTTACCCTGCCATCAGCACGGTTGCGAAGGAGCTGCAGCTTTCGCGCAGGACGGTGGAAAGGGCCATTGACGACCTGGTGCGGGCAGGGCTTGTCACAAAAGAACAGCGCTGGCGGGAGAACGGCGGACGGAGCAGCCTGCTCTTTACCCTGAAAGGCGGCTGAAATCAAAAAAGAAATGCCGCCAGGGGGGAAGTGCGCCCTCCTGGCGGCATAAGGGATATGCCATGATGACACAAGCGGTGAAGGTATCACCCTAAGAAAGTTTTTACCGGCAGAGAAAGAATATGCAGTTACAGGACAGTCTGGGAGATTGGAAAACCAGGGCAGGGGATGGACTCAGCAGGGGCTGAAGAAGTCGCCGTAATCGCACCCCAGTATTTCCCGGAGGGCAACCAGCTGTGCGGTGGTAGGGTTGCAGGCCCCCTGCTCGATCTTGCTGAGGGAGCTGGTGCTGATGGGGATGCCTTCCAGCTGCAGCTTTGCCACCAGGTCTGAATTGCGCAGGCGTTTCTGTTCCCGCAGGCGGCGGATGTTCTGGCCGATGATGGGGGAACTGCCCTGTTTAATCCGTTCTGCCTTGTTCATGGGGCCTCATCAAAGGCTGATCCCGGACAGGCCAAGGAAATATTCCCGTTTGTCAAGGATCTCTTTTTGCTGATTTTCCGGCAGACAGCGGAACATGTCCTGGTAGTCCAGATCGGCCAGGGGTGTGCCTTTCGTGAGTGCAAGGAGCCGCAGGGAATACCATTCGCCCCAGAGGTCGTCAAACAGGTCCCTGCCGGAGGTGAAGATGCCGGCCTCCTCAAAACCGAAAGGGTAACTGTAATCCTGCAGTTTTACAAAGCCGTACTGCCCGGCGTCCAGCACCATGAGGTCCAGGCTGTACATTTCCGCAAAGGCATCGGCAATCCTGCTGCAGACTGCCCGCTCTTCCTCCGTGATGCGCACCCTGTCTTTTTCAGCCTGCATGTGTTCCACGGTTTCCAAGTGTGCGACCGCATCCTGCAAAAAATCCAGTTTCAGGTCTATCTCCGCCTGTGAATTGGCCGTGGCGGCATACTGGAGCAGCTCCTGCGGCCCCCAGCCGTTGATATCCCTGCACCGTCTGGCAAGACCGGAAAGGGTTTTGCACTGTTCAGGATCGAGGGTGTAGGAAAGGTTATAAGAGTCCATCTGTCAGCGCCTCCTTTCTGGGCTGTGCCGGATCTAAGAGCAGCTCCCGGCAGTCGGAAAAGCCCAGCAGGTATGACAGCATCCCGTAGCGGCTCCCAATGGCGTTGTATCCGCTCACATAGCGGTCGACCAGCTTCATGGCATCCGCCGAAAGATGCATCGCCTCCAGCTTATCCGAGTATTCATCAACCGACCGGAGCAGTGCCTGGTAATCCTCATCCCGCTGTGTGATCCCGTTCATGACGCCATTCATGCGCATACCCATCAGCTGGTAAAGTGTAGATTGTTTGTCCATAAAAAACGCCTCCTTTTCTCGTGGTTGGTGTATGTTAACTCTGAAACGGGGGAAAAGCAACTACTAAGTGAAAAAAGAATTAGTATGCTGGTTAAGCAATTTTAGGCGGCATTTTACGATGTGTGTAAAATGTATTGGTGAAACCATTAAAAAAGACACAAAGGTACCAGTTCACTAATTCAAAACAAATTTGAAAAATACAACATTTTTTGCAAGTATTGGTTTTAAAGTCAGTAATTATAGATATTTGAAGCCCTAATCAGCAAACATGAATTATTGCGGACATCATATAAATATGCTATACTATAAAGAAAGCTGGATATTTGTTAAAATGGGGGAGGTGGATATCCATCCGAGCCAAAGTATGAAATATCACTCTATCGGAATTGAGAATATAGTTCTAACCATGAGGATTGACAGATTTCCTCTGCTCACGGGTATGCTGGTTGGACAAGGATAAAGAGGACTGTATGACCTAATTAACCTGTCAAGAGATGAGTTTTCTGCTGACAGGTTTGGGGAGTTGTATTATCTTGCAAAGCAGATAATATTAACTATATAAATATAATCGTGATGATGTAGACAGACTGTGACAAAGATAATGGAGACAACAACTAAATACAACTTGACATTATCGGACACAAGTAGTATATTATATCTCAACAAATGAATGTTGGGATTAGTTGTTTTGTTTGTGAAAGAGAGGGAATGATGTAATGAAAAATGTTATTAAAAAATTTACAAAAGTGGCGCTGGTGTTCACATTCGTATTTGCATGTACTGCTACAGCATATGCATATAATACAAAGTTTTCTTTCGATTTGACATCCGGCATGTTTAGCCCGTGGAAGTATTCTTCTGAGGCATATAAGTATTCTGCAGATGAAAATCCTGTTGTGGAATGCACATATGTTGAACCGAGTGATGCAACATTTACATATGATATTGTAAACTCAAATGATGAATCCAGAGTAGTTGCATTTTCCGCAGAAGGTACTTTTGCGACTCGTGAATTTGAACGCAATACAACCGTTCAGAATAAGAAGTATAGACTTCGTGTAAAGAGAGACAGCGGTGCATGGAATTCTTCGGCAAATACGCAGGGCACATGGAATATTGATTCCTACTAAAATAACACCTAAATCGTATTTAGTAACAATGTTTATTTAATCCCAACATTCTTTTAAATTAAGTAGGTGGCATTATTATGAGAAGTGAATTAAAAAGAGCTTTGCTTAAAAAATCTAATATTATTCTTATCGTTGCAGTTGTTGGATTGATGATTATAAATGCATATTATGGCGGCTGGAGAACGGCATTGAAAATAGATTCTGCCCAAGATATACAAAACATAGATGATATTATATTTTATAAAAAATATTATGGAAACATGTACAGAGTGTGGGAAAGTTCATATTATATGATACAGGCATTGGCACCAGTGATACTTGTTGCGCCATATCTAAGTACATATTTATTAGAGAAAACAAATCGTTTTAGATATTTTTGTGTTGGCAGAAAAGGAAATTTGAAGTATATTATACACAAAACATTTGCTATTGCGTTATCTGGCACAGCATTATTGGCTTTTTCTGAGATGCTTTTTGCGGTTGTTACTGGTTTATTAACACAACATGATACAGCTCTTGAATTTGTGCAGGGAATAGTATCTTTTAAAGAAGACTATTTTATAGAAAATCCTATGTTGTATTTTGCTTTAGTTTTTATTTCACATATTATATACTATTTTGGTTTTTTGATTTTTGCTATAGGAGTAACGTCTTTTTTTAAAAACAAGATCGCTGTAATCGTAACACCTTTTATAATAGTAGGGGTATTGGATATGGTTTTACCAACAGCATTGCAACCCAATGTGGTTATGCGGCCATATCAAGGGGCATTTCGTATTAGCGGATATTGTGTTTTGATAGGTATATATGTTATTGTTGGTTTGATATTATTGATGGTTTCGGAGAAGATCTACCAAAAAAGAGGAAATTGATGTATATGAAACGGTTTCGTTTTATAAAAAATAAGTTAAGACTGATTTACACATCGCCATTAATATATTTGATGATATTTCTTCAAGTCTTTTTTTTGATTATTTACATGTATATCAATAAATTCACTACTATTTCTGGTTATTTTAGCCTTTTGAAAAAGGATCTTTTTTTGTGGTTTATTTGTATTCCTATTATGGTGATTCAGCATAAGTCAAGTGTTTTCTCTACATACTACAGTTGTATTTCGAGAACGTGCAGTAAACGCAGAATGATCTTTGAAGATTGCGTTATATTGGCAATATCTACTTGCATATCTACTTGTATAGTATTATCCACGCCAATATTTTTTTTGCTGATAAAAGGTGTATCACTTGTTAGTCCAGAATTGATTATAACATTTTTCTTTCTATTGATTCGATATATATTGCTTGGATTGCTAATTCAGTATATAATTTATACCATTAGGTTTGCATATCCGAATCTCCAAAAAAGGGGAGGAAGTGTTTGCGTATTACCATTTCTCCTTTATCTTATATTTACATCTCCAATGGAGGTTTTAAGAATAAAAGGACAATACATACCAATATTAGATTTTTCGGCTGGTGAAAGTTATGTTTTTTCAATTGATGGTGTTAATTTATGGGACTCCGTTGTCTTTTTTAATATTCACTTGATTGGATACTTAGTGCTGTATATCTGGATTACAATTAATTATTTTTCTAAGAGATGGGAGTTTTTAGAGAATGAAAGTGTTGACGCTCTTTAAAATAATCGTTAAAGAGTTTAAAAAAGATATTTTATTTTCCATTATACTTTTTGCTTTGGTAGATTTTATTTATGCAAATTTTACAGGTGTTCAACTTAACGAAGAAAGCGGCAGTATTTTCTGGCAAGGAGGAAACGATATTTATTTTTGGGGTTTCAGTACTGTCTTATTAAAGCTTTTAAATGTATCGATTGTATTTATTGCCGTAGGGAAAATTGTTGATAAATTATCTTGTGATATAATGATCTATATTCTTTCGAGGACAACTAATTATAAGAAATTTATATATGCTTATTCGGCGGTGGTTATTATTTTGGGGGAAATCCTGCTTACTATCTCTCACATTGTATACTATTGTTTTTCGGGATTTTATTTAGAGCAGACCGCATCAAGTCTTTTCTATTTAGCAGTAGACGATTTGGGCTTTTTAGGAATTATGATTTTATATATTATTGCAAACGATTGCTATTCGATAGAAAACAGTTTTTTATATATAATTGCAGTATATATATTAAACACATTTTTGCCCATACCAATTTTACCTGCAATGTCAACTGTTAGATTCTTAGTTCTCAGAAGTCGTATTGGTTTCGTAAAGATATTGTTATTGATTGCAGGTATGGATTTGTGTATTGCAATTTTTTATGGTGCTTTAATTAGAAAAAGGAGAGTAAACATATGTTGAAAATAAGCGGATTGTCAAAAAAATTCAAGAAAAAGGTAATAATTGATAATGTTGATCTGGAATTGGAATTCGGAAATATATATGGTTTTATAGGACCAAACGGATCAGGGAAATCGGTATTTTTTAAAACTATTTGCGGCTTCTTGAAAGCTGATAGTGGAACTGTTGTCTTAAATGATCAAGTTATTGGTAAGGATATTGATTTTTTGCCTGATTTGGGTGTCCTCATTGAAAAGCCAGGATTCATAGAAAACTATACACAATATGATAATTTGAAATATTTAGCCCAAATAAAGAACATCATAAACGATGAGGAAATAAGAACTGCATTGGAAATGGTGGGACTGGAGCTTGACAATAATGAAAAAGTTAAAAATTTTTCTTTAGGTATGCGTCAGAGACTTGCTATAGCTCAGGCAATTATGGAAAAACAAAAGATCCTTATTTTAGATGAACCATTTAATGGATTAGATAAACAGGGTGTGGCGCAAATAAAACAATTACTTTTAGAATTAAAGTCTCCGGACAGACTTATTTTGCTTACAAGCCATATTGCTGGTGATATTGAGGAATTGTCAGATTATATTTTTGAATTTACTGCAGGAAAGATTATTCCCGTGAGTCTACAGGATGCTTGAAGATGTTAATGCATTTACTGAGAGGCTGATAGCAAATATTATGACAGCCAGTATGGTCTTGGTTTGGATGACATAGTGACTGTGTGTATATTAATGACATCAAAGAAATGGTTTCCTGGTACGCATTTACATTCATATATGATAATGCCGCTTTCTTTTTAGCACATGAAAGTTTTTACGAAAGTGATGTATCATGTTGCATAGTACGATGTGCAGAGGAAGAAAATTATGAATTACAAATAATTAAAAGGGGGTGCTTATTGTTGAACGCTAATAGACATCCTAAAATGCATAGGGAAAAGAGGGCGATAGTATCGGACGAATAATGATAATTGAGTTTAATGGAAAGGATACTTCGGTTTTTGATGAGATGCTGGCAATCTTAAAACATCACCCAAATTTTGAATATATACAAATGAATGACGAATCGATACTGTCAGTATCAGGGTTGGAGATTTATCCAAGTCGCAGAAAGATATACCGTGGTCGGCAGGAGATCAGCCTTATTGCAAAAGAGTATGATCTCTTCTGCTTTCTGGTAATGAATAAGGGGCAGGTTCTCACTTATGAGCAGATATATCATAAGGTATGGGGAGATGAGGCATTCGGTAGTGAGAACAATGCAGTGAAATGCCAGATCAAGAACCTGCGAGGGAAACTGTATCGAGCGATGCCGGATGCCTCATTTACTATCCGCTGTGTCAGAGAAGTCGGGTACTGTTTTGAAGTGGCATCAGAGGAATAACAAATTACAAACAGCAGGATTTTGAAACATGCAGTCTAGGTTTCTTTTTTGCCCATTGTCAGATCCAATTTGCAAATCTTTATAAAAAATCGCTGTCCAAGATAAGTATTTATGTGAATAATTGATTGTTATATACATTTTTTACAGAAAAATGCAAGACATATCTCAATCTTGTCCTGATAAGGCATATATAATTTTTGTTAGGCGCACAGGATTTTTTACTTCCTAAAATGAGCTAAAACCCATGATGTAATCGGCCTAAAAACAATATAAAGAACATAACCGACCATTCCGCCGATTACATTTGTAATTAAATCCGTGATGTCTGCAGAACGAAAACCGTTAATAAGCGGTTGTAGTAATTCAATACCTAAACTAATAAAAAAGCAAAAGAAAACCGTCCTGCAAAATCCGACGGCGGGATCATGCGTCATAGGGAACAAAAAACCAAACGGTAGCATCATAATAACATTCAACAAAATCTGCCGCACGAAATCCCCGCGTCCTGTTAAAACATCTACAAACGGAACCATATTCATAAGTTTGTACGGATGGTTCAGAATGAACGGTAGAGATGTTATGACAGGCATGAGGGTGAAGTAAAGTACAAAGGACAAATATACATACATCAGCGTATTGACGAGCAGTACATCTTTGCCTTTTAATTTCCATTTTCTGAAAAAAACAAAGGTGTATAATAAAACTAGTGCTATGATATCTATTAGGTATTTCATTGTATCCTTTCTTTAATAACATTCGATTTTATGTACATCAATTTTGACAATAAAATTGTCTAAGAGTTCTTACAATTACATTATATCAATTTTCATACACAAATGCAAGATTTACCCTAATTTAGAATGTTTTATAAATCAAAAGGAAAAGACTTGTTTTAAACTTTATAAGAGATATCTATTAAAAATTATAATATATAGTGTCAGTATTATATGCTTTTATCGCGCAAAGACTATAAAAATACAACTTATTTGTCAAAATGCGTTCTTCCGTGTCATAATTTGCGATATTTTACATCAGTTCTACACTTTATATACACTTAACTTACATTTGTGTATTCTATAATATCCCTATTGGCAGATTACCAAGGGGAAAAGAGGTGCTAGGAAACCGAATATCCCCGGAAAGGGGATAATATGGAGTCGATGCCGTATAAAGTAGAATATTATACACTCTCCATACACACCGCAGTTCACCAAGGAACTGCGGTATTTTTATGCCCGACAAAATGCCCCATTCCCCCACCTGATTATATAGAAAGCCCTATAATTTTACAAAAGAGCGCACCCTGCAAAAAGGGTCTGCGCTCTTTTTATGTCAGGAAAAACTGCCGCGGCCCGCCGCCTGTCCTTCGTTTTTAAGAAATTCGGAAATGAAGGAGGACAAGCCTATGGCAAAGGCATACAGAATCCCGGATTACAGGAAGATGTATCCGGATGCGGGCGGGGAAGTGATCAGCCTGCTTAAAACCACAGAAAGAAAAATGCAGTACCAGGAATATGACCTGAAGATGGAGCAGACCATCGTAAGCCAGGAGGACCAGACCATAACCACCATACCCAGCAGGGAGGATTCCCTGGAACGGCTGGCAGACCAAGAGGTGCAGTTTGCCGGGGAAACCGAGAGCGTGGAGGAAACTGTGCTGCGGAAGATCCAGTACGCGCAGTTACATAAAGCGCTCTCCCTGCTCTCTGATGATGAGCGGGAGCTGATAGACCGCCTGTTTTTCCAAGGCCAGACCGAGCGGGAAGCGGCAGCGGACATGGGGATATACCGCAATGCCATACACAAGCGGAAGAACCGCATCCTGGGGAAACTGAAAAATTTTTTGGAAAATTTTTGATTTCAGGGTGTGCAAAACGCCCTGCCAACGTGGAAGTAAGTAGAGGGGAATTTTTCCTCCCCTCTGCCCATTGAAAAATACCGCCGCCAGGCGGTCATATCCAGCAGCATAGATACGTTAGCTGTCCAGCTTGAAAGAGCAAAGCGGAGCGGAGGGCACGCCAGGACCACCTGCAGGGCAAAACCTGTCAAAAAGATGACATCAAAGGTGCAGAGCGGCAAATGCCCGTCCCAAGGCGGCCTGTGGCGGGCCGTTTGCCATGAAATGGACAGCCTATAATGATACTTCCGTCCAGTCACAGCCCCGCAGGAGCGGGATCACGCAATGAGGGCGGCCCGGAGAGATCCTCGGAGGGGTGCGAATCCCATGACGGCCTTAAGCCAGGGCCGGTCTTTGCCTGCTGCCTATGGGCGCATCCTGCGCCCGCTCCGGGGAGTAGTGTCGAACAGGGGCATATAGAAATAAAAGACGAAGGACAGGCATTTTCCGGGCCGGGGAATTCCCCGGAGGGGAAATGCCTTCATGATAGAAACTACGGCGGCAGACAGCCGGGGAGCCGGGAGGATGTATCCAAACGGCAGCACCGGGAGCTGCCGCCGTCCTTGTGTCATGAAAATATAAAAATGATGTTTGAAAGCAGATGTTTTCACAGGAGGGAATGCATGGATCAGAAAACCATAGACATGATGGGAAAGATTATGGATACGGAGCGGATGGGCTATGCCTATGTGTATCCGTCAGACGTTGGTACAATGGGTGAAGGGACTCCCACGGGGGAATACCTGATTGCCACAACGCCTGAGAACCTGGCGGATTTTATCAGCAGCCACCGTGACGCATACAGGATAACTGTCACAGACATCGCGGACAGGCCCTTCCTTGACATCAGCGGGGGCTTTATCAACGGCAGACCGGAGCCGGGGATGCGCACGAAGATCTTTAACCGGCTGGCAAAAATCCAGACCGGGGAGATAGCAGCCGGGGAAATCCTCCAGCTTGACAGGAAGCAGGCAGATGCATATTTTGCGGCGGAGGACAGGGCAGTGACCATGGCGGAATACGGCATGGAACTTGGATAAGGGCAGGGAGGTATCCTGCCAGAAAGGAGGAAACGGACATGGGCATCAGGAGGGGCGACATTTATTATGCCGACCTGGCACCGGTGGTCGGGAGCGAGCAGGGCGGCACGCGGCCTGTGCTGATCATACAGAATGACATGGGGAACCGGCACAGCCCCACGGTGATCGCGGCGGCCATTACCAGCAGGCAGGGGAAGAAACCGCTCCCCACCCACATCAGGCTGGAGGACAGCCCCTGCGGGCTGGAACAGGAATCCACCGTCCTGCTGGAGCAGGTGCGCACCATTGACCGTGCCAGGCTGAAGGAATACATAGGCCGGGCGGGCAGGGCGACCATGCAGGATGTGGACCATGCCATAGCGGTCAGCCTCGGGCTGGAGGGGATACTTTTCCCCCAGGAGGAACCGGAACCGCAGGCAAGGAAAGAGGGAGATTAGAGGCCCTCCGGCAAACGGATGCCGGACAGAAAGGGGGAACGGCTTATGGAAAGCAGGAAACGGGCATGGGCATATTGCTCAATCGATGCACCGGAGGATGAAAATGACGCATTAAAGAAACAGCGACAGCTGCTCTGTGGATATGCGGAGCAGATGGAATTTGAAATTGCAGGCAGCTCCAGCGACATCGGGAGGAAGCCGCTGTGGGAGCGCAGCGGCTTTCGGCGTTTTGTGGATGCCGCCACTAGGGGGGAGGTTGATATCCTGCTGGTAACCAGCCGCCGCTGCCTGACGCATTCGTCCATGCAGATGGCGCAGCTTAAGGCGTTGGCGGAGGGCTGCGGCCTACAGGTGTATTCCCCGCTGACCGGGCCGATGGAACTGATATAGGCAGAAAAAAGGAGGCAGGCATGGAGCAGAGGGAATTTGAACACTGGCAGGCGGTGACATCCAGCAGCCGGCACATGTGGGTGGAGGATGCGGTGACACGGATGAACGGGCGCGGCTGCCTCTATTACAGCGGCGGGGAATCCGGGATCTATATGCGCATCACCCAGGACGGGACGCTGCAGGTCGGGAATTATGAGGGAGCCATCCCCCATATCGGGGAGGCGCTGTTCAGGCCGGGGGCGGAGAGGAAATGCGGCGGCTTCAACGAGGCGTTCCAGCTGGCCTGCGAATTGGGCGGCAGGAAATTCCTGGCTGACATGTTCTCCGGCAGCCAGGTCCCCCAGATGGCGGAAACGGGAGGCATGGCACAGTCCATGCAGATCTGAGGGTGGAACCCCACAGGACATGGAAAACAGGATCACAGACAGAAAGAAACATATTGGAACCGAAGGGAGGGAAGGACATGGCGTGGATCATTGGAACGGCAGTGTTTATCATACTTTTTCTGGCCGCCATCTATGTGGTGGCTGGCATAGCGGTCAGCGTGGCAGGGAGCTATCAGACTGACTGACACCCTTTTGTCGGTCCTGCCATATTTGGGGCAGAAATGTTTGTTGGGTATGGATATGGATAACATCACGCCTACACAGTATACTGTGTATGGCGTCAGGGAAGGAGGCGGAAGCGGATGAAACGGTATACGGTGGAGACAGCGGTCGAGGGCACGACAAAGTATTTCTATATCATGGACGGGGAGACGCTGGACATCGCCCTGCTTCCGAGCAAGTATCTGAAACACAAGATAAAGGCAAACCTTTCCCCGAACACGGTAAAGAGGTACGCTTTTTCCATCTGCTGTTACCTGGAATACCTGGCGGAAAAGGGCCTGGACTTCCAGACGGTCTGCGGCATGGGGTATGAGGAACAGAGCAGCCATTTCACGCAGTTCCTGTACTGGCTGAAAGAGGGATGCCATACAGAAAAAAAGAAAACAGGGGATGCCGACAATGGGACCTGCAACGCATACTTAAAGGATGTGTTCGGGTTCTATCTTTTTATGTCGGAATGCGGATATGCGCCGAGCCTGCGGGTGCTTTCCTACAGCCAGATCACGGTGCCGAATGCGGCAGGCGTCAAGAGGACGCTGCGGTGCAGGTCTTTCGGCGGCTACATGAAAGCGGAGGAACGGAATGTGAGGGCGGCAGGCGAAGAAGAAATCATCGCCGCCCTGCAGGCATGCACCAACAGCCGGGACCAGCTGCTCCTCCTGCTGATCGCAGAGACCGGGTTCCGCATCGGGGAGATCCTGGGAGTGTACTATGCAAGGGACATCGACTATGGGAGACATACCATCGGTGTGTACTTCCGCGACGACAACGAGAACGATGCCCGCGCAAAGAATGCGGAGTACCGGAAAGCCAAGATCAGCGATGATGCCTTTGAATTCCTGATGGGATACCTCGCCGAGTACAGGGAACTCCTCCAGCACCAGGATTACCTGTTCATCAACGTCTCCGGCGATACCGCGGGGCAGCCGCTGAAAGTGGACAGCGTCTACGCCATGCTGGATCGGGTGGCGGAAAAGACAGGGACGGAACTGACGCCGCACATGCTGCGGAGGTATTTCGCAGTCACAAGATGGAATGCAGGCTGGCCGCTGGAACTGATCAGCCAGGCCCTTGGGCATAAGCACCTGGATACCACGATCAAATACCTGGGCATCCTGGACGACAAGCTGCTGGAGGCGAGCCGGGAGTTCTATGAGAAGCATTCCGTAAATTACGGCATCGGGAAGATGCCATAGGAAAGGGTGGTGGGTATGCAGGCATACCAATACCTGCAGGCGGCGCCGCAGGAGGACACAGGACAATTACAGGAACAGCTGGAGAGGGAGCTTGCGGAATGCACAGAGATACTCCCCACACACCGCAATAAACTCAGGGCATTCATGGAGGGCAGGGGAATCTGGCATATCTGTGATTTGGACTACCCGGCAAGGGCAGCATATGAGCAGTTCCTGAAAGGGCAGTTCCGATCCACGGCATACATGGCATACCTGAAGGCCATGGACCTGGTCAAGCTGCACTCCATCAAAGAGCAGGTGAGGGCGGTACGGGAAAGGGGAAGGCCCACGGCAGAATACGGAAACGGAATCCTGTTCCTGCCATACCATCCGGACCCGGAGATTGCGGAGCGGTTCATCGATGCCGCCAACAAGGGCAGGCTGGCATGGGATTTCGGGCAGAAAGCGCCGGAGAAGATGAAACGACAGATTTTTGCCAGCCTGCATTATGTCATCGGGAATTATAATGGGGACCAGCTACAGGTTCATCTCCGCAGGCTTAAAGAACTGTACGGTTTCTGCATTGACAGGAAGATTGCCAGCATTGACGGGATTGAACTTGTGCAGGCGGAAGAATTTGAGGAAACCATGCAGGCATCCGGGGAAAAAGGAGCGGCATACGGCATCATCGACCTATGCAGGAAGGCGCTTTTTATGCAGGCTGCCGAAATTTGCTGGGATGCAAATGTGTGGTACATGGAACGCCTGCACATACAGCCGGAACGCCTGAACCCAGCAAAACCGGTAAAGGCTATGTCGTTTTTGGAGGTTACGCACAAGGGAAACCGGGAACTTCTGAAGAAATACATGCGTTATGGGATAGGGGTCACGAACCTGTCAATCAGCGTCCTGCGGACAGAGATGATATGGGTAAGGAACTTCCTGTCAGAGGCAGGGCGGGAAGATATCTGCCAGGCCACAGGGAAGCAGATGGAGGAATACTTCCTGAAACTGGCGGACAAGGGACTCCAGCCGAAATCCTATAATGCGCAGGTCATGAGCATACAGCATTTTTTCAACTTCCTGATCGCAAGGGGGTACATTGAGAGGGCGCCATTCTGTGTGGATTATTACCTGAAAAAAGTGGTGCCGAAACATAATGACAGGAGCGTGGATGCAGAAATCCGGGCTGAGATACTGCAAAAGCTCCCCGGTTTCCCGGAGGACATCCGGCTGATGTACCTGCATCTGTGGGGCATCGGCCTGCGCATCAGCGAGGTCTGCATACTGAAGGGGGATGCCTATTACATACAGGGAAAGGATGCATGGGTACAGGTCTACCAGACGAAGATGCGGAGTTATAAGCGGATACCCATACCATACGCCCTGTACCGCCTGATGATGGTATACCTGAAAAAACATCAGATAGGGCCGGATGATTATGCGTTCCAGAACAGCCAGGGCGAAGCCTACAGGAGCGCCACATTCCGGCTGAAGATGCAGGAATGCTGTGAAAAAAACGGCATAAAAGGAGGGGAATACATTTTCAGGTCCCACGACTACCGCCACGGCATAGCCACTCTGTTTTACGACAGCGGGGTATCCCTGCAGGGCGTGAGGGATTATCTGGGCCATGTCTATGAGGAAATGACCCAGCAGTATATAGACTACATGCCAAGGAAGATAGAAAAAGCAAACGAAAAATATTTTAAGGAGCACGGCAGCCTTGCGGCCGGCCTGAAGATAAGGAAAGGAGGGAGCGGCAGTGATGGAAAACAGGATCAGCCTGAAAGGACTGGAAAGCTATAAAGCGGCAACGGACATCCAGAGGAAACGGATGGGGAAAGACCCTCACTATGACCTGGGCGGCGTCCCGGCAGATAAGATGCGGGAAGAATTTGCGGCATTCATCCTGCACAGGGCAGGGAGCGTGTCCCTGATGACCGTTTATGGGGAGAGACAGTTTTTCAAAAAAGTATGCATTTTCCTGCAGAAACGAGCAAAGCGTGTGGAAAGCTTCGGCGACCGTGACACAGAAACATGGCTGCGGCAGTTTAAGGGATGGATGATGTCAGAGGGCATCCCGCAGACTTTCGAGAAGCACGGGGTATACGGGAGCGTGAGCACAGGCAGGAGCAGGCTTCTCTGTTATTTTATCCAGTTACTGGAATTCACAGGGCAAAAAAGGATGCAGGGGGATGAGACAGATAAGGATATATGGGAAATCGAAAGGCTGGATATCCCGGTCAGGGCGAACCCCATAAAGAATTACAGGACAGTCAATTTCACCAAAATATCACAGCCTGGGATACGGGAGGAACTGAAAAAGGGCATATACCTGAACCTCCAGAAAGAAGCAATCGCCTGCGTACAGAAAGAGATGACGGCAATGCGCCGGCTGTCAGAATACCTGGCCGCCAGGCAGAAAGAGGTGCAGTCCTGCCGGGATATCAGCAGGGAAGTCCTGGAGGAATACCTGACATACCTGAAAACGGAGGATATAGAAACCAAGAGTTTCCATGCGGACTTAAACAGGCTCAGGGCCATCCTGGAGAGCATCGGCAAGGTGTGCGGCTATGCCAACCTGGAGCTGCTGTTCTTAAACCGGGACATCCCGCCGGCCCGCCAGCCGGAATTCAAAGTATACTCTGACAGCGAACTGCAGAGGCTGAATGCCGGGACCGTGAAGCTGGATGAACAGATTGCCAGGGCAATGATCATACACCAGATGCTGGGCACACGGATCTCCGACACGCTGACGCTCCAGACGGACTGCCTGTACGACAGCGGCGGGGAAACGATCATAAGGATACGGCAGATGAAAACAAAAACTTTTGAAAAGCCGGTGAGCCACGATCTTGCAGAACTGATCCGCAAGGCAATCGCTTATACGGAGGAACGGCATGGACCGACCAAATTCATCTTTGTGGACGATAAGAATCCGGAGAATCCCCTGCCGTATAACAGGCTGCAGAACAAGGTGGTGGAAATGATCCATAAAGAAAACCTGCGGGATGACAATGGCAGGCTGTTCGGTTTCGGGAGCCATATGTTCCGGCACTATTACGGGGTGAAGCTGACGGAGATGCATCTGGACGATTTCACCATAGCCAAGCTGCTGGGGCACAGCAGCGTCCAGAACGTGAAATATTACAGGAAGATGAGCAACCAGACGCTGGCCGATGAGACACGGGAAGTCAGGAATATGCTGTCAGAGATCATCCTGCAGAATTTGGACGGATGGGAGGAAGAATATGAACAAATACGAGAAGATGCTGGAATGTAACAGGAAAGCCAGCGATGAGAAGATTGAGAGGGCGAGGAAAGCCATCTTTGAACTGATGGATGAGGGGGAAAAGGTCACAGTCCCGAAGCTGATGGAAAAAACAGGGCTTTCAAGAGGCTTTTTCTACAAGAACCCATCGGTACGCCAGACACTCGACAAGGTGCTGGAACAGCAGGGCGGCGTGAGCCATCCGAGGAAGAACATACTTGACATGGCAATGAACAACGAGATCCTGTCCCTGCAGAAACAGATCCGGGCAATGCAGCAGGAAATGGATGCCCTGCGCCAGGAGAATGAAAAGCTGAAAAAGGCGTTGGATCGGAAGAACAGGGAGCTGCTCCGGAATCTGTAAAAATACATAGCCCTTAAAGGTAAGAACCGACAGCCGACATACACAAAAGTATGCCTGTTGGTCGTTGGTATTGGCAAAGAACTTTTGAGTACATATCCTGCATGGAAATACGCCTGGGATCACAGAGTTTCGGGGCAGGATAAACACACACATATATAATGAAGAAAAAAATTGTCGAAAGTATGGCTGCGGTCATGCTTTTTTTACAGCAAACGACAGGAAAAACAAAACGCCATACACACTTTTGTATGCCGTTAGAGCCAGTGTTTACAAGGGATTGCGGGGGCAGGGTACATTTTACGGATGAGCCGACGGGAGCGCTTGATTCGGAGACGGGAAGAATCATTATGGATTTATTTCATAAATTAAACAAAGAGCAGAAAAAAACGATTATTCTGATTACCCATTCCGGTGAACTGGCGGAGGAAACGCAGCGGATTATCACGATTAAGGACGGGGTGATTACG
>CAJTKW010000083.1 GCA_910577035.1 uncultured Acetatifactor sp.
GTAACTTATTAACTATATAGCTCTTGTGGCTATATCATTATTATACTAGGAGAGAAGGAAATATGTTTGGAAAATACGGAATAACCGCCCGGATGTCCTTGCGGAGCAAGACAAACGGAGGCCTGGTATACCTGGTACCGGAGATTATCATGAGGGTGGCCTGTCTGGTGCCGCTGCTGTTTATCTGGAGATCCCTGGCGGAGAGGGGAGCAAGGGTGGAGATGTCGGTATCACAGCTTATGAGCTATACTTATATCAATGCGCTGGCGGCGGATCTGATGATCGTGCAATCCTGTCTGTCAGACTGGGATTTTGATACCAGGAGCATGGAAATGTTCACCCGTCCCATGTCGGTGTTCGGGCAGGTGATTGCAAGGACGGTGGGGGAATGGATGCCGATGCTGCTTCTGTTTTCCCTGCCGATGCTGCTGCTGGCCCCGGCTTTCGGAATTCGGATTCTGCCGGAAAGCCTTTGGGCGCTTCCGGCGCTGTTATTAAGCGTATCGCTGGGATTTGCCTTTGAATTTATTTTTTACTGCGTTACCGTCAGGCTGCGCAATGTGTCCTGGCTTACCTATGTAATCCGGAGCGCTATTGTATCCTTTTTTTCGGGGACGGTGATTCCTTTCAGAATCCTGCCCTTCGGTATGGACGGCTGGATCCGGTATCAGCCCTTTGGCAGTCTGGGAGGAGCCTTTCTGGCGTTGTATGTGGGGAGCGGGGATGCGGCGGAAATTCTGCCGGTGCAGCTTTTCTGGAATATTGTAATGTGGACCGCCGCAGTCGTTTGGTTTCGGCGCTCCAGAGAAAGGATGGTGAGCTTTGGTGGATAACAGGATAACGTTCAAGAGATATTTTCGGCTTCTGGGGATTTATGCACGGATGGATCTGGCATCCCTGATGCGGGACGGGAAATTTATGGCCCTGGTGATAGCTGCCGACCTGATTTCCAATGTATCGGCTGTATCAGGAATCTTTCTGCTGGCATGGAAATTCGGCGGGATTGGCGGCATGGATCGGTTTGAGGTCCTGTTTATGCTGGCATACGGCAATATTGTCATGGGTTTTCTGAACATGATGGGGGGCTGTAACGCCCTGTTTCCCAGCAGGATTATCGGCAGAGGGCAATGGGAGCATATGTTTATCATGCCCCTTCCCTATGGGGTGCAGCTCACGGTGGGGATTTTTCCTTTTACCGGCTCCAGCACCTTCCTTTCGGGAATCGTGCTGCTGGCTGTGGCGCTGTGTAACCTGGAGATGGTTTTTACCTGGTGGTGGCCGGGGCTGCTGGTTCTTCTGCTGATCTTAAGCATGGTGATTGTGGTGTCCCTTTCTTACCTGTTTTCCAGCCTTGCCTTTTATGCGCCGGTGCAGTGTGAGGAAATATCCACCACCGTGATATACAGTGTGGAGCGCAACATGACCTTTCCGCTGTCCGGTATGCCGGCGTATATCAGGTATCCCCTGCTGACTCTTTTTCCGGCGGGCCTTATGGCATGGTTTCCCACAATGATCCTGCTGGGGAAGGCCACAACATTAGAAAACTTTTATCCGGCCGTATTCGCACTTTTTACGGCGTTTACGGCAACACATTTTTTTAAGAAAGGATTTCGATATTATGTTAAAAAGGGAATTAACAGATATGTCTCAGGGGGACACCGCTCCTGAGCAGGCGGTGGTAACTGCAGACTCCGTCAGTAAAATATTTACACAATGGCAGAGAAAGGAGGGGATCAAAGGTATTTTCAGGCAGCAGAAAAGGACGGTGGCGGCGCTGGAGGATGTCTCCTTTCGGGTCACAAGGGGGGAATTCGTGGCTTATGCCGGTCCGAACGGCGCAGGTAAAAGTACGACAATGAAACTGTTGTCCGGTATGCTTCAGCCCACGAAAGGAAAGATTTCCGTACTGGGAATGTCCCCGGAAAAGGACAGAATAGCCCTGATGAGAAAGCTGGGGGTCCTGTTCGGTAATCGGACGGAGCTCTGGTGGGATCATCCCGTGATCCAGAGCTTTGAATGGAAAAAAGTAGTCTGGGATATTCCGGATGAGGTTTACAGGCGGAATCTGGAGCGGATGACAGAACTTCTGGACATCGGCGGTATCCTGAATACCTTTGCCCGGGAATTATCCCTGGGACAGCGGATGCGGGCGGATCTGGCCATGATGCTGCTGCACTCACCGGAGCTGGTCCTGCTGGACGAGCCCACCCTGGGCCTGGACGTGGTGGCCAAGCGGCAGATGATAGAATTTTTAAAAAGGATCAACCGGGAGGAGGGTGTGACAATTATGGTGACAAGCCATGACATGGACGATCTGGAAGAGATGGCCCGGAGAATTATGATGATTTCCAGGGGAAAGCTTGCTTATGACGGGGATTTCGACGGACTGCGCAGACTTACGGGAAACAGAACGCATTTCACGGTCACTACGGACGGCAGAAGGCCGGAGCTTGCAGGCTGCCGCTTTCTGGGAGGGGGGCACGGGGTCTTTGAATTTGAAGCGGATCTGTCCCATACGCCTGTCCGGGCCCTGCTGGGAATGCTGTCGGAAACCGACGGGATCCGGGACGTGGAGATCAGGCGGGCGCCTATCGAGCAGGTGATTGCCCGGCTGTATCAGGCCTGGAAAAACGAAATAGGGTATAAATAATTCCGGGAAAACTTACGATATATAGATGAGAGGGTGAATACTGTGTTGACAAAAAAAACCAGTATGAGGTAAGATATAAAGTATAACAGTCTAGTGTAAAACTTCATCTGTGAAACGCAGTTTTGACGGCGGCTTACAGGGGGCAGCCGCAGTATGGAGGGCAGGATTGAGTATGAAGAATTTATCAAAGAATCAAAAAATCGGTATAGCGGCGGCAGGTGCGCTGCTCCTGGCGGCAGTGGTCATGGTCGTCATACTGTTTGCAGGGAGGGCAGGGGAAGCCTATCGCTCCATCAAGGTAGTGGAGACCAGCGGTGAAGTGACCATAGGCAGGGAAGGCATCGGCAATCTGGATGCCGCCGTGAACATGAACCTGGTCTCAGGAGATTCCGTGCAGACCGGTACAGACGCTTATGTCGTGCTGATGCTGGACACGGATAAATATGTGATGCTGGGAGAATCGGGCAGCATGCAGGTTATCGCCGAGGGAGACGAGAAAGCCGGCAGGACGTCCATTGTACTGGCCCAGGGCAGCGTTTTAAACGAGATTCAGAATCCTCTGGGACAGGGTGCTTCCTATGATGTGGTGACCCCTAACGCAACCATGTCCGTGCGGGGGACTGTGTTCCAGGTTGACCGGGACAAAGCAGGAATCGTTTCCGTGCTGGTTTTTGACGGAAAGGTGAAACTGGAGATACAGGATGTGCCGGATGTAAAGATAAAGGAGATTCCTGCTATTGAGGCCGGTGAATGCGTACAGTTTATAGAGAGGGGCGAGGGCGGCGAGCCGGTATTTACCATTGAAAGGGCTCCCATCAGCGAGGAAATGATGAATGAGCAGATACAGAAGCATCTGCTTAAGATCGATGCGTCAGGGAGGGTGAAGCTGGAGCTGGGAAACGTGAAGCTTGTGGGATCGGCAGGATCTTCCGGGGCGGATCAGGCAGCCGATCCGACGGCAGCGCCGGATTCTTCGCAGTCACCGGAGCCGACGGCAACCCCGGAACCGGAATCTACGCCGGAGCCTTCTGCTGAACCGGAGGTAACGTCTGCGCCGACTGCAACACCGAAGCCTGAAACGACGTCCAGGCCGACGGCAACGCCTGCACCGACGCAGCAGCCTACGCCTGTGCCCACACCGGAGCCGACGCCCGTGCCGACGCAGCAGCCTACGCCTGTGCCCACACCGGAGCCGACGCCCGTGCCCACGCAGCAGCCTACACCTGTGCCCACACCGGAGCCTACGGCAACACCCACGCCCACACAGGAACCGGAACCTACGCAGGAACCGACAAAGATATATGAGGTGGTTTTTGTCAATCCTTATGTATGGACGAACGGAGAGCTGGAGAAAATTTCCGACCTGTATGGGAAAAAGGGGATTGATGTCTATAAGGGGGCGGAAGCCGGGAAGACGATGGCAGAGCCTGCGGACTCTGAGTATTCCGTGGTGTGTGACAATGCAAATTTGAGCTTCATAGTAGAAGGCTGGTATCGCGAGGACGGTACGGAATGGGATTTTGATAAGGATGTGGTTACCGAAAATATTGTGCTTTACCCTGTGTTTAAAGAGGTTTCCACAGGCAAGAAATATGGGACTGTGATTTTAAGGAGCGCAGAGGGCAATAACGGGGAGTGTGTCTGCCTTCCCTACGGTACTGCAGATATGCCGAAGGCTGACCAGTATGGGGACAATGCCGGAAATTACTGGTGGGAAAAGGTTTATGAGGAGATTGCAACCGGAAAAATGTGGGATCCTTCCGTTGACAGTGTGAGCGGCGTGATTCTTCTGAAACTGAAGGAAGTATCACCGGAGCCTTCGCAGTCGCCGGAACCTTCACAGTCACCGGAGCCTTCGCAGTCACCGGAGCCTTCAGAATCACCGGAACCTTCACAGTCTCCGGAGCCGACATCATATTAGGGCTGACAATATGAATCCTAAAAAAAGCGAATTCAGAAACAGGATCTTTTTGATTATAATTGCAGCTGTTCTTGCGGGGTGCCTTACTCTTTGGGCACCCTTTGATAAAGTGGAATATTGGTTCAGTGATTTGCTCTATGTCAGGGAAAAGCCGGTGGATAACCGGATTAAGATCATTGGCATCGACGAGAAGTCCCTGGAGGAAATGGGGCCCTTTTCCGGCTGGACCAGGCAGCAGTCGGCTGATCTGCTGAACGCCTTTGACAAGGAGCATTCTCCGGCGGTCATAGCTTTCGATATTAATTTCGTGGGCCGGAGGGACCAGGCGGGGGACGAAGCCCTGGCGGAGGCGGCATCCGGGTTCCCCCATGTGGTTCTGGCATCCTACATACATTATGGGACAAGGGTTCTGCAGTCTGCGGCAGGGGGGTATCAGATTGATACCATGTATGTGGAGGATCTGGAGCTGCCTTATGAGGAGCTGCTTCACGTAACTACCCATGGCTTTACCAATGCGGTGCAGGATGTGGACAATTATGTGCGGCGTTCCATGCTGGCGGAGTCGGAGGGCGGTATTCAGGAATGGAATTTTGCCTGGAAAATATATGACGAATACAGGAAGGCAAACGGGGAGCAGAGCCGTGAACCAAGGCAGGTAAACGGCATTTACGGTTTTGATTATACCGCGGAGCCGGGAATGTATGAGGTCTATTCTTATGTGGACGTGATGGAGGGCAGATGTGACCCCAGGGTGTTTCAGGGCAGTATCGTACTGGTGGGTGCTTATGCCCAGGGTATGATGGACCAGTACATGGTGCCCATAGCAAGAGGCACCGTTATGAACGGGGTCGAGGTTCAGGCCAATCATGTGGACGCTCTTTTAAATGACCGTACCTATGTAAATCTGAATGGCTGGATCCAGGCATTGGCAGCATTCCTGATTGCCGGATTTTATGTCTGGCTGGTCAGCCACAACAGTTTTCTGGTGAATACGGTGGGCGGGGTAGTGCTGGAAGCGGGAATTATCATAGCCGCAAAATTTCTGTACGGCGCAGGCATCTACTGGGGATGTTTTGTACCCTTTGCCTTTGTGCTGATTATCTTCCTGGTGCGTGTGGCTGCAGGATATTTGACAGAACGTGTCCGTAAGCGGAAGATCCTAAGCGTGTTTCGGACATATATGGCGCCTCAGGTGGTGGATGAGCTGGGGAAGAGCGGAAATTATAAGATAGAGCTGGGTGGAAGGGACCGGGAGGTGGCAGTGCTCTTTGTAGACATCAGGGGCTTTACCTCCATGTCGGAAGGACTGTCGCCGGAAAAGATCGTGGGGATCTTAAACCGGTATCTGGGAATGGTCACGGAAGCAATTTTTAAAAATGACGGAACCCTGGATAAGTTTATCGGAGACGCTGTCATGGCGGTTTACAATGCTCCGCTGGACGTGGAGGATTACGCCTGCAAAGCGGTACAGACCGGGCTTGACATAGTGGCGTCGGTGGACAGGATCAATATTGAACTGAAGGAAGAATTCGGTATAGAGATTGCCTGTGGTGTAGGGGTACACAGCGGCAGGGCGGTGGTGGGCAATATTGGCTGCAGCTTCCGGATGGACTATACTGCCATAGGAGACACCGTAAATGTGGCGGAGAGACTGGAAAGTATTGCGAAAGGCGGCCAGGTGCTGATCAGCAGGGATCTGTACGAACAAGTAAAGGACAGATACAGTGCCGTATTTGCCGGCAGTCAGAGTCTCAAGGGCAGGCAGGAAGGCATGGACGTATTTTTGGTGGAGGGGACGAATGGAACAAATACAAGCGGAAAAAATACTTGAGATAGGGATTCTGCTGACGGCGGAAAGAGATTATGACGAGCTTCTTTCCAAGATCATTGACTGTGCCATGGAGCTGACAAAGTGCGACGGAGGAACGCTTTACCTCTTTGAAAAGGATCACCTTCAGTTCTGTATTATGAAGAACAAGTCGCTGGGAATTGACCAGAAGGGTACGAAAGATGAAAAGTATCCTCCGGTTACCATGGATGAAAAAAATATCTGTGCCTATGCGGCCATCCACAGGGAATTCCTCAACATTGAGGATGCCTACAGCAGCAGCCGTTTTGACTTCAGCGGTCCCAGGGAGTATGATAAGCGTACCGGTTACCGGACCAAGTCCGTGCTGGTCTTTCCATTAATCAGCCACGAGGAAAAGCTGATCGGTGTGGTGCAGCTTATCAATGCCAAAAACGAAAAGGGTGAGATTATTCCTTTTGGGGAAGACTGTGAGAAGGTACTGCGTTCCCTTGGCTCCCAGGCGGCTGTGGCCGTAGCCAACATGCGGTTTGTACAGGAGATCGAGGATCTGATGATTTCCATTACCCAGGTGTTTACAGACGCCATCGATACCCGCATTCCTTATAACTATTATCATTCCAGAAATGTTTACCTTTATGTGAGGCTGTTGGTGGATTATATCAACAGACAGCATGAGGCCGGAAAGACGGATAAATATTATACGCCGGCGGAGCGGGATGAGCTTCTGATGGCGGCGCTGATGCACGATATTGGCAAGCTGGTGATTCCCAACGATATTATAGACAAGACCACCAGGCTGGGCGATAAGCTGGGGCTGGTGCTGGAGCGCTTTGAGCGTCTTGCGCTGCTGTATCATATAGATTATCTGCAGGGCAGGCTCAGTAAGGACAAATGGATAGAAAGAAAGAATTATTTTCTGGATGCCAGGGAAAAGGTGGAAGAAATCAACAGGAAGCCCCGTCTCTCGGAGGAAGATGTGGCCTATATCCAGAGCATGGCAAAGATGAATTATACTGATTCCAACGGCCAGAAGATCAGCTATCTGTCCCTGGGAGAAGCGGAATGCCTGACGGTAGTATCCGGTAACCTGACCGGCGCGGAACGGGCGGTTATCTGTTCCCATGTGGAATATACGGAGAAATATCTGCGGAAGATGAATTTTGGTGTGCGTTATCCCCATATCATAGAGTGGGCAGGGGCCCATCATGAATTCCTGGATGGAAGCGGCTATCCCAGAGGGCTTAAGGGGGACCAGATCCCCTTTGAGGCAAGGATACTGGTGGTGGTGGATGTGTTTGAAGCACTGACAAGCGCTGACAGGCCGTATAAGAAATCCATGGAGGAGAAAAAGGCTTTTTCTGTCCTGGACGATATGGCAGCGCAGGGCAAGGTGGACGTGGAAGTGCTGGAGCTGTTTAAGGAGGCAGTGGCCGGCTCTCAGGGCGATATAAACCTGTTCTTCCACCATGAGGAGGAAGAATGATAGAGATTATTCCCGAAATCGGCAGAATTGATGAATATGTCAGGCTGTCCGAGCAGTACTCACTGGGTTTTGAATATAATGATTTTTTCGATCCTGATCTGCTGGAGAATGAGAGCGCCGTCAGAGAGAGGATCAGACAATACAGACAACTGGGGCGTCCCGGGAAGACGGATACCATGCACGGAGCCTTCTTTGACCTGGTTCCCTTCAGCTGGGACAGCGTCATCAGCAGGCACAGCCAGTACCGCATGCAGCAGTCTGCGGAGATTGCGGCACAGCTTGGATGCAGGGCGGTGATCTTCCATGCAGGGCTGATTTCGGAATATGTGAAGGGGGAAAGGTATTACCGGAACTGGCTGGAGACCATGGCCTCCGTGGCGAGGAAGCTTACAGCCCAGTCGGGGGTGGAAGTATATTATGAAAATGTACAGGAGGCAGCGCCGACGGAGCTGGCAGTGCTGGCTGACAGCCTCAGTGACGAAAGCCGTTTCGGCATCTGTCTGGATGTGGCGCATATGATGCTGACGAAGGGGGCGCCGCCGGAAGATTGGTTCAGGGAGCTGGCTCCTTACATCCGTCATTTCCATATGAATGACACTCATTTAAGCACCGACGATCATTTGGCCTTAGGCTGCGGCAGCATTGACTGGAAGGAGATATTCGGCATGATCGGCCGCTATGGCCTGACAGGCAGGAGTATGCTGTTAGAGGTGAACGGATTGGAGAAAATCAAGTTAAGTTTGGAATATCTGGAAAAGGCAGGAGTGTTGTCGTGAATATTCAGGAGATATTTGTACGGATAGATCAGCTTTTCGAAGAAAACAAAAGAGAGGAAGCCGAGAAGCTTATGCAGGAGAGCATCGCCCTGGCGGTGGCGGAGCAGGACGACAGCAGCCTGCTCCAGCTTCTGAATGAGCTTCTTGGATTTTACCGGGAGACCGGCAGGCATCAGGAGGCGGCGCTGATTGGTGACAGGGCATTGGCTCAGGCGGAGAAGATGGGCCTTACGGGGACAATTCCGTATGCCACAACATTGTTAAATGTGGCAAATGCCTGCAGGGCAGGGGGACGTCTGGAGGAGTCTCTGGAAAAATATCTTCAGGTACAGGAGATTTACCGGTGCCAGCTTCCTCCTGATGATATGCTGGCGGCCAGCTTTCAAAACAATTTCAGCCTGCTTTACCAGGAGCTGGGCGAGTACGCTAAGGCCAGAGAATGCCTGTTGAATGCACTGCAGGTGGTAAAGGCAAAGGGTTCCCCCTACGAACTGGGAGTGACCTATGCCAATCTTGCGGCCACCTGTGTGCAGCTTAAGCAGATGGAGGAGGCAGGGGAATACGCCGGGAAAGCAAAGGAGATCTTCGAAGAGGCCGGTATCCGGGACAGTCATTACGCGGCGGTATTGTCGGCCATGGGGGCAGGGTATTTCCACAGGGGGGAATACTCCCGGGCAGAGGCAGCTTACAGGGAAGCGTTGGAGCTGGTGGAACGGTATAACGGCAGGAATCACGCATACAGGCGTCTGCAGGAGAATATCAGGGCATGTGAGGATGCCCGGGGAAACGATGCAGATGCTTCGCCGAAGGCCGGAATCAGCCAGGCTGCCTGTGGTCAGGCCGGATCTGTCCGGGCTGCTGGCGGCCTTGGCCTGGCGAAGGCGTATTATGAGACTTACGGGATCCCTATGATTAGAGAGCAGTTCGCGGAGTATGAAGGAAGAATTGCGGCCGGGCTGGTGGGACGTGGCTCGGATTGTTTCGGATACGATGACAATCTGTCAAAGGATCACGACTGGGGGCCTGATTTTTGTCTGTGGGTGACGGACGAGACCTATGAGGAAATCGGCGCTGCCCTGCAAAAGGCATACGAAAGCCTTCCGGCGGAATACAGGGGCTGCAGGCGTGCTCCCCGGGTGAACGGGAGAAACAGGCGGGGGGTTCTGCGTATTTCGGATTTTTACCGAAGCCTTGTGGGTACTGACCGCTATGAGGAGATCGACTGGAGAAACGTCAGTGATGCTTCCCTGGCTGCGGCGGTGAACGGTGAGGTTTTCAGGGATGACGAAGGGGTCTTTACGGCTTTTCGCCGCCGTCTGCAGCAGGGGTATCCGGAGAATATTTTCTATCTGAAGCTGGCAGAGGCGGGAGCAAGATATGCGCAGGCGGCGGAATATAATTTTTCGCGGATGCTGGAGAGGGGGGACGGGCTGACGGCCAGATTGTTTGCCTGGGACGGCATTCGGGAGGCTATGCGCATACAGCTCTATCTGGACGGGGAATATCCGCCTCATGATAAGTGGCTTTATCGCAGGCTCAGGGAATCCGGGGAGGGCAGAAAGGTTGCCGGGTGTCTGGAAGAGATCATGGGGCTGTTAGCCGTACCGGCGCCGGACCAGGCGGTGCTGAAAGAGAAGCTGGACGGTCTGGGCGGATACTTTGCAAAAGAGCTTTACCGGAGGGATATTATCAGCGACATTGATTCCTATCTGGATGCCCACAGCGAGGAGCTGATCTGCAAGGCGTCCCTTGCGGAGAAGGACAGGGAGGCTTTGGCGGAGGATATTGCCAGGCTGGAGTTTGAGGCGTTTGACAAAGTACAGAACGAAGGCGGCAGGGCAAGCTGCCAGAATGACTGGTTCACGTTTTCCATTATGAGGAAGAGCCAATATCTGACCTGGAACAGAACCATGCTGCTGCAGTATCTTTATGATTTTCATCGGGAGTATGAGCGGGGGCATAATCTGATTACAGAAAAGTATGGCCGTATGATGGAAAGCACTGCGCCGGAAAGATACGAAGAAATCAAAAAACACTTTCCGGAGCTTCCTGAGGATAAGAAAAGCATTATCAGCGGGATCTGCGAGCTTCAGGTACAGTGGATGGAAGAATTTGCCGCCGAATTTCCGGGGCTTGCCAATCAGGCCAGAAGCATTCACACCTACGAGGACGATCCCTTTCACACTTCCTATGAAACGTATCTGCGGGGTGAGCTGGGAACTTATTCCGACAAGATGCTGGAGCTGTACGGCAGGTATATTGTAAATTATGCCCGGGAAGGCAGAAATCCTGTCTTTGACATTATGGGAAACAGTGTCAGGATGTACGGCTACCGGGATCTGGAGGAGGCAGAGAAAAGCGGGACGGCTATGGAGTAATCACAAAAAGTCGAAGGCCGTATTTTTATCGGATAACTGCACACACTATGGAAAGAAAAGAACAGCCGCATGGAGGCTGTTTTTTTCGGTCAAATACCCGCCGGCCAGGGACATTGTCCGGCAGGCAATCCCTGCCTGCGGGAGGAAAAGGTATTCGGCAGTCTGCGTATTGTGAGGCATGACTGGCGAGGCATAAAAAAGGAGTGTGCGGAGATGGATATTAACGGAATCAGCGGAGAAGGGCTGCCCATGAGCGCGGAGGGAATTCCCGTGGGCTTTGGGATGAACCTGATGAGGAACGAAGGCGCAATGCAGGGCTACGCCGGATTGACAGAGTCGGAAAAGGAGCATCTGATCATGCGGTGCAGGGATGCCAGATCAAAAAGCGAGATGCAGAAAATCGTAGATGATCTGGCACCGGGAACGGATGTGGAGGCCATTGTGGACGAGGATCGGCAAGGCAGGGTGTTCTGAGGAAGGGCAGCTGAGTCAGCGCGTCCTCAGCACCAACCGCCGTCCAGGGTGATGATCTGGCCGGTCATATAGTCGGGGGCCTGGGCTGTCTGGAGGATCAGTCTTGCAGCTTCTTCCGGCAGCCCCATCCGGTCAGCGGGAATTTCCGCAATCAATGCAGCCTTTTCCCCGGGAGTCAGACAGTCGTTCATGGCAGTATCAATTGCGCCGCAGGCGATGGCGTTGACCTGTATGCCGCTGGGGGCGAGCTCCTTTGCCAGGGCCTTTGTAAAAGCGTTCATGCCGCCCTTGGAGGCGGAATAGGCTACCTCCATGGAAGCTCCCCGGGTGCCCCAGACAGAGGATACATTGATGATTTTGCCACGATGCCTTTTCAGCATCAGAGGAATGGCGGCGCGGCAGGTGTAAAAGCAGGAGTCAAGATTGACGGCCATGACTCTGTGCCATTCTTCCGCAGTCATGTCGGAGAGCAGTCCCATGTGGGAGATGCCCGCATTATTTACCAGCACGTCCAGGTCACTTACGGATGCAAACAGCCGCTGGACATCGTTCTCGTTACCCATGTCGGCCTGCAGGGCAAGACAGCGGACAGGATTTGCTTCTTCCAGAGAGGCAGCGACAGCCTGCAGGGTATTTACAGACTGACTGCAGGTGAGGATCAAATCGTAACCGGCCGTGGCGAAGCATTCCGCTGCCGCGCGTCCGATGCCCCGGGAAGCCCCGGTGATAAGGGCGGTTTTTCTGTTTGTCTGCATAAAGGGATCCTCCTGTGAATTTGTACGATCAGTATACCACAGTTAGTCTTGCTTTTCCAGGCAGAAACTGGTACACTCTAGATGCGAGGTAAAAGGTATGTATGATTTGATTATTATCGGCTCCGGTCCGGCGGGGCTTTCTGCGGCAGTATATGGGAAAAGGGCAGGCCTGGACCTGCTGGTGCTGGAGAAGGCACCCATGAGCGGCGGCCAGGTGCTGAATACTTATGAAGTGGACAATTATCTGGGAATGCCGGGGATGAACGGCTTTGACATGGGGATGCAGTTTCGTGCCCATGCGGACCGCCTCGGCGTGGAATTTAAAGAAGCGGATGTGATTGCAGTCAGGGATTCGGACCATGGGAAGTGTGTTGTCACCGATGGCGGCGAGCTGGAAGCCAGGACGGTGATTCTGGCAACGGGCGCAGTCCATGCGCATTTAAATATTCCCGGGGAAGAGGAGTTTGCAGGTATGGGAGTGTCCTACTGCGCTACCTGTGACGGAGCCTTTTTCAGGGGCAGGACGGTGGCGGTGGCAGGCGGCGGGGATGTGGCCCTGGAGGACGCCATATATCTGGCAAGAACCTGTGAAAAGGTATACCTGATCCATCGGCGGGATGAGCTTCGTGGCGCGGCGGTACTCCGGGAGGAGCTGGAAGGCCTGCAAAACGTGGAAATTTTGTACAGCCATACGGTGGAGGAGATCCAGGGACAAAACGGGGTGGAGAATCTCCGCATCCGTAATCTTAAGACCGGAGAGCTGTGTGACCTGAAGGCGGCAGGTATTTTCATAGCAGTGGGTACGCGGCCGGAGACAGGGCCGGTGAGGGAGTGTCTGAAGCTGGACGAGGGCGGTTACATCCCGGCAGGGGAAGATTGTGTTACTGAGATGCCCGGTTTGTTCGCGGCTGGGGATGTGCGGCGGAAGCCGATCCGGCAGATCGTGACTGCCGTGGCGGATGGAGCCAACGCGGCGGCATCCGCAGGTGCTTATTGCAGAAAGAATATTTCTTAATATTTTATGTAGAGAAGAATCACCCGCAAGGGTGGTTCTTTTTGTACGCAAATCCCGAAAAAGACTGAAAAAAGCGCCGTTTTCAGAAAACTTATTGAATTTGCAGACCCTGTTGACAAAGAGGAAAAGGAGTGGTATATTTATTAATATCGTAACAATTCCGTAACAAATGACAACAAATATTAATATTTTAAATACAGTCTTTCTGATACAGGGATAGAAAGGGAGATAAGATGAATCGCAAATGTGTAAAAGCGGCAGCGTGTGTTATGGCAGCGGTAATTGCCTTTTCCGGGGCAGGGCTTACGGCAGAGGCATCGGTCATGCCCAGCGGAGGCATCGGGCTGGCGATTGCAAACGGTAATAAGCTGGAAGATGTTGCAAGTAATACGGCAATTCCCATAAAGTCTATCATTGAGTGGATCAATGTGGAAGGAGACAATGCGGCAGAATCCGAAGAGGCTGCCGAAGAGGCGCTTTTCCGCAATCTTGTGATTGCCCAGGTTCGTGCTTATGTGAATGTACGGGATATTCCCAGTGAAGAAGGCAATATTGTTGGAAAGCTTTACAATAATTCCGTGGGTACTTTTCTCTCCGAGGAGAACGGCTGGTATCAGATTCAGTCCGGTTCCGTCACAGGGTATGTGAAGGGTGAGTATTGCGTTACCGGTGAAGGTGCGGTGGAGATCGCCAGGAATGTGGGGACAAGGATTGCCACCGTGAACACACAGACATTGTTCGTGCGGAAGGAGCCCACTACGGAGTCTGCCGTTTTGGGGATGGTGCCCATGGCCGACGAGCTTTTGGTTCTCGAGGAGGTGGAAGGCTGGGCGAAGGTCGATGTAGAGGAAGGTACCGGCTGGGTATCCACCGATTACGTGGAGCTTCACAGTGAATTTGTCCAGGCAGAGTCCAGGGCAGAAGAGGAAGCACGCCTTGCGAAGGAAGCGGAAGAGCGCAGAAAGGCCCGGGAGGCGGCTGCCGCAAAGGCAGAAAGCAGCAGGCCAAAGACGGATACGGAAACGCCTGCTCCCACGCAGAACGACACTACATACACGGTGGGCGAAGGCAGCGAAATGGGCAAGGCTGTGGCAGAGTATGCACTGCAATTTAAAGGAAATCCTTATGTATACGGCGGTACCAGCCTGACAAACGGTGCCGATTGCTCCGGCTTTGTCATGAGCGTATATGCCAACTTCGGTGTGGCACTGCCCCATTCCTCGGCGGCCGACCGCACCCAGGGCTACAAGGTGGACGGCCTTGAAAACGCCCAGCCCGGAGATTTGATCTGCTATTCCGGACATGTGGCATTGTATATCGGAAACGGACAGATTGTCCATGCGTCCAACAAGAAGACAGGAATCATTGTTTCCCAGGCAGATTACAGAAAGATTCTGGCAATCAGGAGAATCTTCTGATGCAGCCAGACAGCCATGCTGTCGGTGGTGAAGGTATAACAGGGGCCGCTGCTTCCGGAGCAGCGGCCCGTTTTGCTACGCAGACCCGTACATCTGGCGTGGGAAGGACTCTTTTTATAGGAACTGCGCCGTCAGGCGGGTGCGCCAGGAGCGGGAAGCACTTTTTGGCCGCGGAACTTTCGCTGCAAATTTACATAGTTTTCGAAATATTGTATCTGTCGGGGAAATATTTTGAATGCCGGAAATCTGTGCACATTATACAAAAGATGAAAAAAGTGCTGTTTTTTGTCGAAACTAAAGCAGGCTGGGAGGAGCAGTTATCCACAGTCAAAACCCGGTAAAAACGGACAGAAGTGACTTATACACTGAGTTATACACATTATCCACCGCTTTTGGACTGCATCATTCCTTAATCAGAAGGTGAAAACGGGAACGTTTGTTTTGTGAAGAACGTATAAAAATCTTTTTCTGTCGAAAAAAATCATAATATTGCAGGAGTAAAAAAATTGGCAAATTGTTGCAAAACCGTATGGAAACATGGTATAATGTTTACACAATAAATAACCGAAAGGGATGATCAGCATGAAATTTATTATTGTAGGCAGAAACATTGAGATTACGCCCGGACTGAAGGCGGCGGTGGAAGAAAAGATTGGCAAGCTGGAAAAGTATTTTAATCCTGATACGGAAGCGCATGTGACATTGAGTGTTGAGAAGGACCGCCAGAAGATCGAAGTGACGATCCCCGTCAAGGGAAATATTATCCGTTCGGAGCAGGTCAGCAACGATATGTATGTATCCATTGACCTGGTGGAGGAGATCATTGAAAGACAGCTGAAGAAATATAAAACCAAAATAGTGGACAAGCAGCAGTCGGCAGGCTCCTTCAGTAAAATGTATGTGGAAAACGATTACACTGACGAGGAGGAAATCAAGATTGTCCGTACCAAGAAATTTGACATAAAGCCCATGTATCCTGAGGATGCCTGCATCCAGATGGAGCTGTTGGGACATAATTTCTTTGTATTTATCAATGCGGATACGGATCAGGTAAACGTGGTCTACAAGAGAAAGGGAGACACATACGGGCTGATAGAACCGGAAGGCTAAAGTAAGGCAAGGGCGGTGAGCGAATAAGTTCACCGCCTTTTTCATATATTGGAATGATTAAGACTACCCGGAGCGGCGATGGATAAGAAACAGAGGGAAGGGTATGTGAACCGGCTGAAAAAAGGGATCTTTGCAGAATGTCTGCTGGTGCTGGCGCTGGCGGCGCTGGTGGTGGGCCGGGAGAGCCGGTCAGAGGACAGGGAGGCTGCGGGCAATATGGTCCTGTCCATAGAAAACGATTACATAAAGTGGGTGGATTTTACAATATCCTACGAGGCCTTGTGTAAGGCCTATGATTGGGACGTGAAGACCCATGGGACGGAGCATGAGATCTGCTGGGTGGATCTGCTGGCATATACGGCTGCCAGGACAGGGGGAAATTTTGACAACAGTGCACTTAAGATCATGGACAAGGCGGCGAAGAAGCTTTCCGAGGGAGAAAAGCCCCTGGAGGAGCTGACGGCAGATCTGAAGTATTATGAATATTACCAGCAAGCATATGATGCCGCCATCGGCGGACTGGTAGGGGAATATAAGAGAGAGAGGACAGGAGACAGCTCCAAAGCCGGGGCAAATGGGGAACAGGGCAGCGCCGGGGCAGAGGAAGCCGGGAAGGACGGAGGCGCAGCCGGGGCAGAGGAAGCCGGGAAGGACGGAGGCGCAGCCGGGGCAGAGGAAGCCGGGAGGGACGGAGGCGCAGCCGGGGCAGAGGAAGCCGGGAGGGACCGAGGCAGTGCCGGGGCAGAGGAAGCCGGGAAGGACGGAGGCGCAGCCTCGGACCGCGAAACCGGCGAATCAGCGGACAGCGGGGAGTATGAGACGGTATACGGGTTGAAAGGATATTTCCCCATTGCCAGAGGGTTTGATTATACCCATTATGACGATTTCGGCGCGGGCAGAAGCTACGGCTACAAGAGAAAACATCTGGGGTCTTATGTTATTATAGTGTCAAGTTGGTGAGAAACCAGTAAAATCAAGGGTTTCCACTGATTTCGTCCAAAGTTTTAAATGCTGCGAATGCGGTGTAAGAGAATGGAAATGGCATCGTTTTCATTCCGATTTGGGAAAAATCAGTAACTTGACACTAAAATAACATATGGGGTATCAGATTTGTCTACAGTA
>CAJTKW010000084.1 GCA_910577035.1 uncultured Acetatifactor sp.
CATGGATATGCACATGAAATGCCAGTATATCAACGAGATTACGAACGAACATGGTGTAGTGTACCTGACCGGCACTCCGGTTTCCAATTCCATGTCGGAGCTGTATGTCATGCAAAAGACGCTGCAGCCATCGGAACTGAAAAGCCGTGGACTGCTCATGTTTGACGCCTGGGCAAGTACTTTTGGCAGGGTGGAATCCTCGCTGGAGATTAAGCCCGAAGGATCCGGCTATCAGATGAAAAACAGGTTTGCCCGGTTTCATAATCTGCCGGAGCTGATGTCCATGCTGTCCCTGACGGCGGACATCAAGACATCGGATATGCTGGATCTTCCGGTGCCGAAATTAAAGACGGGAAAGATGCAGGTGGTGAAAACCTCCATCACGCCGGATCAGAAAGCCATTATGGAGGAACTGGTGGCAAGGGCGGAGGCAATCCGCAACAAGGAAGTGGACAGCAGCGAGGACAATTTCCTCAAACTGACAAACGAGGCGCGGCTGCTCTCCGTGGATCCCCGTATTCTGGATGAAACGCTGGAGAATGACCCGGATACCAAGCTCAATGCCTGCGCCGGAAACGTGGCGGAGATTTACCATGCCACGGCACAGAACCGTTCCACGCAGCTTATTTTCTGTGACAAAGGGACACCCAAGGCGGACGGCAGGTTCAATTTCTATCAGGCCATGAAAGCGGCTCTATTGGATCTGGGTGTGGAGGAAAAGGACATTGTCTTTATCCATGACGCCAACACGGACGCAAAAAGGGCGGAACTACTGGAGAAGGTGCGAAATGGGGAGGTGCGGATCCTGATGGGGAGCACCGAGAAGATGGGAACGGGACTGAATGTGCAGGATAAGATGATCGCTCTTCACAATCTGGACGCCCCGTGGCGGCCGGCTGACCTGACCCAGCGCAATGGGCGGATTTTAAGGCAGGGGAATGAGAACGATGAGGTTTCCATTTTCAACTATATCACGGAACAGACCTTTGACGCCTATCTCTGGCAGATTTTGGAGCAGAAACAAAAGTATATCAGCCAGATCATGACCGGGCGGAGCGCCCTTCGGAGCTGTGAGGACATGGACGAGGTGGTGCTGCAGTATGCGGAGTTCAAGGCGCTTGCGGTTTCCGATCCCAAGATCAAGCGGAAAATGGAAGTGGATAATGAGGTTTACCGCCTGCAGACACTGAAATCCGCCTGGAAAAACGAGCATTCGGACTTGCAGTTTAAGCTCACCCACTATTACCCCCAGGAGATCAAGCGGTGTACGGAAACAATCAGCCAGCGGGGAGCGGATGCGGCACTGTATGGAAAAGAGAAACCGCAGGACTTTGCCATTACCTTAAACCACAGGCTGTTTGACGAACGCACAAAGGCGGGAGAATACCTGAAAATGCAGATGGCATCACTGGGGCATGAGGCGGGAGAGGTTTTATCCGTCGGGATTTATGCCGGTTTTCAGGTGCTGTTAAAAAGGGGAGCGCTTTTAAATGTGATGCTCTGTCTGAAAGGGGAGGGCAGTTATCAGGTGGAGGCCGGCGATTCTGCACTGGGAAATATCACCAGGCTGGAGAATCTGGCGGATAAAATACCGCAATATTGGAAGGAGGAAGAGAAAAAGCTGGAAAGCCTGCAAAAGCAGTGTGAGGCGGCGAAGATACAGGCGGAAAGGCCCTTTGCGGAGGAAGAGAAACTGTCGGCGCTTTTAAAGGAGCAGGTGTCCCTCAATCTGGCGCTGGAGTTTGCGGAGGGAGAGGACGGGGAAACGCCCGGAAACCAAAAGACGGTCAGAGATTGTAATTACCGTATTTACCGTAAACTGCATAAACTGGCACAGGAATTGTTTGATGGCGCCTATACTTATATGAAGTTTAAACAGGATGGCTATGATGACCTTGTGCTGGAGAAGATCGGGGAAGATGAATACAGCATCGCCCATTATTATGTCCAGGAAGGGGATCTGATGCGGGATCCGGAGATTACATTCGTGCTGGAGGATGCAGATCGCTCCGTTTATCTTCTGTCCTTTAGGCAGGATAACATGGGTATCTATTATACGACAGACGAGCGGACGGAGGAACAGATCGAGGATCTGCGGCAGTTCTTTGATCAGTGGCTGACAAACATTAAAAACCAGGGCTTTACCTTATATCAGGCCCATGGGGAAAATGGGGAGTATACCAGGGAGGAAGAGGCGGGAGAACAAGCAGGAGAGCCGGCAGAGGAACAGGAGGATGAGGAATTTTTTGGCTGAAAGGGCGGCGCCAGACAGTAAGTGTGCGGATGCTTTATGAATGTCTGGAAAGCGCAGAAAGGAGAAATGATGGCAGTACAGCAGCGGGGCAGGCCGATGCCCTTTACGGAAGAGCAGATGCGGCAGATTTATGGTACAAATATCATTGATTTTGCGGTCAGCAACGGTTTTGAGATTGAAAAAAGCGACAAGGCCACGGTCCATGTGAAGAACAGCGGGGGACTATATCTGTTCAAGCATGGCCGTGGCTATTATTCTTTTACGGAGGAAAAGGGCGGCAATATCGTGGAGTTTGCCATGCACTATCTGGGATTGGAAAAACGGGACGCCATGGAACGGATCCTGGGATGCAGGGCTTATGAGCAAACCGTACACATCGTGACACCACGGGAAAAGGCGGAAAGGGGAAAAATGCGGCTCCCGCCCAGAGATACGGATGACAGGCGGGTGTTTGCCTATCTGACAAAGACCAGGAGGATCGACCCGGAGATTGTGCAGGCCATGATGAAACAGGGCAGAGTGTATCAGGCCAGACAGGAGGTAAACGGCAGGGTACGCAGGAACTGTGCGTTTGTGGGCTATGACAGCAGGGGGATGCCTCGGTACTGCGCCTTGCGCAGCCCCAGTGCGGACAGCAGTTTCCGTCAGGATGTGGAAAATTCAGACAAGACCTATGGTTTTCTCATGGAGGGACGGAGCAGACGGGTTTATGAATTTGAAGCGCCCATTGACGCTATGAGCCATGCCACGCTCTGTAAGCTGCAGGGGATCGACTGGAGAAAGGACTACCGGATTTCGGAAGGCTGTCTCTCCGACAAGGCGTTGAAACAGTTCTTAAAGGATCATCCGCAGGTCAGGGAGATTGTTTTCTGCTATGACAATGATGCGGACGGGAAACTGGCGGACGGCACCCCTCATAACCATGGGCAGGTAAGAGCGGCGCAGGCAAAGGAATATTTTGCCTCCCTTGGGTATGTTACATACATACAGACTCCGTCACAGAAAGATTTCAACAAGATGCTGACATCCCTCTATGAGCGGCCTGCTCAGGGAGAGCAGGAGGCGGAAGAAGATGGATTGGAACCGTGAGGATGCGGGCAGGTTTTGGAAAAGGACAAGGAGGTGACAAATGAGACCGGTGTATGTATGTCAGCTGCCGGAGGATTTACAGGGGGAGATCAGGGATATTTTCACCCGGCTGCTTTTGTATCAATGCGGCGGAGAGGATAAGGCAGAGGAATATTTTGGCATGAGCCTTGCGGATGCAGTACAGCAAGGCATGGATTTAAAAATAGCAGATATGGATTGTGCGGCGGAACCTTTAAAAAGCGGCGGGGATATGGCGGACATGCCGGAGAGCATCAGAGAGGATATGGAGCGGCTGGCTCAAATCATGGCACAGAGGCGGGAAATGGAGACGGACAGTCCGTTTCTGTATCTTGCAGGTGAGCAGGTCGGTGAGAGGGATCAATATGAGATGGTGAATGCCATATGGCATCACGGTGAGGATGATTACGGCTTATGGCAGGTGGAGATTCCGATCTATCTGGTCCGCAACATCCTGAACAGCCCGCAGAATTTTGTGGGTGATTTGGATGAAGTTTTGGATGGTGTGCCGCTGGAACCATGGCCTCCCAATCATACGATGCACTTCCTGTTCCCCAGGGGCGGCCGGATTGCCTGCTGCAGTATGGAAATGGGAAATGAGTTTTTTGCGGAATATGGCATCCAGGGCTCATCTGTGAGGGGGAGCAGGGAGGACATCAGGGAAGAACTGACTGTTTTGCTTAGTGTGGAACGGGCGGAGGAAAGCGGAGAGGCGGAGCGATAGCACAGGCAGGACGCTTTGTGAGGATAAGAGTGTTTGATAAAAGGGATTACATCATCAAAGAAAGGACAATCCTATGGAAAAAATAAAGTCATTTGACCTGGATCGGTGGAGCGAGCCGGACGAACGTCACTGTGTCAGACATATCGGAATGGCGGATGCAAAGGAGACTTTTGAAAAGCTGGAGGTGTATCTGAGAGATAAGGGGATGCTGCCGGATGAGTATTTTGAGTATAGTATGGATCTGCGGACAAGGCAGAAGGAGCTGCCTGATTTTGACTTTGCTCTGTGCGTTGCGAATTTCGGGGCCAGCGAGGGTATTTATCTGGATATTGATCTGATCTACAGCGTTGAGGGTGGAGGGCAGAAGAGCATGCGTTTTGCGACGGGAAAGACTTTGCAGGAGGGCGCTGACGCTTTCTTTCAGATGGCTCGGATCGCCGCCGAATGTTCCCTGATGCTGAACGGCCGGGGACGTGTTTATGAGAGGCACAATGTGGAGCTGGTGCTGACGGAGGAAGAGGCGGAGACGCTGGCATCCTTAACGAAGGCGCTGCAGGAGCAGTCAGCGGATATGGCGCAGGGGGAGGAGATGGAGCATTGACAGGTTGTTTCCCGCTATTAGGGGAGAGGCCGCCCTGCGGACGGGTGGGCCGCAGGCACACCAGAACTTGGTGCAAGGCAGGAATAGGCGGGTTACACACCGCCGTGAAACAGCTTGCAGGCAAAGCCTGCAACGGGGTTATCGCTAAAGATAAGGTGTTCCGTCTGGAACCCCTGCCGATGACGGGCAACGGGTATTCCGGACAGAAACCGCACAGGGGAGGTGACAGCATCAAAAAACCGACACAGAAGCGCTCCATTAACTTCACGTCTGAGACTCTGGAGGCCCTGGATAAGCTGGCGGCCAGAAACCATACTACCACATCGGAGCTGGTACGGGGCTATGTGGAGAAGGGGCTTTCCATAGAGGGCAGCCGGGAGGATATAGACTTTATTGCCCGTATCATACGCCAGGAACTGACAGCGGTTTATCATGTGGACGAGCTTAAGGCCATCGCAGATCATGACACAGACCGGATCGCCAAAATGCTCATGAAAATAGGTAAGATCAACGGCGCAATGTTTTTCCTTCTCATCAAAATCTTTATGAACCTTGCCAATGAGGGGAGCGAGGATGATTTCGACCGGATGATCTCCGGAGCGGTCAGGCTGGGCATAGATTATATGCAGAAAAAGGATTTCCAGATCAACAGCTTTCTACAGGACACGGAGAATCTGCGGAGGCTGGCAGACAGGATTTAGCACAGTAAAAGGAGAGTCAGTATGCTTTCATATGAAGAATTTAAAGAAAAACTAATAAAGCAGACCAAAGAAAACATGCCGCAGAGATACCGTGATGCGGAAGTAGAGATTATCAGGGTGCCTAAAAATAATGACAGAATGTTTGAGGGAATTTCTGTCAGACCGCAGGACAAAGGCAGTGGTGCTGTGTTTTATTGTGTGGATGCCTATTTGGATTATCTGCATAATGAATCGTTGGAAAAGACAATTTCACTTTATTTGATGAGGCTTGTTCATTATCTGGATCATATGCCGGAGATTGATGCGGAGGATTACCAGGACTGGGAGAATGTCAAAGGCAGGATTGTGCCGCAACTGGCAAGCATGAGAAAAAATCGTGAAAGCATACAACATTTTGTACACAGACCGGTGGAGGGTACGGATCTGGCTGTCATTTACCGCATTATGCAGGATATGGGACAGTTAAGAGGAAGTATAAAGATACCCAACGAATTGATGGAGAAATGGGGAGTAGACTTAAACCGTATCCACGTAAGAGCCTTCTATAATATGAATACCATACTGACGCCGCAGATTGTGGAGCTTGGCCCGGAGACGGAAGAGGGTGGCAAGCCGGAAGTGTACAAAAAACTACCGGAACATATGGACAGGGACTGTATGTATGTCTTTACAAATCAGGAAAGGTTTTATGGTGCGTCAACTATTATGGCATCCGGCATATTGTCCGGAATTGCGGAGCGGCTGCAATGCAGCTTTTACCTGCTCCCCCTGACGGTGGATGATATGATGATAATCCCCCAGATAGAAGATGAGGATGTGGAAGAGCTGCATAAACTCGTCCTGAAATGTAACATTTGTGCAGAAACAGAGGAATCCATGCTTTCGGATCAGGTTTATTTTTATGACAGCACAAAGAGGGAGTTATCTATGGCAACGGATCCCGCATATACACAGGAAGTTGTTTTAAAGATGCTGGAGCAGTCCGTTTCCCCGACAGGGCAGACGGATGAATCTGATGTCAGGGAAATGGAGAGATAGGCATGACAGACGAATTAGTAGAGAGCCGGGAACTGCTATGTCGATCTTAGTATATAAGCAGCGCCAACGTCACCCAAACAAAAAAGACACGCCGGGAGCCAACTACGCCCACGTTCGGTATATAGCCACCAGACCGAGAGTAATGAAGAATGAAAACGGGGATCATGGGCTGTTTGGCAAAATGGAGCCGGGGCCGGTCACGGAATTTGAGGACTGGAGGGATGTGGCGAAGTCTGTGTATGCCAATTCCAAAAGGGGAATCGTCATGTACCGCAGTGTTGTGTCCTTTGCGGAAGACACCGCAAGAGAGCTTTTGCTGAAGGATCAGAAAAGCTGGCAGAGATACATTGAGAATCATATGATGACGATTGCGGAGAAGAACGGCATCAGGCGGGAGAATCTGCAATGGGCGGCTGCGGTGCATGGGGAAAAGGGGCATCCACACATCCATGTGGTATTCTGGGATAAATCAGTGCGGGCAAAGAATCCCTTTACGCCGCCCCAGATACCGGACGCCATCAGGAGACAGATGATAAAGGACACGTTTGCGGAAAAGATACTTGCCTTTGCGAAGGAGAAGGATCTGGCAGTAACGGAAATGCGCCGGGTATCGGATGCACTGCTGGCGCAGTTTGAGGAAGAAATGCGGTGTAAAAGTCCCGGCAGATTCAAGGCGGCGGCCAGGCTGTTGGAGGAAGAGCTGGAGCAGGGGATTGGTTTTGAGAGGGAAGTTTTGGCAAAGCTGGCAGAACGGCTTTTTGCAATTCGGGCAGTCATTCCGGCGCAGGGGCGGATCGCTTATCAATTTCTGTCCCAGGAGGCAAGGGACAAGACGGATGAGACAGTGCATTTTCTGCTTGAAAATGTCCCGGAGGTCAGGCGGTGTTTTGACAAGTATGTGGATGCTAAATACCGTATGGCAGAGATGTATTCTTCCGATGGCGGATGGCTCTCGAAGCAGAAAGAGAAGTTTGAGAAGGAGGCCGGGAAAATCCTGGCGAACCGGGTACTGTCCGGCGTTAAGGCCATATGCAGGCTGGAAAACGAGAATTGCGGAGCGGCATATCTGAAAAGCCACAGGGAATATCTGGCATCCAGAATCATCATGGAGGCCCTTGACATGCTGTCCCGCCTGACATGGAAACAGGAGGAAGATTTGTCTGGCGGGCAGATGTTTCAGGGAGATTTGTCAAAGGAGGCGAGGAAGGAGTTGTTCTTAAAAAATCAGGATAAAGGATATGAACATTAGATTGAAAAATAAGACTTAGGAGCCTAAAAAAGGGCGCACTAATACAAGGAAACTTATACAACGTGGTAGATGACGCACACCATTTTTTCATCACTATTTGTGCCGTCAGCGTCAGCGGCGGAATGGAGATTAATATGAAAAATGAGAGCGAAGAACGGGGACATCCATGCAGGGGGTGTCCCTATGTTTTTACCAGCGGCGGCACGGATTGTATTATGGCTGCCGTTCCGGGGGATTGTTTCTGGTACTTCTATATGCGGCTGATGGGGCGTACAGATGCCCGTATATCTTCGCAGGAAGTGAAAAGACAGTACGGGGAGCATATGGGGGGACACCTCCGTGCCGGGGAAAAGCTGAATGGTGCGGTTGGGATGCTCCTTAAGGTGGCGGAGCTGAAATATGGGAAACGGTATGCAGAGCGCCTGAGAGAAAGGGTGGTTTTGGAAGGAGGAAAAACTTGAAATTAAGAGATATGCTGCTTGTCGCAGATAACAATAAGGGTACGGAACATAAATATCTGTCAGGCGTGGAGGACTACATGTCGGCCTTGTTCGAGGTGTTTAAGGATTCGGAGACGGAGACAGAGGTTTCCCATGTGTTGAAAGAATTGTGCCAGACGAAAGATAACAGTCGCTGGGTGAAAGTATATCCGACGGCGGACAGGACTTTCAGCGCCAGATTCTGCGGAAGTGCGCGGGAATTGAGGGACTTTCTGCTGGGAATTCATGGAATGACGGACAGAGAGACTGTTTTTGACAAAGACCGCTGTACAAAAGAATGCCTGGAGGTGCTGACTGCTTACGATATGGACTGTGGAGGGCATCCGCTGATCGGGAAACTGCACTATGAGAAACAGGAGTACGTTTTCCGGCAGGGAGAGACGCTGCATAACCTGAACGGATGCGATTACTGTGTTCTCATGGTACTGAATGAAAGAGACCTGTTTTTGATGGCGTTAAACAGCGGCCAGTTTTTGATTGCGCAGGATACCAGGGCATACGCAAGGTATCCGAGAGAGGGGAGGTATTCACCGGACAGTATCATCAGGGGGATAGAGTGGGAGCATGGGGTTTATCTGGGAAATGACCTGTCGGTGATTGATCTTGACAGCATTCAGAAAGAGTATGCCCCTGACCAAGACGCAGGGCAGGATGAAAGTGGTGAGGATGAGGAACCGGAGCGCTGAACACGCTCCGGGAAAGGGAGATTTATGAAATCAAAGGTTGAGTTTTACAAGGCATTTTTTGAGGAATTGGAGAAAAAAGGTTTTGGTGTGGCGCAGCCCTCATCCCCGGATTATGTGGTGGATATTCAGTTTAAGGGTAAGACCATCGCTTTCTATACCAAGGGGGATTTGATCGAAAAGAATCCGTTTGCAGAGGTGTCGGAAAAGCAGATGGAGCGGCTCTGGAGCATGGCAAAGGCAACGGCCAGTCTGTGCGGCATCTGCTCGGATCAGCCCTATGAGGAACAGAAGGCAGAGGCAATGAAAAATGGCGTAATGAAACTGAATGAGCACAACGGCGTTATATTGGCCTGCAAAAAGCATCCCCTGTTCGACTATGTGCTTTCCACCTATCGGCAGGACGTGCAGAACGACAACAGGCCCATTCAGAGACAGTATTTTTACAACCGGGAAGAGGCGTTTGAGAGCTTTGCCATGCGCAGCGGGCTGGTGGATGAAAGGAAACTGTTCACGGAAACGCAGTTACAGCTCATTCATGCCGGGCTTGTAAAACTGCGCACCATGGATGATGAACTTTCCGGTGAGGATATGAAAGCGGTTGGGGAGCTGGTGAACCGGGTGGAGGAATTGGTGCCAGAGCTGCATCGGGAGGAACGGCGGTTTGATGTTACAAGACTGCTGGACGCCCTTTTACTGGAGCGGGGATGAAAATCTTTTGCCTCGAATAATTGCCATACGGCGCTAAAACATTGAGGAAATCAGGGAGGGAGCAGATGCAGCCACAGAACGGGAGCATATGGGGCAATATCAACCTCTGTATTGAGATTGCCCTGAACATTTATTACATAGTCGGGGAGCATGGGGAGGGAATCATGATTCCTAAGGAACACGTAGCGGCAAATTTTTCTGAAAAGACAGTGTCGGCCGGAAAAGAATCGGAGGGCTGTCTTTATTATCCCAAGGGGGAGACCATGGATATGCCGCTGTATGAGATGCTGCAGAAACGGGCGGCCATGGCAAGGAAAGTGGAGCTTGCGGCGACCGCACAGATGGCGGACATCCGGGGAAAAGAACAGGGTGCGTTTTCGGCGCTTTTTGAGGGTATAGGGCCGCCGACATGTTCGGAGCCGGAACGGAAATGTATTCGGGAGGGAATCTATATGACGGGCGGGCGGGACCCAATGCTTGCCATTCACGAAAAGATTGCGCATTTTATGTCCCCCTATGCCTGTGAGTTTGGCAGGAATGAGGATGGGTATCTTTACTATACCCTGCAAAGTGCGGCAATCCCTCTGTATGACTTAAAGGAAGTATTCCCTGAGTGCAGAGAAATGGTTCTCTCCGAGGAAAGTCTGTGCGCCACTATTTGTACGCATTATCCTGCATACAGGGAGGAATATAACGCCGTGGTGCCGGAGGAAGAGCAGATTCCGCAGATCAGCGCCCCGGCAAATCTGTTTTTGCAGGAACAGCTTGACCGGGCACAGGCGGCGGGAGAAGGGATGCAGGAGGAAATACAGGAAGATATGCAGATAAAAATGCAGGGAGAGGAAAGGGATGAGGAAGATTATGGAGAACAGGTGGATTGGTATGAGCATTGAGGCATACAGGGGGGTATACGGATGAAGCTTGTCTATATTGCAAGCCCTCTCCGAGGACAGCATCCTTCGGGAAAGGATTATGAAACAAACATCAGACTGGCGGAGGAATACTGTGAGAAAGCCTGCTCTCTGGGTGTGCTGGCATTTGCGCCCCATCTGTATTTTACCCAGTTTTATAATGACGCAATACCGGAGGAACGGGAGAAAGGGCTGGAAATGGGGCTTGCCATGCTGGAAAAGTGTGAGGAACTGTGGGTGATGGGAAACTGTATCAGCCAGGGGATGCGGGGCGAGATTGCCCGCGCAAAAGAACTTGGTCTGCCCATTTACCATGTGGAGGCGCCCCACGACATCGAGTATTATCCTGTCAGTGTGGACAACAATTCACTGCTGGGGAGGCATTCCTGTGTAACAGACAGCCGGGGTCAGGACTATACGGGAAAGATTCTGGTGATGAACTTTGACGCACTCAAGCCGGAATACCGGAGCAGGCCCTATCAGTTGTGGCTTGCCACCGGTGGGTTTGGGTGCAGCCCCACAGCCAGAGGCCGGAGAGTTTACGCAACCAGCCTTTACGATGGAGAACAGTGCAGCTTTTACCGGCAGGACTTTGCAGGCATTCTGAAAGGGGATGTCTGGGAGGAAGTGCAGAGACAGTATGATTTTGTGATACCCGTGCAGGAGCAGGCAGACGGCTGCAATATGCCCCAGAAGGGAATGGAGCCATGAAAAAAAGGGAAAAAATCGTCTTGGGTGGCATTATGGCGGGAATGGGGACGCTGCTGAATCTGTTTTTCACCGCCGCACTGCATGGGATGCTGTCGGGGCGGATGAAGTCACTTGCCCTGGTGCCCATAGGGGAATGTATCTCAGGGCTTTTTACAGAGCAGAGGCAGGGGATGCTGTTTTTGGTCTTTGAGGGTTTTATGGCGCTGTGCTGTATCCTGTTCTTTGTGCAGAACAGCAGGGCCTATCAGTCCGATCTCATGAAAGTGACGGATGAGATTCAGATTCCGGTGCCGATGGGACAGTATCAGCATGGTTCCTCCAGGTGGATGAGGGAAGAAGAAAAAGATAAGGTGTTTCAGGTCTGTATGATAAATCCCACGGATCCGATAATCCGGCAGCTGATAGATACCGGGTATGAGGGGCTTGACTTTATGCGGGACACCGCAAAGGCGGATGCCGGCGCCGCAGGAGGACAGGGGGACAGAGAATCCTCTGACGGTGCCGTTTCCATAGATCAGGATGCAGGACAGGAGACGGGAGAGGGAAAGGAGGAACGGACAAAGGAAGAACGAAGAGGGGAAGAACGAAGAGAGGAAGAGCGAAGAGAGGAAGAGCGGGGAAAGGAGGAACAGGAAAAAGAGGAACAGGAAAAAGAGGATAAAAAGGCGGAGGAAGGTTATGAGACGGTGGCGTATGTCTGGCAGAAACAGGAATCGGAGCCGGAGCAGGGTGCATCCGCCGGAACAGAAAGACAGGCAGGAAACGGTCAGGATCCCTATCGGATTCTGAAGGAGGGCGGCGTTGTGATCGGGATGAGCAGACACGGAAAAAGGGAGAAGATACATTACATTGGGGACGATACCCATACCCTCACCATAGGTGCGACCCGTTCCGGCAAGACGAGGACGCTGGTGCTGCAGTCTGTCTGTCTCATGGCACTGGCTGGCGAGAGCCTTGTCATCAGCGATCCCAAGGCGGAGCTGTATCAGTATACCGCCCCCTTTCTGAAGAAACTGGGGTATGATGTGATCTGTATTGATTTCAAGAATCCGGAAAAGAGCAGCCGCTACAACCTGCTCCAGCCTATCATTGATGCAGTGAACAGAGGGGAGACGGATAAGGCGGAGATGTACGCATGGGACATTACCAACATCCTTGTGGGAGACAACACCAGCAATGAGAAGATTTGGGAGAATGGGGAAAAGTCCACCATTGCGGCGGCAATCCTCTGCGTAGTGGTGGATAACGCCAAACGGCCGGAATATCAGAACCTCACCAATGTTTACTGGTTTGTGGCGGAGATGTGCAAGGCAGTGGGAAACAAAACGCCCATGCAGGAGTATGTCAAGAAACTGAAACCGGGGCATCCGGCCAGGGCGCTTTTGTCAATTTCCGATGTGGCACCCAGCAGAACCAAGGGGAGTTTTTATACCTCGGCGCTGACTACGTTGCGGCTGTTTACCTCAAGGGCCGTCTATTCCATTACTCACAAGAGTGATTATAACATAGCGGACATCGGAAGAAGAAAGCAGGTGCTGTTCTTTATCCTGCCGGATGAAAAGACCACCTATTATCCCATTGCGAGCCTTATGGTGTCCCAGCTTTATGAGCTGTTGGTGCATCAGTCGGATGAAAGGGGCGGGAGGCTGATTAACCGGGTGAACTTTGTTCTGGAGGAATTTGGCAACTTTACCAAGATAAACGACCTGACAAACAAACTGACCGTGGCAGGAGGCCGGGGCATGAGGTTCCATTTCTTTTTGCAGAGCTTTGAGCAGCTTACCGAGAAGTACAACCGGGAGACGGCGGCCATTGTAAAGTCCAACTGCCAGAGCTGGATTTATTTGCAGGCGGACGACAAGGAAACCCTGTCTGAGATCTGCGACAAGCTGGGAAAATATACCTGCTCTGGCTATCAGCTGTCAAGCCAGCATGGGCGGTATGTCAACCCGTCCTCCAGCAGCACCGTCAGTCTGGTTGGCAGGGAACTTTTGACAACGGATGAAATACGAAGGGTGTCAAGGCCCTATCAGATTGTGGTGTCCCGCTCTCACCCGGCAATGATGGTGTCACCGGATCTGTCGCAGTGGTATTTTAACCGGATGTGCGGGCTGGGGGACAAGGAGCATAACCGCAGGGTCAGGGAGGAAAGGGAGCGCAAACGCCCGGTACTTACCGGCGTAAAGGAGGATATCCCGTTGTGGAACATTTGGGTCTACTATACAAAGGATCTTCAGATGAAAGAGGAAAAGCAGAGACAACAGGGAATCCCTGTGCAGGCAGGTTCTCTGTTCTCGGAAAAATTTATGCGGAGGGGAGGAAAAGCACCGGACAATGAAGAAGATGAATAAATGGTTACAGAGATGCAGGGCGGCGGGAAGAACATTTTCTGCCGCCCTTGCCATGTTCCTGCTGAATGGCAGGATCGCATATGCCAGCAGTAGTATCAATCAGAGCAGGCTTGCTCTGGGAACGGAGAGGCTGATCAAGGATGCCACGTCCTGGCTTATGGTACTGGCGCCGATTGTGGCAGGGCTTTTGATTATTTATTTCTGCATCAGGCGCAGTGCGGCGGATGAGATGGATCAGAAGAAATGGAACAACCGTATTGTGGTCGCCATTGTGTCCTGCATCGGGGCGGTGATCGGGAGCGCAACCTTAAACATTATTATCGGTTATTACCGGTAAAACACTCATTAAAATAAAAAACGGAGGAATGAACACTATGAAAAAAATCAATGATACCATGAACAGACTGGCCGTAGCTGTGTATGTAAAGGGCGGACGCATGAAACAGAGGATCACCGGCATCCTTGCCAGAAAAGAGGGGGAGGGTTTTGTTGATACGGCCCTTAAGATCCTGATCTCTGTGGTGGTAGGTGCCTTGCTGCTGGCGGGACTTTATGCACTGTTCAAGAATACCATCCTGCCCACGCTGACGCAGAAGATCACAAATCTGTTTAATTATCAGGGGTAAAGCAGATACTATCAGAAAATAGAAGGTTGTGTTTGAGACGGAGAGCTGCCTGCCGGGAAACCGGCAGGCGGATTTTAGCAAAGTGAAAACGAAATGCCAAGAAGAAGTGTATTTCAAAACTGTTGACTAATATGCGCATTAAGGTGCATAGGGAGGTGTGAGATTGAAAGTAACAGCAAAAATTACAAAGAACTTTACGGATGCAGGAAAACTGAAAGCGTTCGCCACGGTATGTCTGGCGGACGCTTTTTTAGTGACCGGCATCAGGGTTGTGGAGTGCGAAAAAGGGATCACTGTGTTCATGCCCAGCATGAAGGACAAGGAGGACGAGTACCGGGATGTATGTTTCCCGATCAAGCCGGAGCTGCGCAGCCAGATCAATACGGCTGTATTGAATGCCTACGATGCAAGCCAGAAGGAAAACGAAACAGATGAGGAATAGCAGAACAGAGATTATGCAAAAGGGAGGTGGCCTGGAGTGGAGGTTATATTGGTACTCCTTATCGTGGCGATTTTAAACGGGGCAATAGTCTACATTGACTCAATGCTGCAGGACCTGGTGCCCATGACGCTATATGCCGACCGGTATATGCTGACGGCAAACGGCGGGAGTATGATTGATACGCTTTTTGATATTCTGCTGGGATTTGGAGTATCTCTGATTATTCTGAAATTCCTGAAAAAAGGTTTTGAGTGCTATGTTATGTGGACGGACGGGGATCCTGACACGGAACCCATCAGTATTGTCATCCGCTTTATGCAGGCGGTGGTGGTAGCCGTTTGTTTCCCGATTCTGTACGGCTGGATGGCGAAGGCCGCAGAGGGCCTGATTGATGACCTGCTGGTAGCGATAGGAGCCTCCACGGATTATGACTGGCAGACATGGGTAAACGGTATTTCATCGTTGGGGCTGGTGACGGCCATCTTTGGACTGATCTTTGTCATTTGCTATTTTATTCTGTATTTCCAGTTCCTGATGAGAGGGCTGGAAATCATGATTCTGCGGATCGGTATGCCCATGGCCTGCGTGGGGCTTTTGGATAACGATAAAGGGATATTTAAAACCTATATCAACAAGTTTTTCCAAAGCACCCTTGCGGTGGTAATCCAGATCTGTCTCTGTAAGCTGGGGGTAGGAATGATGCTGAATGTGGGCATCAACATGAATGTGTTCTGGGGGCTGGCCTGTCTGGTGCTTGCCATCAAGACGCCCGCATTCCTGCGTGACTTCCTTGTGCCCACAGGCGGAGGGGCAGGCGGTGTAATCAACAATGTATACCACTCCGTGCGGCTGGTGGGAATGGTAAAAGGCATGGCAAAGTAAGTGGCGCAAATATGCAGGACAAAAACTCACGGGAACAGAAAGGATGGAATATTTGAATGTAGATGATATTTCCAAAGCTATAATCGGCCTGATCCGGGCGGGTGCGGTATTTCGGTTTGTATACTGCATGGTACGTCTGCAGGGGGCGGAAGAGGAACAGGCGCAATATCGGAAGAGGGCAAAAAATACGGTATTGTTCTATGTCATAGCCGAAAGCATCTGGCAGATCAGGGATATTGTGATGTATTACTATAAGTGATGCGCCCACGGGGTGGGCCGGAAAGGAGGAAGTACGGAAGAACAGAAATGGGAGCTGTATATCCCCAGCGGGGTAAAGGCGGAAAATGAATTGTTCAACGGTTTTGGACGGAGGGAGCTTTTGCAGAGTGCTGCAGGCTCCCTTTTTGGCGGCGCCGTTGCCGCCGTGATCTGGCTGTGTACAGGAAACGTGGCGTTTACGGTGGTTGCGGTCCTGACAGGAATCTTTGGGAGTGTGATGATGTGTACCAGGGACCAGAACAATCAGAGTGTGGTCGATCAGATTGGGAACATTGTGCGTTTTGCAAGAAACCAGCAGATTTACCCTTACCGGGCTTTAATCGAATGGGGTATATGGTGAGACGGAAACAAAATTACCAATTCAATATGGATGCTATTCTGCCGGAAGAGAGAAAAGGAGATGTGAATACCTCTCAAACCAAAACAGGAGGTCTGTTTGGAATTTTTGGATTTATTCAGTGGAATAGGCGGCTTTAGAAGAGGATTGGAACGGAGCGGACACAAATGTGCCGGTCATGTGGAAATCGACAGGTATGCGAACATCAGTTACATGGCAATGTACGGCCTTGCTCCCTGTAAGTACGGAAAATGCGGAGAAGGAAACTGTTGCCGGATATGCAGTAAGGAGGTAAGTGAACACTGTGACGGAAATCATTGCAAAGGCGAATGGT
>CAJTKW010000085.1 GCA_910577035.1 uncultured Acetatifactor sp.
AAGGCCGTGTTATGAGCCCCATCCTTGACGTAGCGGCATACCGCAAGGCATATGCAGATCTGAATGCAGCATTCGGTGATGACTGGGATGCGTATGTGGATCATTATCTTACTTATGGCATCAAGGAGAAGAGAACCACAGGCGTTCTGTTCAACTTGGAGGATTATGCGGCAAAGAATCCTGATGTAAAAGCTGCTTATGGAGATGATTATGTAAAGATTGCGCAGCATTATGTCAACTTTGGTATCAAGGAAGGCAGACCTGGCGGCACGATGGAAAAGCCGGCAGCAGTTTCTGTGTCAAGCGGATCCAACAATGGCGGCGGATCTACAGGTAACACCGATAATAGTGGTTCGAATGGCGCTACAACAGAAAAGCCCGGAACGGTTACTCCGGCGGCACATGTGCATTGGACTGCGGCTGAGGGCGCTGTGATTATAGATGCAGTGGCACATACCTGTACGAAGGACGGTTATACAAAACTGCAGTGCAAGGCACCTGTAATGGAAAATGTTTACGATCCTGAGACAGGCAACTGGCTTAGAACCCGTCAGAAGTATGTGGATTTTACTGATGACAATGGGCAGTTTGTCCGTGCTGTGGCCGGTGATTTGGTAATTGGCAACAAAGTTTATAAGGGATGTAATGACTATATCAGCGGCAAGCCGGTAACTTGTGATGCAATATACACGATTGTTGACAAGGCGGCACATAAGGCACCCGATGGCACTGCAAACCTTTATACTGAGCATCCTACCTGTACTGCAACCGGTTTGATAGCATATACATGTACCGATTGCGGCAAGCACGTGACGGAGGTTGTGGAAAAGCTTCAGCATGATTTTGTAAAAACACAGGTTTATGTTGAGTCCAAGAGCTGCAAGCCTGGAGATGAAGGGTATGATGTATGGGAGTGCAAAAACTGCCATATTAAAGACAACAGACCTCGTGCCCTGCTGAACCACAAGCTGGCAGGTAAGCCAAATGTTAAAGTGGCTGCTACATGCACAAGTACCGGTATTGCGTACGGTTATTGCGACTGGTGCGGAAGAGAAGTAGAAGAAACAATACCTATGTCAGATCATGTTGCGGCAACTCATGGTGCAAATAATGAATGGTTCGATGTTTATGTAGATACCTATACGATTGAGAAGGCTGATGCACATGATACAACGAGGACTCATGAGCATTATCAGGTCAGGTATTGCAAGAACTGCAATGTGGTTCTGGAAGTAAGCACACTGATCGGCGCGGATCCTTGTAGTGATAATAATGTACAGGCAGACGGCTCAAAGGGTGACGGAGCTTGTGATATTTGTCGGCTTCCGATGAACAGAACCGGAAAGAACCAGATTAATTATTATCAAGTGGGCCAGAAGTTCTACGGAACTGTACAGTAAGCCCAATTCGTTTTTCAAACCCTGCTAAAGTTTGATGAAAAATATCCCAAAGCGAAATGAAAGTTTTGTGGCGGGATATTTTTTATTCCCTCAGGCAGACATTGCCCGCCGGGCAAAGTGCAAAGGATCCTGCTTTCGGAGGATGCTGGCGATTGCCGGGAGGGCCGGATTTACAGAACAGGAGGAAACAGATTATGGATGCGCAGAAACTGAAATCGGCTGTGGGCGAAAGAGTTCGCAATTATCGTATATCAAACAGCTATACGCAGGCGGACTTTGCGGAAAAAATCCACATATCCATAAATTTTCTCTCTGAAATAGAGAACGGCAAGAAAGGGATGTCCCAGGAAACCCTGTATAAGCTTTGCGAGCATTTTGGCTTGTCGGCGGATTATATCCTGTTTGGGAAGGAGGCGACGGTTGACGCTTCTTTCCCAAACAGGGCGCTGGACAATACCGAGCTGAAGACCCTGACGGATTTCCTGGTGTCCATGAGGGGGGTCTTCTCATCCGAATGATCTTACGGTTATATATTATCTTCAAATTCTGCCATGCTTTCCGCTCTGACGGGAGTCTGCAGCCACGTGTTCAGCGCCTGCAGGTTCGCGGCATCTCCAATTCCCCTCTGCTCATTGCATGAAACAGCCGGATCCCGTGATCCGGTCTGTTTTCATGGGGTTTTTCCCCGGATCGATGATCTGCAGCGTTACATTGCCCCTGCTGCCGGCGTTTTGCCCAGCGCACTTTCGGGGATAGCGGGCATCCGGCGGCAGCGTTTCCGCAGACGGGGATTTGTCCGGGGAAAAATGATATTGACAAGAGGAATACCCGGTAGTATTATCTTGATAAATAGTTTGAAAATCTAATTACTTGATTGCCAAACAAATAGATAATCAAACTGTTTAATGTAGTAAACAAAACTATGAAAAGAGGAGAAAGACATGTTTGAAAAGGTGAAGGCAGTAATTGAGGAAAAGCTGAATGCGGATGGCGTTGAAATCACGGAGAGCACCAGCTTCAAGGAGGATCTGAACGCGGATTCCCTGGATCTGTTTGAGCTGGTCATGGCTCTTGAAGATGAATTCAATATTGAGATCCCTTCCGAGGAGCTGGAGAAGCTGGTTACTGTAGGGGATGTGCTGAATTACTTGAACGATAAGGGTGTTGCGGAATGAAGACGAGAGTGACGGAGCTTCTGGGGATTGAATATCCTATCATCCAGGGGGGCATGGCGTGGGTAGCGGAGCATTCTCTGGCATCGGCAGTTTCCGAGGCCGGGGGCCTTGGCCTGATCGGTGCCGGCGGCGCCCCGGCTTCCTTCGTCAGGGAAGAGATCCGAAAGACCAAGGAACGGACGAAGAAACCCTTCGGTGTAAACGTCATGCTGATGAATCCGGAGGCGGATGAGATTGCCGGAGTCATTGTGGAAGAAGGCGTTAAGGTGGTGACTACCGGCGCGGGAAATCCTGGGAAATACATGGCAATGTGGAAGGAGGCAGGGATCCGGGTGATCCCTGTGGTGGCAAGCTCGGCCATGGCTAAAATGATGGAGCGTGCAGGTGCTGACGCAGTGGTGGCGGAAGGAATGGAAAGCGGCGGACACATCGGTTCGCTCACTACCATGGCGCTGGTGCCCCAGGTGGTGGATATGGTCGGCATACCTGTGATTGCTGCCGGCGGTATCGGGGACGGACGCGGCTTTGCGGCCGCTCTGATGCTGGGCGCAGAGGCAGTACAGATAGGTACGAGGTTCGTGGTGGCAAAAGAATCCGTGGTACATGCCAATTATAAGGAAAAGCTGATTAAAGCGAAGGACATAGACTCCGAAGTTACCGGGATGAGTACGGGGCATCCCGTCCGTTCCCTTCGCAATCATATGACCAGAGAGTATCTGCGGCTGGAGAAGGAAGGCGCCGGCTTTGAGGAGCTGGAGAAGCTGGGGCTGGGAGCGCTTCGTAAGGCGGTTGTAGAGGGCGACGTGATTAACGGAACCGTTATGGCGGGGCAGATTGCCGGTCTGATCAGCCGGGAGCAGACCTGTAAGGAAATGATCGAAGAGATGATGGAGCAGGCTTATGAGCTGCTGAAGAAAGGGAACAGCTATGGGTAAGACCGCATTTGTTTTCCCGGGGCAGGGGGCCCAGTACCCCGGTATGGGAAAGGATTTTTATGATACCTTCGAGACGGCGAGGGAGGTATATGAGCTGGCCCGGGAGGCTACAGGCCTGGATGTGGCGCAGCTGTGCTTTACGGAGAACGAGCAGCTGAATATCACCGAATACACGCAGATTGCCATGCTCACTACCGAGGTTGCGATCTTAAAGGTGCTGGAGGAGAAAGGCGTAAAAGCGGATTGCTGCGCCGGCTTAAGCCTGGGTGAGTACGGGGCCCTGGCGGCAGCGGAGGTCATGGACTTAAAAAGTCTCTTCAGGCTGATTCGAAGCAGGGGAATTTATATGCAGGAAGCGTATCCCACAGGCGGGGCCATGACGGCAGTGCTGGGGCTGGATGCGGACGTCATCGGGCAGATCTGCGGGGAAACGCCGGGAATCGTCTCCATTGCCAACGATAACTGTCCGGGACAGATCGTGATTACCGGCGAGGAAAAGGCGGTGCAGGCGGCAGCGGAAAAGCTGCAGGCGGCAGGGGCGAAAAGGTGTGTACCCTTAAAGGTCAGCGGTCCTTTTCATTCCGCACTGCTTACGGGGGCCGGGGAGAAGCTGGCAAAGGAGCTGGAGCAGGTGGAGGTGCATGATCCCGTGATTCCCTATCTGTGTAATGTGGAGGCGGACTTTGTGACAGATGCAGGCAGAGTCAGGGAGCTGCTGGCAAAGCAGGTATCCGGAACCGTGAGGTGGCGGGAAAGCATGGAGCGGATGATCGCGTCAGGGGTGGATACCTTTATTGAAATCGGGCCGGGTAAGACCCTCAGCGGGTTTGCACGGAAGATCAGCAATGCCGTGACCATGAAGAATGTGGCTGCGGTGGAGGATATGTACAGGCTTCTGGAAGAGGAGTAACAGGAATATGTTGTTTGCGCGGCGGGCGGCACGGATGTTGAGAGATTGACTGCCTGCGGAAAGGAAATTCGCAGCATGGGCATAAATACGGAAACGGCGGAAAAGACATTAAGGGGAAAGGTGGCATTGGTCACCGGGGCCAGCCGGGGAATCGGAAGGGCCATTGCCTTAAAGCTGGGATCAATGGGGGCTGCGGTACTGGTGAATTACAGCGGCTCTGCGGACCGGGCAGCGGAGGTGGCGGCACAGATAGAGGCCCTGGGCGGCAACGCGGAGGCTGTCTGCTGTGATGTGGCGGACTATGCGGCCTGCGGAAGGATGGCGGAGGAAATCATCGGCAGGTACGGGAAGGTTGACATTCTGGTGAACAATGCAGGTATCGCCAGGGATAATCTGATTCTGCGCATGTCGGAGGAGGAATACGACAGCGTATTGAATGTAAATCTGAAGGGCGCTTTCAACACCATCCGGCATCTTTCGCGTTACTTTCTGAAGCAGCGGAGCGGTAAGATTATTAATATTTCCTCCGTGTCCGGTGTCCTGGGAAATGCGGGACAGGCGAATTATTCTGCCTCCAAGGCGGGGTTGATCGGGCTGACGAAGAGCGTGGCCAGGGAGCTTGCCGGCCGGGGAATCTGCGTCAATGCGGTGGCGCCCGGATTCATTGATACGGAGATGACAAAGGCCATGCCCGAGAAGGCCCGGGAAGCAGCGGTGGATATGATTCCCATGAAGAGAATGGGGCTGCCGGAGGAAATTGCGGAGGCGGTGGGTTTTCTGGCGGGAGGCGGCGCGGACTATATTACCGGCCAGGTAATCTGTGTGGACGGCGGCATGGCGATATGAGGCAGGGCGTTCTGACGGGAAGAAAAGGAAAGCCGCGATATGGAGGTTAGGATGAGAAGAGTAGTGGTGACGGGCATGGGAGCCGTGACTCCCATCGGCAACAGCGTGGCAGAATTCTGGGAGAGTGTAAAGCTGGAAAAAACAGGCTTTGCACCCATTACCAAATTTGACGCAGCTGATTACAAATGCAGGCTGGCAGCGGAGGTGAAGGACTTTGAGCCCGAAAAGTACATGGACAAAAAAGCAGCCAGACGGATGGAGCTTTTCTGCCAGTATGCCGTAGCGGCGGCCGGAGAGGCGATCAGGGATGCCGGCCTTGATATGGATCAGGAGGATGCGTGGAGGGTGGGCTGTTCTATCGGCAGCGGAACCGGAAGCCTCCAGGCGATAGAGAGAGAGTACGGAAGACTTTTGGAAAAGGGGCCCTCCCGGGTAGGGCCTTTGTTTGTACCCCTGATGATTTCCAATATGGCTGCCGGCAATGTGAGCATTATGTATGGTCTTAAGGGCAAGAGCCTGAATGTGGTGACGGCATGCGCCACGGGTACCAATTCCATCGGTGAGGCTTTCCGCACGATTCAGTACGGCGACGCGGATGTCATGCTGGCCGGGGGCACAGAGGGAGCAGTCACTCCTGTGGGGATAGCCGGATTTTCGGCGCTTACAGCACTTACAGACAGTGAGGATCCGGAGAGATGTTCCATTCCCTTTGACCGTGAAAGGAGCGGCTTCGTCATGGGAGAAGGCGCGGGAGTGGTGGTGCTGGAGGAGCTGGAGCATGCCAGGAAGCGGGGGGCGCATATTTATGGGGAAGTACTGGGCTATGGCTGTTCCTCGGATGCCTACCATATCACCTCCCCCGCGGAGGATGGGGCAGGAGCCGCCAGGGCTATGCTGTGCGCCCTGGAAGACGGCGGTGTGGCCCCGGATAAGCTTACTTATATTAATGCCCACGGAACCAGTACCCACCATAATGACCTGTTTGAAACCAGAGCCATCAAGCTGGCCTTCGGGGAACATGCAAAAGCGCTTAAGATCAATTCCACCAAGTCCATGATCGGCCATCTCCTGGGGGCGGCGGGAGCGGTGGAGTTTATCGCCTGCGTCAAGGAAATAGAAGAGGGCTTTATTCACAGAACCGTAGGGCTGCGGGAGTCCGACGAAGAGATGGATCTGAATTACTGTAAAACGAGCTATCGGGAGGATGTGCCTTATGCCCTCAGCAATTCCCTGGGATTCGGGGGGCATAACGCCAGTATTCTGATCGGTAAGGCCGAATAGAAGGAGGAGGGCTTGCGCATGGCGCTGTTTACTGCAAAGGAGATTATGGAGATTATTCCCCACCGTTATCCTTTTCTTCTGATAGATACCATAGAGGAGCTGGAGCCCGGTGTGCGGGCCGTGGGGAAAAAGTGTGTGAGCATGAATGAACCCTATTTTCAGGGACATTTCCCGGGAGAGCCGGTAATGCCGGGGGCTTTGATTATAGAAGCCCTGGCGCAGGTGGGGGCGGTGGCGATTCTCTCCCAGCCCCAGTGGAAGGGGCGCACTGCGTATTTTGCCGGTATTGACAAGGCCCGGTTTAAGACGAAGGTGCTGCCGGGGGATGTACTGACGCTGGAAATGGAGATTATCAAGGTAAAGGGGCCGGTGGGAATGGGTAAGGCCGTGGCCACTGTAGACGGCAGAATTGCAGCCCAGGGAGAGCTGACCTTTGCCATCGGGTAAGGAGGCAGGGATATGAATTGGTTTCTGAAGCAGAAAAGAGCGGAATTTTTTGCCAAAAAGCTGAGCGGAATAAACGAGCCGGACACTGCAGGGGAGCAGGGGACAGATGAGAACAAGGGGCAGGAGGCCGGGCCGGTGAGGGACGACAGGGAACAGGCCAGGGAGGTCGTGATGATCCGCTGTCCCAAGTGCGGAAAGAGTGTGGACAGGGCACGGGTGGTAAAGAGAAAGTATATCTGCTATGAGTGCGGCGGTTATTTCAGGGTCAAGGTGCATAACCGGATCCGTATGGTTGCCGATCCCCATACCTTTGAACCCTGGTTTACGGATCTTCCGGTGCGCAACCCTCTGGCTTATGAGGGCTATGAAGAGAAGCTGGCGGAGGCAAGGGAGAAAACCGGACTGGACGAGGCCGTGACGGTGGGCCGCTGTAAGGTTTTCGGGGAAGATATTATGCTGGGAATCTGCGATGCCAGGTTCCTTATGGCGAGCATGGGACATGTGGTGGGGGAAAAGATTACCGCCGCCATTGAGAGGGCGGCCCAGGAGAAGCTGCCGGTGTTCCTGTTCTGCTGTTCCGGCGGAGCCCGGATGCAGGAAGGTATTATCTCGCTGATGCAGATGGAAAAGACTGCCGCCGCCATCAGAAAGCTGGGCGAGGCCGGGCTTTTATACTGCACCGTGCTGACGGATCCTACCACCGGGGGAGTGACGGCAAGCTTTGCCATGCTGGGAGACGTGATTATGGCGGAGCCGGGAGCCCTGATCGGTTTTGCCGGGCCAAGGGTAATCAAGCAGACCATCGGCCAGGAGCTGCCGGAGGGCTTCCAGACGGCGGAATTTCTGGAGAAGCATGGAATTATTGACGGGATTGTAAAGCGTGAGAATCTGAAGAAGACGATTTACTTCCTGGTCAAGGCGCACCAGTGCAGGGAAGGGGAATTTGCGCATTTTACCACGGGAAAGGAATCCCGATTTGTCTTGAGCGAGATTCTGAAGGAGCAGGAATGGAAGGTGCGTCCCACGGGAGCCTGGGAAAAGGTAAAGGCGGCGCGGAACGTGGAGCGGCCTCAGTCCCTTGACTATATGGAGCATATATTCGATTACTTTGTGGAAGCTCACGGCGACAGGCTTTTTGGGGATGATCCGGCGATCATCGGCGGAATCGGATTCCTGGACGGCCAGCCCGTGACGGTTATTGCCGGATATAAAGGGAAGAATATAAAGGAGTGCCAGGAGCGGAATTTCGGTATGCCCATGCCGGAGGGCTATCGGAAAGCGCTGCGGCTGATGAAGCAGGCGGAGAAATTTCATCGTCCTGTTGTCAGCTTTATCAATACTTCCGGAGCTTTCTGCGGGATCGAGGCGGAGGAGAGAGGGCAGGGTGAGGCGATTGCCAGGAATCTTTGCGAAATGTCCGGGCTGAAGGTGCCGGTGCTGTGCATTTTCATCGGAGAAGGGGGCAGCGGCGGAGCGTTGGCCACGGCGGTGGGCAATGAGGTCTGGATGCTGGAGAATGCTACTTACTCCATTCTCTCACCGGAGGGGTTTGCGTCCATTCTCTGGAAGGACTCTTCCAAGGCGAAGGAGGCCAGTGAGGTGATGCACATCACGGCCCAGGATTTGAAGAACCTGCATGTGGCGGAGAAGATTATTCCGGAATTCGGCGGCGCAGGGGAGAATACCGTGGAGGCCATTGCCGGGTATATCAAGGAGCAGATGAAAGAATTTTTGAAGCGTTATCAGGGGATGGACGGTGATGCCATCGCAGTAGAACGGTATGAACGCTTCCGGAAATTTTAGATAACATATTTATTACAGAAGGAACACGGCTATGTCGATTAAGATAATTGGAACAGGGAGTGCGCTCCCGGAAAAAAGTGTGGCAAACGAAGACCTGGAAAAGCTGGTTGATACTTCGGACCAGTGGATACGGGAACGAACCGGCATCGGCAGCAGACACATATCTACCGGGGAAACGGTGACGCAGCTTTCGGCGGCAGCGTGTGAGAAGGCACTGGCGGATGCGGGAAGGAATGCAGAGGAGGTGGAGCTGCTTCTGGTGGCCACCTGTTCCCCGGAGACAGGTATTCCCTGTGTGGCCTGCCAGGTACAGGCAGCCGTGGGGGCAGTACACGCCGTGGCATTTGATTTGAATGCCGCCTGCTCGGGCTTCCTGTTTGCACTGCATACCGCATGGGCCTATATGGAGGCAGGGATCTGCAGGAATGCCCTGATTGTGGGAGCGGAGGTGCTTTCCAAGCTGGTGGACTGGACCGACAGGAGTACCTGCATCCTTTTCGGCGACGGTGCAGGAGCGGTGTTTGCCGAATACAGGGGGGAGCCGGATATTTTCCGGTTTGTACAACACGCCGACGGCAGTAAGGGCGGAGCGTTAAGGTGTGACAGCCGCCAATTGAAGAACCCCTATACGGAAGCCGCCTTAGAAGCCCCCTGGGTGCAGATGGACGGCAGAGATATTTTCGCCTTTGCGGTACGGCGTGTGCCGGAGAGCATTGGAGAGGTGCTGGAGAAGGCGGGAATCACGGCTGACGAGGTGGATCTGTTCGTACTGCATCAGGCCAACTACCGGATTATAGAGGGGATTGCAAAGCGCCTGGGACAGGACATGGAGAAATTTCCGGTGAACCTGGACCGGGTGGGAAACATGTCTTCCGCCGCGATTCCGGTGCTTCTGGACGAGCTTAACCGAAGCAGCAGGATCAGACGGGGGATGAAGATTGTGCTCTCCGGCTTTGGCGCGGGGCTGACCTGGGGTGCCTGTGTGATGCAATGGTGAGTTTATGGTATATGGTGAGATCAGAAAGGTGAGGTCATGAAATGATGCGGACGAAAAAGAGGTCTATGAGTGAATTGCTGGCAGGGCTCTTTAACCATGTGATGGACATGGAGGCGAAAGCAGTCATTACGGAGGAATTCAATGACATCACCAATAATGACATGCACATTATAGAGGCAATCGGTGTGAGCGAGCCCCGGAATATGTCGGCCATTGCCCATAAGCTTTCCGTTACGGTGAGCACGCTGACCACCAATATGAACGGACTGGAAAAGAAGGGATATATCGTCAGAGAGCGAAGCCGGGAGGACAAGCGGGTGGTATATGTGCTTTTGACGGATAAGGGGAAGAGGGCTTTTTACCATCACAGGGATTTCCATAAGAAAATGATAAAGGCGATTGTGAAGGAGCTGAGCGAGGAAGAGACGGAAATTCTCTACCGCTGCCTGTCAAATCTTACAAGCTTTCTGGAGTCAGGGGATTAGGCCAGGGTATGGAGGGTGAACTATGAGTACCGGTAACGGAAAGAAGAAAATGGGAAATATTAAAACCATTATATACGGGAGGACGGCAATACTGATCCTTGGCTTTGGGCTGCAGCTTGGCCTGCTGGCGCTGGGATACTTCCGGCTGAGAAATTACAGTGTGCTGTTTTACGGTATGTTTCTGGCCATCAGTACCATTGCGGTTTTGCATATTTACAATTCCAGGGGAATTCCGGACATGAAGCTGTCGTGGATGTTCGCTATTTCTCTTTTTCCCATTTTCGGGGCAATCCTTTATGTGGTCATGGTCGCCCAGCCGGGCACGAAGGTTATGTACAGTAAGCTGAAGGAGCTGAAAAAGCAGACAGAGAAGTACGTGACGGCAGACCGGGACACCCTGGAACGGCTCTCCGCGGAAAGCTCCCATATGAGCAGCCTTGCCCACTATCTGTATAAATATGACGCAAGCCCTGTCTATGATAAAACCCAGGTGAAATATTTCCCCCTGGGAGACGAGCAGTTTCCGGCCATTGTGGAGGAGATGAAAAAGGCGGAAAAGTTCCTCTTTGTGGAATTTTTCATTGTCAGTGAAGGATATATGTGGGATACGATCCATGCTATTCTGAAGGAGAAAGCGCAGCAGGGAGTTGAGGTCAGGTTTATGTATGACGGCACGGATGTGCTGTTTAACCTGCCAAGCTATTATCCCAGAGTCTTGGAGGAGGAAGGGATCCGGTGTAAAATGTTTGCGCCCATAAAGCCGATTTTCTCTCCTCATTATAATAATCGGGACCACCGGAAGATTCTGGTGGTGGACGGGAAAGTGGCCTTTACCGGGGGAATTAATCTGGCGGACGAGTATATCAACAGAAAGCCGCGCTTCGGCCACTGGAAGGACGGCGGCATAATGGTGAAGGGAAACGCGGTGGAGCGTTTCACTTATATGTTTCTGGAGATGTGGAACGAATCCGAAAGGCAGCCGGATGCCTTTGACCGATATGCCTGTCCTGAGGGGAGCTCCATGCCTTCCGACGGATATGCCATCCCGTACAGCGTCTGCCCCCTGGGGCCGGAGCGTGTGGGGGAGCAGGTTTATCTGGATATTATCAATACGGCCCACACCTATGTGCACATTATGACACCATACCTGATTCCGAACCACGAAATGCTGATGGCGTTGATTTACGCGGCCAAGAGAGGGGTGGAGGTCATTATTGTCATGCCCCATATCCCGGATAAGAAATATGCGTTTCTGCTGGCAAAGACTTATTATGACGAGCTGCTGGAAGCAGGAGTGCGTATCTGCGAATACGAGCCCGGCTTTGTCCATGCAAAGCTGTTTGTGGCGGACGGCGAAAAGGCGGTGGTAGGCACGGTAAATCTGGATTACCGCAGTCTGTACCACCATTTTGAATGCGGGATTGTTCTTTACCGGAATTCGCAGATTTCCAGGATCGAAGAGGACGTGCAGGAGACTCTTTTAAAATGTATCGAGCAGACCAGGGAGGATGTGAAGAAGCAGAAGCTCTGGGAGAAGGCCTTTGGCTGGATCATGAGAATTCTGGCGCCGTTGATGTAATGTAATGAAAACAGATAGGAAACTTTCAGGCGCGGATGCCGTCTATAAGGATGACAAGGGTGACGGGGAGGAGAAGTTTTGAAGGACGCGGAGATTTTGGACCTGTATTGGGCGCGGGACGAACGTGCCATTGCGGAAACCCAGAGTGCATACGGAAATTACTGCTACAGCATTGCCTGGCATATTCTGTATGACAAAGAGGATTCCGATGAATGTGTCAACGATACCTGGTTCCGGGCGTGGAAGGCCATTCCTCCGGGGAGGCCGGGGAAATTTTCGCTGTTTCTGGGCACGATTACAAGGAATCTCTCTCTGGACAGATGGAAGGAGAGGCGGACTATGAAGCGCGGAGGCGGAGAAATGACGGTGGCATTGGACGAACTGGCGGAATGTGTGCCGGACGTGCACAGTACCGAGGACGCGGTGGCGGCCGCAGAGCTGGAGCGATTGCTGGATGCGTTCCTTCATACTCTTTCCGAAAAGGACTGCAATGTGTTTCTGAGACGATACTGGTACGTGGAGGAATACGGCGAGATTGCAAGGCGGTATGGCATGAATCTGAACACGGTAAAGACCAGTCTTTTCCGCACCCGGAACAAGTTGAAAGATTATCTGGAAAGAGAGGGGATCGTGCTTTGAGTACGGAGAAAGAGCTGGGGGCTATCAGGGTAATGGAAGCGCTGTCCGCCGTGGACGGGGAGCTTTTGGAGCGCAGCGAAAAAGCTGGCGCGGCTGTTTCGGGAGAAAACAAAAAAGCCGTACCGAAAGGAAACAGGAGGCGTGGGTATGTCTACCGGTATGCCATGGCCTGTGCCGCGTGCCTGTGCCTGATCGTTGCGGGAACGGTATATTACACGCTCAGTCATGTTCGTCCGGGATCTACCGGGAATGGCGGGGCAGGAAAGAAAGCTGCGGAGAATGAATTCTGTGCGGCGGAAGATATGCCCCAGGCAGCGGAGGCGGAAGGCGGCGAAAGTGACGGACAAACAGCAGGGGGATACGGGGATCTGCAGTTTTCCGGGCATGAGCCGGAGTGGCTGGATATAAGCAGGCTTGCAGTGCTGCCGGAAACATACGGAATTGGGGAAGGAAAGAGCGGTACGGAGAACGTTCCGGCGGAGAAGGCTTCGGACGAATTGCAGAAAGAGCAGGCGGAGAATCTGCAGGAAATCCGGGAAGTTGAAAGGCAGCAGGATTCCGGAGTATCGCGGGATCCCGGAGCGGATGCCGTTGTGCCGGCGGGATACATTCTGGAGAAGACAGAGCCGGGAAGAGAGGAGCCGGGGGGACAGGAAAGCTGTCTGTATAAATGGACTGACGGAGACCTTGTCCTGTGGCTTAAGATTACCTGGACAGAGCTGACGGCCGACATGCGGTTTGAGGCAGATCCTCCTGTGTGCACGGTGAGGCAGGAATGGGCGGAGATGCTTCCGGATGCCGGGGAGAACGGAATCGTGCGCTTTGCGCTGTTATATGAAAACGGTATGCTGGCAGAATACTGCGGTGTCCTGGAAAAGGACGAAACGGTCAGGCTGCTGGAGTCCCTTGTCCCATAGGGGTTCAGCGGCCCTCGGTTTCACGCATGCGGTAACCGATGCCGACTTCCGTAAAGACATACTGAGGCCTGGCCGGATTCTTTTCAATCTTGCGGCGGATATTTGCCATATTGACACGCAGAATCTGATTGTTGTCATCCGTGTAGGGTCCCCAGATGGTGTTCATCATATAGCTGTAGGTCAGGACACAGCCGGAACGCTCCGCCAGGAGTGCAAGCAGCCGGTATTCTACATGAGTCAGGTGAATGAGTTCGCCGTCCAGGGAGACGGTTCTGCTCACCAGGTTAATACGCAGCCCCAGAGCCTGATAGAATCTGTCCGGTGTACAGGTACGGGTGTGGCGAAGGCAGGCACGGATACGGGCCATCAGCTCAGCGGGACTGAAGGGCTTGGTGATGTAGTCGTCGGCACCGAGATCCAGTGCCTGAACCTTGTCGCTGTCCGTCTCACGGGCGGAAATGACGATCACGGGACGGTCGCTCCAACGCCGGAGGATTCTTAATACTTCACAGCCATCCAGATCGGGAAGTCCCAGGTCCAGCAGAATGATTTCAGGGTAGTTTGCGGCGGCAAGGCTTAACCCTTCTCTGGCGGAATGGGCGGAAGTGACCTGATAGCCGTTTTTGGACAGGGCAGCCGTAACAAAGGAACAGGTATTTATATCGTCTTCTATAAAAAGAATGTTGATTTTAAGGTTCATGATCCGTCTCCTTAGCCCTGGGCAGGGTGAAAGTAAATTCTGCGCCGTCTGTGTGATTGCGTGCCGTGATTGTGCCGTGATGGGCGGTGATAATGGTTTTACAGAGGACAAGGCCGATTCCGCTGCCCTTTTTGGTCCCTGAAGCGGATCCTTTTTGCCCGTTTCCTTCAAAAAGGTGGTCCAGCATATGCTGGGGAATGCCGCGTCCGTAATCCCGGACGGTGAAGGATACAAAGCCCGGGTGATCTGCCACAAGCAGCTCTGTGGGCTGGTCTGTGCCGGAGTGAAGCAGGGCATTTTCCAGAAGATTGATAATTACCTGTTCAATCAGTGTGGCATCCATGGGTATCATGATAAACTCCCGGGGGACGGAGGCACGGATCGAGCAGCCCTTGTGCCGGAGCTCTGTCTTTTGCAGGGCTTCCGCCACCACCTCTTCCACAGATTCCTCCCGGGTATTGATGGAAAGGTCAATCTCCTTGATACGGGTGATGGTGAGGAGGTTTTCTGCCATATGTATGAGCCAGGTGGAGGATTCATAGATGCCGCGCACCAGTTCTTTCTTTTCGTCTTCCGTCATGGTATCATGATGCTCCAGATATGTGAGACTGCTGCCGATGATGCCCGTGAGAGGAGTACGCAGGTCATGGCAGATTGCACGCAGCAGATTTGCGCGCATGGATTCCTGCCCTGCTTCCGCCAGCCGGGCCTCGGTTACGGAAACCTGTGCCGCACGCTTTGAGAGGGAAAAGGTAAAAAGGCTGATAAATGCCGTAATGACGACGGCGCACAGTATATCTGCCAGATGATCCGTACAGGCGAAAGGAAAATCCGTACAGGGATCCACACAGCCAGGCTTGAGCCACAGTATGGCAAAAACCGAGCAGAGGATGCCGTACAGCCGGTCTGCGGCATGACAGGAGGCCAGCATTATAAAGAGAACAAATATCAGCAGGCAGCTTCGGGAAAAATATCTGAATATGCGTAAGCAGGCAGAGGAAATGCCGACGGCTGCAGCCATGCAGAAAACGGAGAACAGGATACTGGATAAATGGTTTTGTATTTTAGAAAAGGTTTGTACCTTTGTACGCATCGAATTGCCCCTTGTATAACAGCGTTTTGAAATACTATACCACAATGTTGCATATAATTCTATTTATTGTTTTATACATTATGCAAAAACTGTTTATCCGTCTGCGTGGGATTTGATCGGGATATGCTTCAGTTGCCCCGCCATCTGCCGGCAGCTCCACAGGGAAGCAGCAGGCCGGATTCCGATACGGGCAGGCAAAGCTCCGCCGCCTCTGTATGTCCGGGAATATGCTTCGCCACCGCTTCACCCAGCAGATAAGACAGCACTGCAGGCTGAAGCCCTGTGGTATAGGAGTTAATCAGGAAGAACAGGGCATTGTCGGAGAGCAGCCGGGTGGTTTTCTCCAGAAAAGGCCAGATATGTTCCTCTATCTTCCAGATCTCTCCCTTAGGCCCCCTGCCGTAGGAGGGGGGGTCCATGATGATTCCGTCGTATCGGCTGCCCCGGCGGATTTCCCGTTCCACGAATTTGACGCAGTCGTCCACCAGCCAGCGTATGGGGGCATCTGCCAGGCCGGAGACGGCAGCGTTTTCCTTTGCCCAGCTTACCATGCCCTTCGAAGCGTCTACATGGGTGACGGCGGCCCCTGCTGCGGCTGCAGCCAGAGTGGCGCCGCCGGTGTAGGCGAAGAGGTTTAAGATTTTCGGCTGTCCGGCCGGATTTCGCCGCAGGGAATCCCGGATCAGTCCGGAGAACCAGTTCCAGTTGGCCGCCTGCTCCGGAAAGAGGCCGGTATGCTTGAAACTGAAGGGCTTTAAACGAAAGGCCAGGGGGCGGGCCTGGGCCGGCAGGCAGGGCAGGCTGTAGGAAATGCTCCACTCGCCGGGCAGGTCAAAAAATTCCCATTCACCGCCGCCACCGGCACTGCGGTGATAATGGGCGTTCCTGTGAGTCCAGCCCTTATGTCTGCGGGGGGTGTTCCATATGACCTGGGGATCCGGCCGCACCAGGAGATAATTTCCCCATCTTTCCAGCTTTTCACCGCCTGAGGCATCCAGTACCTCATAATCCTTCCAGTTATCTGCAATCCACATGACAATTCCCCCGTTTCTTCTATATAATAGTATTATATTCGCTGTACCTATGGCGGTCAAGATAGGGAACTTGGCAAAAATTTCACATTATTTAAATTTTTTTAAAAAAAGTTCTGTCAAGCATTTTTGAAAATGTCCCGAAAAATTTGCAACAAAAGCCTTGGA
>CAJTKW010000086.1:0-4307 GCA_910577035.1 uncultured Acetatifactor sp.
GTATGTAGCTGCGGCGGTGGAGGTGTATGCCGTTTTCTGCGGCGTGGTCAGCGGCAGCGTATCTAACGTGCTGGGAAGGATTCTGCGGCTGAGAGGGACAAAAGGACAATACAGAAATGCCGCGGTTATGCGCAGGAATGCGTTTGTTTTTCAGACGGCTTTTGGCCTGCTGGGAACGATTGTACTGCTGGCAGGGGCAGACGCAATCGCGGCGAGGTTTTTTGGAATGCAGTACAGTTCTGCCATTTTGATGATTTTTGCCCCGGCGGTCTTACTGCGTTCGCTGTCGTCGCTTTTTATAGGATTTTCCCGGGGGGAAGGGGCGGAGCTTCCGGGAGCAGTGACGGACATTCTGCGGCAGCTTCTGATTCTGGGCTTCAGTATTTTGTTCAGCAGACTGCTGGGAGATTACGGAGACAAGGTAAGCAATCTCCTGGCAAATTCCAATTACAGGTCCATGTATGGCGGGATCGGCGTGGCCATAGCGGTGACATTGACGGAGGCACTGGTGGCGCTGTCCCTGTTTTTGATTTACAGGGTAAGCAGGAAGAGGGAAGGCAGGGCCATGCAGGAGGGAATGCGGGTTACGGATTCCTTTTTGGACAGTGTGAGAATCCTTTGCGGCAACAGGGCGCCCCAGGCCGGCCTGCAGATGCTGGCGGTGCTATTCCTGCCTTTGGGTATGATTTTCTGGCAGAAGGCAGGGGCGGGCAGTGACGGGGCTGCGCTGGACTACGGCGTTTATATTGCCTGCTACGGGATGCTCTGCAGTATCTGTGTGAGCCTGCTGATGCTGTCCCTGCTTCCCATGTGTGCGACTACCGTGAATCTGCTGCGCAGGGAGGAGTCCCGATTTGCCAGGAACGCGTTTCAGGGCGGGGTACATATCGGCATGGTGCATGGTGCGTTTGCCGCCGTATTTGCAGCGGTGATGGGAGACCAGTTAGGGGCGGTCTTTGGGGGGGAACATTCGGCCGTGGCGGCAAAGATGCTGAAGGGAGGCTCCTTTATTGTACCCCTTGCGGCGTTGGCCCTGTATTTTGCAAGGCTGCTGATGGTCACGGGGAAAAAGTATTTTGTCATGGGAGCGGCGGCTGTGGCGAATGTGATCTATCTGGTGGAGGAGAGCGTGCTGTTGAGCGGCGGGAAGGCGGGAATCCTTTCCCTCGTCTATGCCGGACTGGCGGCGGGAGGAATATTCTGTGTCATACTGGGGCTGTTTGCTTACCGCGCGTTCCGGCAGAAAATGGACTGGCTGTACGTGATGGTAATGCCGATTGCGGCGGCCTGTGTGGCGGGGCTTGTCAGTGTGCTGCTGGGGAAGGCGCTGACACCTCATCTGGGCAATCTGGTGGCGTCTGTTGTATGCCTGATCCTGTCGGCCTCGTTGTATTGGGTGGAACTCCTTCTGCTGCGCAATTTCAGAGAGCAGGAGCTGGAGATGATTCCCGGGGGACGGCTGATTACCGCGCTGGGACAGATGCTGCGGGTACTTTAAATTGTTAGCTTTTCATGTATAAATAGTGGAAAAACAGCTGATACTGATTGCAAAAGGATGGTTATTGGTGTGAAATTTGTAAAAGGTATTGGCTTATTTTTTATATATCCCCTGTTTATGCTGGTGCTGGGTTTTTATGCGGGAGTGCAGTTCATGAATCAGTATGAAAGTGAACGGCTTTATTACCAGCCTGCGGAGGACGCGGAAATACTGCAGTCCGTGCCGGAGGCTACGGAGCTTCCGGAGGGCCTTGAGGACTTTGAAAAGGCGGAGGAGGATCCTGAGTATCTCGAGGTGACAAGTACTTCCGAAACCTTGAACGTGGAGACGAAGTATGTGCTGGAGGAGAAAGATATATACCGGGACACTGTGGTGGAAACGACCAGGAAACTGCCGGACAAGTATGTGGGAATGAACCGGGAACAGTTTCTGGAGGCCATGGAGGAGTATGAGGCGTTTCCTCCTCTGGCGGAGATGCAGCGAGGTTTTGTGGGTCTGGAGGTGCTTTCCTTTTCCCGGGAGAAAGTAGTGGTGCAGATGAATTACCGGGTAGTACTGCCCACTGACAGCTTCTATCTGGCGGTCTCCGACAACCGGGTGGTGGTGCTCCTGGATGACAGGGAAACCGTATATATCGAGACGGAGATCAGGCTGGAAAAGCTGCCGGAAGAGGAGCAGGAGCAGATTATCAATATGAAATGGATTGAGAACGAAGCTGCGCTGTATGACTTCCTGGAGGCGCATACTTCATAAGAATATGATATGATTGAAATGGATGCCTGCCTGAGGCGGGCGTGGGGTGTAAGGATGAAAAGGACGATCGGAGTTGTGGGCGGCGGGGCGGCAGGTATGACGGCCGCGATTCTGGCCGCCAGAAACGGGGCATATGTGACGCTGCTGGAGGGGAACGACCGGGTGGGGAAAAAGATCCTTTCCACAGGGAACGGCAAATGTAATCTGGGCAATATGGACCTGGGCCCGGAGCGGTACGGAACCTGCAGCCCCGGGCGGCTAAAGGCATGGCTGGAGCAGTTCGATACCCAGGCTGCCATAGAATTCTTCCGTGCCATGGGGTTGTTGACAAAACAGAAAAACGGCGGTCTTTATCCGGTGAGTGAGCAGGCATCCTCCGTGTTGGACGTGTTGCGGTTCGAGCTGGAGCGGGAGGAGAGAATCAGGGTCAGAACCGGCTGCAAGGTGGACCGTATCCGGCGGGATGAGGGACGAAACCGTATCCGGGTGTGGAGCGGCGGCGAGCTTCTGGCCTTTGACCGGGTGATTCTGGCCTGCGGAGGCAGGGCGGCGCCGAAGACCGGTTCTGACGGCAGCGGATACCGTCTGGCGGAAATGCTGGGACACAGCATTGTACCGGTAGTGCCGGCGCTGGTGCAGTTAAAGTGCAGGGAGGACTGGTTCAAATCGGTGGCCGGGGTCAGGGCGGATGCGGAGATCCTGCTGGAGGATCAGAAAATGGGCAGCATACGGGAGCGGGGAGAGCTGCAGCTTGTGGATTACGGTATTTCCGGAATTCCGGTCTTTCAACTGAGCGGCAGGGTCAATTACATATTGCGGGAGAAAAAAGAGGTGACGCTGAAGATCGACTTTCTGCCGGGCTTCGAAGATGAGCCGAAGGGGGCTGTGGAGATGTCCCGGCCGGATTTCGAGGGCAGGACAGGGGAGTTTGCGGAGAGGCTGGTCAGGGAGCGGATGCCTGTGGAGGCATGCGCCACGGTGGAGGAGTATTTTAACGGTGTTCTGCATAAGAAGCTGATGACGCTGCTGATTAAGCTGGCAGGGTTAAGGCCTTCCGAGCCGGCGTCCGGGGCGGATCCGGTAAAGATCCGGCGGGTGTATGAGCTGTGCCGGTGTCTGGAGGTACATGTGACCGGAAGCAACTCCTTCGAACATGCACAGGTATGTGCCGGGGGCGTGCCCCTGGACGAGCTGACGGAAAATCTGGAATCAATTAAGGCGCCCGGTGTCTTTTTTGCAGGAGAGCTTCTGGATGTGGACGGAAGATGCGGCGGCTATAATCTGCAGTGGGCGTGGTGCAGCGGCTATCTGGCGGGAGTATTTGCGGCGGAAGGAGAGTAGTACATATGGTGCGTGTCAATCAGGTGAAAATCAAAGCGGATCATACAGAAGAGCAGCTTAAGAAAAAGGCGGCGGAGCTGCTGCGTATTTCCGCAGAGGATATTCGGGAGATGAAGATCGTAAGGCGGTCTGTTGATGCCAGGCGCAAGCCGGAGATTTTCTACAGCTATTCCCTGGACATAAAGGCCGGGAATGAGGACAGAATCTTACACAGATTTCGAGGCAGGGAAAACCAGGTCAGCAGGGTCCGGACAACGGGATATACTTTTCCCCGGTGCGGACAGAAGCGGCGGGATGGGGCGACAGTCATTGCAGGGATGGGCCCTGCCGGGCTGTTCTGCGGGTATTTCCTGGCGCTCCACGGGTATTGTCCGATTCTGCTGGAACGGGGCAAATGTGTGGAGGAGCGGCAAAGGGATGTGGAAGAATTCTGGAGGACGGGCTGCCTCAACGAAGAATCCAATGTGCAGTTTGGCGAGGGCGGCGCAGGCACCTTTTCCGACGGTAAGCTTAACACACTGGTGAAGGACCGGGACGGCAGGAACGGGGTGGTTCTGGAGACGCTGGCACGGTTCGGGGCCGGGGAAAGTATCTGCTATGAAGCAAAACCCCACATCGGAACGGATGTGCTGCGGAAAGTGGTGCGGAATATGCGCAATGAAATCGTGCGCCTGGGAGGGCAGGTGCGATTTCAGAGCCTTGTGACGGATCTTGA
>CAJTKW010000086.1:4356-16217 GCA_910577035.1 uncultured Acetatifactor sp.
ATAAACGGCGGGGAGAGACTTGCGTGCGGACAGCTGGTGCTGGCAGTAGGCCACAGTGCCCGGGATACCTTTGCCATGCTGCAGGAAAGAAGGGTGCCCATGGAGGCAAAGGCCTTTGCCGTGGGTCTACGGGTGGAGCATCCTCAGTCCATGATTAATGAGAGCCAGTACGGCATGGCTGATCCCGGCAGACTGGGAGCCGCGTCCTACAAGGTGACGGCTAAAGCCAAGAACGGCAGGGGAGTCTATTCCTTCTGCATGTGTCCCGGCGGCTATGTGGTGAACGCTTCCTCCGAGAAAGGGAGGACGGCGGTCAACGGCATGAGCTACAGCGGGCGGGACGGCGTAAACGCCAACAGCGCCGTGATTGTGACGGTAACTCCGGAGGATTATGGGTCCGGGCATCCTCTGGCAGGAGTGGAGTTTCAGAGGAGGCTGGAGGAAAAGGCCTTCAGGCTGGGGCAGGGAAAAATCCCTGCGCAGAGATACGGGGAGTACAGAGAGAAGGTATTACAGAGGGCGGAGGCGGCAGGAGAAACGGACGGAAAGGAGCAGGCGGCTGTGGCAGAGGGAGCGGGGCAAAGAACCTGCGTTCCGGTGACTGCGGGCAGGGAACTGGAAGCGGCAGGGCCGCCGCGGGATGAGGACGGCGAGCTGCAGCCTCAGTGCAGGGGGGAATATACCTGGACCGATCTGAGCGGTCTTCTTCCCCAAAGCTGTGCGGCGGCTTTCGTGGACGGGATGGAGAGCTTTGGACGGCAGATCCGGGGCTTTAACAGGCCGGATGCCATCCTGTTGGGAGTAGAGAGCCGGACGTCTTCTCCGGTGAGGATCTGCCGGGACGAGACGCTGCAGGCCCAGATCCGGGGACTGTATCCCTGCGGAGAGGGCGCAGGATACGCGGGGGGTATCACTTCTGCCGCCATGGACGGCCTGCGGGTGGCAGAGAGGATTGCCGGGGAGTACGCACCTTAAAACTTAGCACAGCAATCAGTCCTGAAATGCCGCGCCTGCACGAGGCTAAAGTCAAATAGATATTGGCTTTGCGAATGGCATGGGCATTTGGCTTTGAAACGGCATCCCGGGATTGTAAATTATGGGATTTCGTGATAGAATGAGGCTTACACATGGCGCGGACGCGGCGAAATATGGAGAAAATCGGAAAATGAGCAGACTGAGAGAATTACTGAAGGATAAAAAGAGAATTGTGGTTAAGATAGGGTCTTCTTCCCTGACCCATAAGGAAACGGGGGACATGGACTATATCCGTATGGAAAAGCTGGTGCGGGAGCTCAGTGATATTCGCAACCAGGGCAAGGAGGTGGTGCTGGTTTCCTCGGGAGCCATTGCCGCCGGGAAAAATGCAGTAAACCTGAAGAATGTGCGGGCGGACAGCGCTGCGGAGACATTAGCGGTCAAGCAGGCCTGCTCTGCGGTGGGACAGGCCCGCTTGATGATGACTTATCAAAGGTTGTTTGCGGAATATAATCAGGTGGCAGCACAGATCCTGATGACAAAGAATACCATTGTGGACGATTTAAACAGGTATAATGCCCATAATACCTTTACGGAGCTTTTAAAGCTGGGAGTGATTCCCATTGTGAATGAGAATGATACGGTCACTACCTATGAGATTGAATTCGGGGATAATGATACCCTCTCCGCCATTGTGGCGGCGCTGGTGGAGGCGGATCTGCTGATCCTGCTCTCGGACATTGACGGTTTGTACACCGATGACCCCAGAAAGAATGCCGATGCCAGATTTATTGAGGAAGTGGAAGAGCTGACCGACGAGCTGATGGAAATGGGCAAGGCTACCACAGGCAGTAACGTAGGTACCGGCGGCATGAATACCAAGCTGACAGCGGCCCGGATTGCCACCAAGGCAGGGGCGGACATGATTATTGCAAACAGTGAAGACATGGGTGTACTGCACCGGCTGCTGGCCGGGGAAAACCAGGGAACTTTGTTCGCGGCGAAGAAGGATGAAAATTTTGACCTGCCGGGCTTTGTGAGCAGTCTGCACAGATAATACTGTGTATGTTGGGAAAATTGACAAATCAAAAGCTGTTTAAAGGAGAAAGTCGTGGAGTTTAGAAAAGTATTTGATACAATTCCGGAACAGTTTGATAAGTACAGACCCCGCTACAATGAGGAGTTGTTTGCAGATTTGATTTCCTGTGCAGAGATTAAGCCAGGCAAGACAGTGTTGGAACTTGGCCCCGGAACGGGACAGGCTACAGAACCCATTTTAAATACGGGATGCTCTTATAATGCTATTGAACTTGGGGAGCATTTGGCTGATATGATGAGAAGCAAGTATGGAAATCGAGCAAACTTTAATATTGTCAACGATGACTTTATCACTCATGATTTTGGAAATCAGAGATTTGATCTGATTTATTCCGCGGCAACCATACAATGGATTCCAGAGGATATAGCCTTTCGGAAAACATTTGATCTATTAAAGCCGGGTGGAGTACTTGCAATACTTTTAACAAAAGCGGACTATAAGACACCGAATGAAGAACTTTATAATAAGATACAGCAGGTTTATTCTGCTTATTTTAAGCCTGATATTGAATATAAGCAGGGTTCGTTTATTTATTCAAATGCTGTAAATTATGGGTATGTGGATTTCGAGAAACACGAATATTATGGTAAGCGAGAGCTTACGACAGATGAATATGCTGCCTTTTGCGGAACACATTGTGACCATATTGTTCTTTCTGAACCATATAAGAGTCATTTTTATGACGGTATTAGATGTGCGGTAAATGAAACTGGAGGAAAGGTTATATTTCTTGACACCTATGTGATGTACATGACGAAAAAACCTCTTTGATGACATTTATTTACGGGGACTTGGTCTGCAGAGATCCGGCATGAGATGATAAACGAAGTCGGATTGGATTTTGTGAATGCCGCGGAAATAAAAAACCGGTGAACAATGCAAAAAGGAGACGATTGAAGAAGCTATGAACATGGAGGAGCGGATAGCCCGTATCAACGAGCTTTACCATAAATCACAGGGGGCGGGCCTGACGGCGGAGGAAAAGGAAGAGCAGGCAAGGCTGCGCAGGGAATATGTGGATAGCATTAAAAGAAATCTGAAAAGCCAGCTGGACAATATTGTCATTGAAAAGCCGGACGGCAGCATGGTTGACCTGGGGCAGAAATACGGCGGGAAATCCGGTAAGCAGGAAACGGAGAACGGCGGGAATATGCCGGAGGCGGAAAGCAGGCAGGAAACGGAAAACGGCGGGAATATGCCGGAAGCGGAATGCGGCCGTCAGGCGGATCCAGGCAGGGAAGCTCCGAAATCGGAAGGCAGTCAGGAATCGAACCCGGACAGGGAAAATGCGGAATCAGGGAACGGTCAGGGTTCGGAGCCAGGCGAAGAGGCCCCGGGAACAGGCGGCCGGCATGAATAAGGCAGACATCAGGCGAAGGGTGCTGGCACTTCGGGAAGCCTTGGGTGAGGAAGAGAGGGAACGGGCAAGGGTGCTGCTGACAGAGCGCATTCTGGGGCATCAATGGTTTTACCGGGCAGGCATCCTGCTGGGCTTTGCCGGTTACGGCAGTGAGATTGATACCGGTGAAATCCTGGAAGAGGCCCTGCGATTGGGAAAACAAGTATATCTGCCCAAGGTTATAAGCGACGGAGTACAGCCGGAAATGGCATTCCTGCAGATTCATTCCACGAAGGAGCTGATCCCCGGTTATAAGGGAATCCCGGAACCGCCGGAGGGCGGGGAAGCATACAGATATTCCGGTGAAAATACGGAGTCTGTGCTGATGCTGATGCCTGGCGTAGCTTTTGACGGCATGCGTAACCGTATCGGATACGGAAAAGGCTTTTACGACAGGTATCTTGGGGACAAGCCCAAGCTGCAGCTGAAAACCATCGGTGTGGGCTTTCGCTGTCAGATGGTGGAGGATATTCCCCGGGGGGAATATGACATCAGGCCTTATCAGGTGATATGTGTTTAAAGAGCCACAGAACAGAGGAAAACGCTGCAGGCGGCGGGGATTTATCATGGAGCAGCAAAATTACGTGGAGCAGCGGAAAGAGAGAAGGGGCGTAACATATGACAGATTTAATTGCTATGGGAGAGAGGGCGGCGGCGGTAAAGCCGTTCCTGCAGAAACTGGCGGCGGCAGAAAAGGACAGAGGCCTGTTGGCGGCAGCGGATGCTCTGGAAATGAATACAGACAGGATTTTGAAAGCAAATGAAAAAGACATGGAAAACGCCGTCAAAAACGGCATGAATCCCGGGCTCCAGGACAGGCTGCGGCTGACACCGGAGCGGATTGGCGATATGGCGGAGGGATTGCGCCAGATTGCCGGGCTGCCGGACTGTATCGGTGAGGTCATGGAGGAGTTTCAGAGGCCCAACGGCCTGAAAATAAAAAAGGTGCGGGTGCCCATGGGGGTTATCGGCATTATTTATGAGGCCAGGCCCAATGTGACGGCGGATGCCTTCGGCCTCTGCTTTAAGACCGGGAATGCGGTGATATTAAAGGGAGGAAGCGACGCGTTATACTCCAACGGAGAGATTGTGAAGGTGCTGCGGGAAGCCCTGGAGGCCTGTGGGATTCCCGGCGACGTGCTGCAGCTGATCGAGGATACGGACAGGGCCGTAACCGTTGAATTTATGAAGCTGAAGGAGTATGTGGATCTGCTGATTCCCCGGGGAAGCGGGGGCCTGATCAGGAGCGTGGTGGAAAACAGCACCATTCCCGTGATAGAGACGGGGACGGGCAATTGTCATGTGTATGTAGACCGGGAAGCAGACCTGGACCAGGCAGTGCAGATCATTTTTAATGCCAAGACGCAGAGGATCGGAGTCTGCAATGCCTGCGAATCCCTGATAGTACACAATGAGGTCAGGGAGGCGTTCCTGCCCAAGCTGAAGGAAGGGCTTGCGCCGAAGCAGGTGGAGCTGCGGGGGGATGAGCGGGTGCGGGAGGTACTGCCTGACTGTATTCCTGCCTCGGAGGAGGACTATGGGAAGGAATATCTTGACTATATCCTGTCCTTAAAAACCGTGGATTCCCCGGAGGAGGCTATCCGGCATATCAATCGTTACGGCACGGGGCATTCCGAGTGCATAGTCACGGAGAACAGGGAAACGGCGGAAACGTTTTTAAATGAGGTGGATGCGGCCTGTGTCTATTGGAATGCGTCTACCAGATTTACGGACGGCTTCGAATTCGGGTTCGGGGCAGAGATCGGAATCAGTACCCAGAAGCTGCATGCCAGAGGGCCCATGGGACTGAAAGAGCTGACTTCCTACAAATACAGGATTTACGGCAGCGGGCAGATCAGAGGGTAATGCCGGAACAGTGAGCTGATAACAGCGTGATTGTGTGCAGAGAGCAGCCAAGGCAGGCAGAAGAAGGGGGACGCAGGATGCGATACGTATTGGAGAATGAGCAGATCAGGGCAGAGATCGAAAGCTTTGGCGGAGAATTAAAATCTCTGACAGACAAGGCCTCCGGACAGGAATATATGTGGGAGGCCGATCCAGCCTTCTGGGGGAAGACCTCCCCGGTGCTTTTTCCTTTTATCGGAAAGCTGGAAGGCGGAGCATATCGATATGGAGAAAAGAAATATACTATAGAGAAGCATGGATTTGCCAGGGATATGGAATTTTTCCCCTTGGACAGGGAAGAGGACCGTATTACCTTTTATCTTGAGAGCAGCGGGGAGACTCTACGGAAATATCCCTTTCCTTTTCGGCTGGAGCTTGGCTATAAGCTGGAGGGCAGAAGCCTTCGGGAGAGCTGGAGGATCCTCAACAGGGGAACGGAGGCTATGTATTTCTCCATGGGCGGGCATCCGGCCTTTGCCTGTCCGTTAAAAGGGGGCAGGGCAGAGGCAGGCAGAAGCCGCACCGACTGCTTCCTGAAATTATACGGGAGGAATTTGCAGCCGTTTAGCGGAAAAGAGGTGCAATCCTCGGAAATCATGGTGCCGGAAGGGCTTTTGGCCGGCACCGCATTCCCTGTGGAGGTGAAGGATTCCCTGATCCGGGTTACGGAGCATATTTTCGACAAGGATGCCCTGTGTCTGGAGGAGCAGGGGGTGGGGGCCATAGGGCTGTGCGATGCAGGCGGCAGGGAGTATGTGCGTCTGGAGGCGGATTGCCCGGTCTGGGGCATCTGGTCCGTGCCTGACAATAAGGGGGCCTATATATGCCTGGAGCCCTGGTGGGGCATCTGTGACAGCAACGGGTACGCCGGGCCGTTGGAGGAACGGCCTTATACCAATACTGCAGAGGCTGGCGAGACCTGGAAGCAGGGATTTGTGATCAGGATGTCTTGACAAACTTCCTGTTCCTGCACTACAATCACTTTGTAAGTATCGGCCGTTTTACGACATTTCTCATCGGGATTTGAGTCGCGGCAGAGCCGCGGCAGGGAGGTTGACATGAAAGAGATTAACGGAAGTATATGGCACAGTATCAGTACCCAGAGAGTGACTCCTACGGATTTTATCTGTGTGATTGAGATTTCCAAGGGGAGCAAGAATAAGTATGAGCTGGACAAGGAGACAGGCTTTTTGATCCTGGACCGCATTTTACATACATCCACCCATTATCCTGCCAATTACGGATTTATTCCCCGTACATTTGGCGACGACGGAGACCCGCTGGATGTACTGCTGCTTTGTTCGGAGCCCATACAGCCCCTGACCCTGGTCCGGGCATATCCCATTGGGGTTATTTCCATGCTGGACAGCGGCAAAAACGACGAAAAGATTATAGCGGTGCCCTTTAACGACCCCAATTATAACGGCTATCATGATATATCCGAGCTGCCCACTCATGTAGTGCAGGAGATGGAGCATTTCTTCACGGTATATAAGTCTCTGGAAAATAAGACCACTGCCGTGAACGAACAGGGCAACCGGGAGGAGGCCGTCGAGGTCATCAGGAAGTGCCTGGATAATTATATTAATACGTTTATCAAAAGCTGGTAGGGAGTGTCTTACGGCAATTCTTCCCGTGGACATCCAAAAAGAAAAAGCTTTAGAATATATGCCGCTTGGCGGCGGAATGGGAGGAAATATGAAGATAAGAACACGATATGCGCCCAGTCCTACGGGAAAGATGCACGTGGGGAATTTAAGGAGCGCTTTATATGAGTTTCTGATCGCAAAGCATGAGGGCGGAGACTTTATGCTTCGCATTGAGGACACGGACCAGGAGCGGTTTATGGAGGGAGCCACCGAGTTGATTTACCGCACGCTGGAAAAGACCGGGATCACCCATGATGAAGGCCCGGATAAGGACGGCGGATATGGCCCCTATGTCCAGAGCGAGCGGATGAAGACGGGGATTTATATGAAATATGCCCGGGAGCTGATCGAAAAGGGAGAGGCCTATTACTGCTTCTGCGATAAGGAGCGTCTGGCATCCTTAAAGACCGAGGTAGTGGAGGGCAAGGAGATCTCGATCTACGACAAGCATTGTCTGCATCTGTCAAAGGAGGAGGTCGAGGCGAATCTGGCTGCGGGCAAGCCCTTTGTCATCCGGCAGAATAATCCCACCGAAGGAAGCACCACCTTTCACGATGAGCTGTACGGGGATATTACGGTGGAAAATTCCGAGCTGGACGACATGATCCTGATTAAGTCCGACGGCTATCCCACTTATAATTTTGCCAATGTGGTGGACGACCATACCATGAACATTACCCATGTGGTGAGAGGAAACGAGTATCTTTCTTCTTCGCCCAAGTATCAGCGCCTTTATGATGCCTTCGGCTGGGAGAGCCCGGTGTATGTGCACCTGCCCCTGATAACCGACGAGAATCATAAGAAGCTGGCCAAGAGAAGCGGCCACGCATCCTTTGAGGATCTGCTGGAGCAGGGCTTTCTGTCGGAGGCCGTGGTGAACTATATTGCCCTGCTGGGCTGGTCTCCGGAGAGTAATGCGGAGGAAAAGCAATCCAGGGAGATTTTCAGCCTGGAGGAGCTGATTCAGGAATTTGATTATCACAGGATCAGCAAGTCGCCGGCAGTTTTCGATATGGTCAAGCTGCGCTGGATGAACGGCGAATATATTAAGGCCATGGACTTTGACAGATTTTATGAGATGGCGGAGCCTTATCTGAAGCAGGTGCTGACGAAGGATTTTGATCTGAAAAAGATTGCAAACATGGTGAAAACCCGCATCGAGGTATTTCCCGATATTGGGGAGCATGTGGATTTCTTTGAAACGCTGCCGGAGTATGATGTGGAAATGTACACCCATAAAAAGATGAAGACCGATCAGGCTTCTTCCCTTCAGGTGCTCCGGGATGTGCTGCCGCTGCTGGAGATCCAGGAGGATTTCAGCAATGACGGCCTGTATCAGATGCTGCTGAAGTATGTGGAGGAAAAGGGGGTAAAGAACGGTTATGTCATGTGGCCGATCCGTACAGCCGTTTCCGGTAAGCAGATGACTCCTGCAGGTGCCACCGAGATTATGGAGGTGCTGGGGAAAGAGGAGAGCTTACAGAGAATCAGGAAAGGAATAGATAAGCTTACCAATGCTTGATTTCAGTGAATTAAACGAGTCCCAGCGCAAGGCTGTGACCTGGGGCGGGGGGCCGCTGCTTCTGCTGGCCGGCCCCGGCTCCGGGAAGACCTTTACCGTCACCAGGCGAATACAGTATCTCCTGGAGCAGGGGATACCGCCGGATCAGATTCTGGTCATTACCTTTACAAAGGATGCCGCCGTGGAGATGCAGTGCCGTTTCCGGCAAATGTGCGAGCAGTCCGTTCCCGTTCATTTCGGAACCTTTCATTCTGTCTTTTATCATATTTTACTGGAATCCAACGGATTCCGTCGATGTAATTTACTGAACGATTCCCGGAAGAAAAATATTATGATGTCTGTTATAAAGGGTTGTCATGGCAACGGGGAGCTGGCGGAGGATGCAGTGCGGATGCTCTCGGCCATAAGCCTGTATAAAAATACAGGGGACAGGGAGCGGGCCGTGGCGGCAGTGCCGCCGGAGTGGCGGGAGCACTTTTCCGAAATCACTGCGTCTTATGCTAAGGCGGTGCGGGAAGCGGAGGCGGTGGATTTCGACGATATGCTCTTTGAGTGCAGGAGGATGCTGGAAGAGAACCCCCAGGTACGGCGAAGCTGGCAGGCCCGTTTCCGGCATATTCTCATAGACGAATTTCAGGATTGTAATCCTGTCCAGTATGACGTGATCCGGCTTTTGAGTGCGGAGCCTTATCATATTTTTGCCGTGGGGGATGACGACCAGTCTATTTACGGTTTCCGGGGAGCAGATCCGGATATTCTGCGGCAGTTTACAGAGGATTATCAGGCAAAGCGGCTCCTGTTGGATGTAAATTACCGGAGTACGGAGGAGATTGTCAGAGCGTCTCTGTCTGTAATCGAAGTAAACACAAACAGGTTTCCCAAGGCCCTTCGGGCGGCTGCGGGGGAGGGAACCGGGATAAAAACAGGGACAGAGAGAAGAAAAGAGATAATAGCAGAAACAGAGAGAAGAAAAGAGATAATAGCAGAAACAGAGAGAAGGAAAGAGATAATAGCAGGAACAGGAAGGAAAGCGGGCGCAGGGACAGAGCGGGAAACAGGAGTGCATCTAAGAGCCTTTGAGGACAGAGCATCCCAGGAGGGCTGGCTGCTGCAGCAGGCCGAAAGCTGGCAGAAATGTCATGGGAAGGAGGATGCAAAGTGTGCCGTTTTGTTCCGCACCAATTCCCAGATGCAGAAGGCGGCTGCCGCCCTGCACGGCGCCGGAATCCCCTTTTATAAGCGGGAGGCGGTGAAAAACGTTTATGAGCATTTTGTGGCCAGAGATATGATGGCATATCTGCTGGCGGCTTCCGGGGAATGGCGCAGAGAGTATCTGCTTCGCATTGTCAACAGGCCCGTAAGGTATATCAGCAGGGAGGCTGTGGGGGAGGGGCGTTCGATCCCGGAGATGCAGGAGTATTACAGGAGGCAGCTCAGGGGCGGGGGACGGGATTACAGGTGGGAGGTACTGGAGCGGCTTTCCTGCCTGCAGAGGCAGCTGGACAGCCTGAAATGGATGACGCCGGCAGTGGGAGTCCGCTATATCCTGAAGGCGGTGGACTATGACAGCTATCTGCGGGAAGCCGCTAAGGGTAATCCGGAAAAGCTGGCCGAGTGGAGGGAACTGGCAGAGTGGCTGAAGGAGGATGCTGCCCGCTATCAGAATGTCAGGGCATGGGCGGAAGCCCAGGAGGCCTATGGAGAGGATCTGGGAATCGGCCCCACAGCCTGCAGGGATGGCGGGGAGGCGGCGCCTTTGTGGCTGATGACGGCGCATGGGGCCAAGGGGCTGGAATTTGACCGGGTGATTATTCCCGATTGCAATGAGCGGATTTTCCCTTACGGAGAGCTGTTGAGCCAGGACAGTATCGAGGAGGAACGGCGGATTTTTTACGTGGCTATGACCAGGGCAAAAAAGAGCCTGGAGCTGCTGTACCTTACCGGTGACGGGAGACGTCCCAGGCTTCCCTCGAGATTCCTGAATCCGCTCTTGGAATGACGCTGAAGGAAAATGACTGTGATGAGAAAAACCAGCAGGTATTGTCTTCTGAGGGAAGTTTATATATAATGGAATGGAAGCCCCGGGGACAAAAGGGCAAGTCATCAATTGTGGAGGGAAAATGGAAATAAAGCAGTTAACGGATAACTCTGAAAAGCAGGCAGTGGTACGTTTTATTCTGGAAGCGCTTCCGGATTGGTTCGGGATTCCCGAGGCAAGGGAAAACTACATAAAGGAAAGCAGCGACAAAATATTTTTCTGTGCTTATGAGCAGGACAGGCCGGTGGGATTCCTGTATTTGAAGGAAACGGGTACTGCCACTGTGGAATTATATGTCATGGGTGTATTGAAGGAATTTCACAGGAATGGTATTGGGCGGGAATTGTTTTACCGTGCAAAGCGGGCGGCCGGCGAAAAGGGATACTCCTTTCTTCAGGTAAAGACGGTCCAGATGGGAAGATATGAAGAATACGACAGGACCAACAGGTTTTATCTTTCCCTTGGGTTTCAGGAATTCGAGGTGTTTCCTGCATTGTGGGATGAATGGAATCCCTGTCAGATATATGTTATGAATTTATGCTGATACGGTCGTACGGTATGGAATCATAAATTTTCATCCCGTAAGTGCCTGAAACGCCGGTAAGTGCCGGCGATTACCTTTACAGGGGCAATCGCCGGAATTTCCCGGCACGGGAGAAAATATACGACTGCGCCGTCAGGCGCGTGTATTCACAGGTTTGCGAAGCAAATCCCGCAAGAGTGCGATGCCTTCTTTGATTATTCCACCTCAGCTTCTTCTTCCTCGTCCTCTTCGAGAATTTCATCAAATTCACAGTTGTCCAGATATTCGTCGAAAGCATCGGCAACCGCTTCATACTCGTCGTCATCGTCGATATAATCCAATACGGGTTCTTCGTTGGGATCGTCTGGATTTTCGCTGTAGCGATAGAACCAGACCTCCCCGTCCTCGTTGTCCCCCTTGTCGTTTAAGGGAAGCAGGACAATATAATCTCTGGAATTGACCGTGATGATGGTGATAACTGCACAATTAACGTTGGTACCGTCATCCAGCTCCAGTTCTACCGTCATTTCTTCTTCTTCGAAATCATTTTTCTTTCCCATGAAAACCTCCTCCTGGTATTAGATTGCCGTTCACGTGTACGGAAGTGTGGACCGTAACGAACTATGTTGTGACCAGTATACGCCCTTTGCCGGAAATTTGCAATATTTCCGGAGCAGGTGTATTATTTAGGTTGTATTTTCTTATTTGCCAAAATAAAATCCACCCCTCAATACAGATACTGTGGAAGTTA
>CAJTKW010000087.1 GCA_910577035.1 uncultured Acetatifactor sp.
AAAACAACGGCTACATGAAAGTGAGGGTGGTAGACATCTTCTCTGTATGTGACTTCTAAGGAACGGATACAGCCTTGAAATCCATACTGTAATAGGTCTACTCCCTTCACTTTTTTGTTGCCGTTTAGATACGTTACCAAAGTTTTAAAGCAGTAAGCCATATGCTGTATGGTTTCTCTCAATTCCTCGCCGTTACAGTCTGGAACGGTCAGCACCATATGATACAGAGAATCCTTATATTGTTCCATATAGGGCAGGAAACGGTTTTGCAGTAACATTTTCTTCACCTGATTACAATTACTGCAAAATTTATCCTTACATAAAAAGGTTCGCAGTAACACTCTTACATGGCTGGCTTCATAAGTTTCCATAGACCAGAATCGGTTACAGTTTTCCAGACGTTTCTTTCGTTCCCTTATTATATGGGCTTCATGAGGCGACAGGCGTTTTTTTACAATGCCGTTGGCAAGCAGTTTCAGATAGTTCAGTACCATTTCTTCATTCCGCTTTGCGTTCCCATGCACCTTTCCCATATGGCGTTTTGTTACTTCCTTTACTATGGGCGTATGTTCCATGCTTTCCATGTTTACAATCCCTCCATTTCCTTTTTCCATATCCTTTTTGTTTTAGTACGCTTAACTCTAATTAGAGAATAGATAATTATATAGGGGTTCGCCGCCTGTAATTTACAAGGTTTCTCAAACAGGCTTTGAACCCCTACCATCACCCCTAACCCCTTGACGCAATCTGGATTTTATGGTATATATTGAACTGGTAAAGTAGAAGAAATTCAACATAATGTGAAAGGACGGAATTGTATAGACATGGTGAAATTTCGGTTTATAGTGTTCCGCTTCAATGTCTAGCGAGGAAGGAAACCAAGCGACTGCGAAGCAGTCATTTGGTTTCACCCGAGCGTAGAGCGAGGAAATCAGAAGCCGCGGAAGCGGCGTCTCCGGCGAGAGCCGGAGGATTTACGAAGCAGGAAAGAGGAAGGAAACCAAGCGACTGCGAAGCAGTCATTTGGTTTCACCCGAGCGTAGAGCGAGGAAATCAGAAGCCGCGGAAGCGGCGTCTCCGGCGAGAGCCGGAGGATTTACGAAGCAGGGAAGAGGAAGGAAACCAAGCGACTGCGAAGCAGTCATAAAAAGAAAGGAATTCTATGAACGCAGGCGAAATCGCATTTCCCAATCTGGGGCTATATTTTCATAACGTACCCAGATCTTTCAGCATTTTTGGTTTTGAGATTGCGTTTTACGGGCTTTTGATCGGTATCGGAGTCCTTGCGGGGCTGGGCATGGCGTTGCATGTGGCGAAGAAGACCGGTCAGAATCCGGATGACTATTGGGACTTTGCCATTTGGGCAGTGCTCTTTTCCGTGATTGGGGCAAGAATTTATTACGTGATATTTTCCTGGGAGGATTATAAGGACAACCTGCTCAGCATTTTCAAGCTGCGCAGCGGCGGCCTGGCTATTTACGGCGGAGTGATAGCCGCTTTTATCACGCTGTTTGTCTGGTGCAGAATTAAGAAGAAAAAGCCATTGTTGATCGGCGATACGGCCATGCCGGGACTGATTCTGGGGCAGGCAATCGGACGCTGGGGAAATTTCATGAACAGGGAGGTCTTCGGAGATTATTACAACGGCCTGTTTTCCATGCAGATTCCCCTGGCGGATGTGAGGGATCCCGGCGACATAACGGAGCGGATTGCCGCCAATATTCCGGAGGGCGCGAATTACATTAATGTGCACCCCACCTTTTTGTATGAGAGTGTCTGGAATTTGTTGGTACTGGTACTTCTTCTGGCGTATCGGAAGCACAAACGGTTTGACGGCGAGCTTTGCCTGCTTTATCTCGGTGGATACGGTCTGGGGCGCTTCTGGATCGAAGGAATCAGGACGGATACCTTGTTTATTCCCGGAACCTCCGTCCCGGTGTCCCAGGTGCTGGCGCTGGTGATGGTGGTCTTTGCTGTGGCGGCGGATCTTTTCGTGCGGATCAGGCTGAGGGAGAAGAAGGGCAGAGAATAGCAGTACAGGCAGGGAATAAGGATGCAGGCAGGGAATAAGGATGCAGGCAGAGAAATAGCAGTACAGGCAGGGAATAAGGATGCAGGCAGAGAATAGCAGTACAGGCAGGGAATATGCACATGTCTGACGGTGCAGTCCCTTATAAGAAAAAGAGACCGGTAAACCAGCCGGTCTCTTTTTTAAAGAAGAATTCTTCCGCTTTTCAAAATGTTACTAATTGAGTCTAAATGGTATTGGACTTCCCGATATAAATAGGGAAGGTATCTGTGCCTTTCATTTCCTTGCCGGCGGTGATAAGTACATTCTTGTCCGCAATGAGATATTCGATATTTGCTCCGGCCTCTACCACGGTGCCCTGCATCAGAATACAGTTCTTGACCTTAGCACCTTTGGCAATCTTTACCCCTCTGAACAGGATGCTGTTCTCCACTTCGCCTTCGATCAGGCAGCCGTCGGCGACCATGATATTCTGTACCTTGGCACCTTCAATATACCTGGTGGGGGTATCGTCCCTGATCTTGGTGTAGATCGGGAATCCGGAGAAAAGGGAATCCAGATTGTAATCATCCAGCAGCTTCATATTTTCGTCGAAATAGCTCTTAAGATTGGTAATCCGGGCTACATAGCCGTCGTACTTATATGCCTGGACATTCAGTTTATTCAGATTGGGCAGCAGGACGTCCCGCTCGAAATAGGCCTGCCCGCGGACAAAAGCGGTATTGATCAGGTCGATCAGGAGTTCGCGATCCAGCAGGTAGATATTCATGCTGAAATTCTGCACGCCGGTTTCCCTGGGATTCACATAAATCTTGGTAATCCTTCCGTTCTCGATGCCAAAGGTGTAGTAAAAGCCCTTGTCATTAGACTTTGACTGTACAAGGCTTTCCGGAAGCTCCTGTTCATTGTAAGCCACGGTGACGTCAGCGCCGCTCTCAATATGAGATTTAATCATGGAATTGAAATCAAAGTTCATCACAATGTTTGTATCGGTGATGACCACATATTTTTCTTTTTGGTTGCGCAGAAAGCCCAGCAGGCTTGCCAGTGCGTCCACCCGTCCGCTGTAGGGCTTGTTCCCTTTTTCGGCGAAAGGAGGGAATATATTCAGGCCGCCGTTTTTGCGAACCAGGTCCCATTCACGGCCGGAGCCCAGGTGATCCATCAGGGAATGATAGTTGTTGTTTGCCATAACGCAGACATTGTCTATATCGCAGTGGGACATACTGGACAAGATGAAATCAATCAGGCGATAACGGCTGGCAAAAGGGATGGAGGCCATCATACGCACATTGACCAGGTCAGGAACCAGCGCGTCATAGCTGTTGGGGAAAATAATGCCAAGCGCGTTCATATTTGTGTTTAACATTGTACTTCACCGCCTTTCACGTCATCTCTGATCATGGCCTTAGGCCCGACTGTTGCGCCATCGCCAATGGTAATGCCGGTGCCCACCGTGGCAACGCCGTTTTCGGATTCGGTAGGCATCGCACCCACTATGGCATTTTCGCCGATGGTCACATTTTCCGCTATAATGCAATGTTTAACAACGGCTCCTGCCTTGATGACAGTGCCGCCCATTACCACTGCGTCCTCAACGACGGCGCCCTTTTCCACCTTCACGCCGGCGAACAGCACGGAATGCTTTACGGTACCCTTGATGCGGCAACCGTCGGTAATCATGGAATTCTCCACAATGGCTCCGGCGTTTATCTTGTGTCCGGTCATACCGCTGTTGCGGCTGTAGATTTTCCAATTCTTGTCAAACAGGTCGATTCCGCTGTGTTCCGGATCCAGCACTTCCATGTTGGCTTCCCACAGGGAGGAGATGGTACCCACATCCTTCCAGTAGCCGTTAAAGTGATACGCATACATTTTCCGGCCGTCCCGAAGGAGGTTGGGAATAATATTTTTGCCGAAGTCGTTCTCGGAATCGGAATCTGCCTCGTCCTCGCTCAGGTACTTTTTCAGAATATCCCAGTTAAAGATATAGATTCCCATGGAAGCAAGATTGGATTTGGGCTCCTTGGGTTTCTCCTGGAATTCCGTGATTCGATCGTCGTCATCCGCTACCATCAGTCCGAAGCGGGAAGCCTCCTCCCAGGGGACTTCCATGACGGCCACACTGAATTCCGCGTTCTTTTCCTTGTGGAACTGCAGGAAATCATTGTAATCCTGCTTGCAGATCTGGTCGCCGGACAGGATGATGACATACTGCGGATCGTAGCGCTCGATAAAGGAAATGTTCTGGTAAATCGCGTTGGCTGTTCCCTTATACCAGTCAGAGCCGCTTGCTTTCTGGTAAGGCGGCAGGACATGTACGCCGCCATAAAGACGGTCCAGATCCCAGGGCTGTCCGTTTCCGATGTATTCATTTAACACCAGAGGCTGGTACTGGGTCAGGATGCCCACTGTATCAATACCGGAATTGACACAATTGGACAGAGGGAAATCAATAATCCGATATTTTCCGCCAAACGGAACTGCCGGCTTTGCCAGCTTTTCGGTCAATGCGTACAGGCGGGAGCCTTGTCCCCCGGCGAGAAGCATTGCAATCATTTCTTTTGCCATAGTTTTACCTCCTACTTTAATACCTTACTTAAGATTATATAATTTTATTCTCAAAAAGGGTAGTAAATTATAAAATTTACGACCTGTAAAAAGTTACAAAAATTAGGGCCGCCGGCTGGTAAAAAGTGACAGAGGGTTGTTTCTTCGTGGCAAATAAATACCTGATTCACGCCAAAACAGGAAAGAAATATTTGTTTTATGACGATATTATACAGGAAGGTCCGGTATGGACCGTGGAGGCCTGCAAATAAGGAGTGGAAAGTATGAGCATGGTGGATACCAATTACGGAGTGGGAAATTACAGAGGATTAAACGGAAGCCGCAGGGCAGGTAGAGCGGTGTCCGGCAAAATATGTGAAGGGAGCAGGCCGGGGAAGCATGACAGGGCCGGGCTGGAATCCGGAAGAAGCCGTGGGAATGGAAGGGGGACGGAAACCGCATTTGCGCGGAGTATGGCCGATATGGAAGCGGAACTGTGCGGGGGAAATGGGAATGCCGGCGGCCCGGAACTGTGTGTGGGAAATGGGAATGCCGGCGGCCCGGAACTGTGCGTGGGGAATGGGAATGCCGGCGGCCCGGAACTGTGCGTGGGGAATGGGAATGCCGCTGGTTCGGAGAAGGCGGCGGAAGCGGCAGCATCCGCGATCTGGGGAGCCGATACCGAAACGAAGGATAAGAAAGATATGAGCCTGGCAGAATATACCTGGTATATTGACCGCCTGATTTCCCAGATGGCCCGGAGAGGCTACAGCAGGGGGAATTCCGTTTTCGTTTATATTTCGGAAGAGGGCTATCGGGCGATGCAGGCGGATCCGGAATATGAGGCGTGGGTCTTAAACAGCATCAGGGCTTCCTATCAGTTTTGCCGGGGCATGGGAGGGCACGACGGTTACCACAGCGCACACTTTTTCGGCGCGTCCAAAGAGGAGTACCGGGGGCAGAGCTGGCATTCCGGCTGCAGCAAGTGCGAGCAGGATAGACGGCAGGAACAGAAGCGTCTGCGGAAAAAGCGTCTGCAGGCCCTGCTCAAGAAGCGCCGGGAGCAGAAATGGCTGGAAAAACAGCGCCTGGAGAAACTGAGGCTGGAGAGGCTGCGTCTGGAAAAGGCGGTCTATAAAAGGCTCGTTATAAAGGACAGACAGAACCGGAAGCGGCTGGAGGAGGAATACCGGGAAGAGGCTCTGGCACGCAGGGAAGCGGCATCGGCATTCAGAATATACCAGGCTCTTGCGCGGTACAATGAGCAGTAGTAAATATCTGCATTTGGAAAATGCGGAAAGATGTGGTAAAATGCCTATAGCAGATAAGGCCGGCGGATAGGAGCTGCAGGGTGTACTTGCTGCAGGAATCAGGAAGGTATGTGAGGAAGTATGAGCAAGGTTCTGATAATAGAAGACAGTACCGATATAAACGAGTTGATCGGGGAAGCGCTGAAGAAGGCGGGATATGAGTACAGACAGGCATTTTCCGGTACGGAAGGGCTTCTGCGGGCAGAAACGGAGCAGTTTGACCTGGCGGTAATGGATCTGATGCTGCCCGGTATGAGCGGGGAGGAGCTTCTGCCCAGGCTTCGGGAAAAGCAGGGTATCCCGGTCATTATCCTTTCGGCTAAGGACAGTCTGGACAGCAAGCTGTCGCTGTTTGACCTTGGGGCGGAGGATTATATGACAAAGCCCTTTGAGGTGGAGGAGCTGATTGCCAGGATCGGGGTGAGGCTTAAGAAAGCGTCGGCAGGCCGGGGGCCGGAGGGGAAAAAGCTGGCACTGAAGGACCTGGTCCTGGACCCGGAAGGGTTTTGCGGAGAGCTTGGCGGAGTAAGGCTTTCTCTTACAAAACAGGAGTTTAAGATTCTGGAGCTCCTGCTCTCGAACCCCCAGAGAGTATTTTCCAAGCAGGATATATATGATTACGCCTGGGAAGAGTATTATATGGGCGAGGACAAGACCGTGAACATGCACATCAGTAATATCAGGAAAAAGCTGAAGGCCCTCTCGGAGGAGGAATATATTGAAACCGTCTGGGGAATCGGCTTTAAAGCGAAATGTTGAAATCTTGAAACATTCTTGAATCTTTTTTTGCGCTATCTTGAATTTCTGCCGGTATATTGAAAGCATGGCAGCTGCGGTAAATGTCTGATTCCGCAGGTTTCCTGCAGCAGATGAGGCAGAAACAAGAAAGGGTGTGAAAATTATGGATTATCTGCTTTCGACAGAAAATCTCACAAAGCAGTACAAGAGTAAAAAGGCGGTGGACAGAGTAAATATCCATGTCAGGCAGGGAGATATTTACGGGCTGATCGGCAGGAACGGCGCCGGGAAGACAACCCTGATGAAAATGATTTCAGGCCTGGCAGCGCCCAGTTCGGGCAGCTTTACCCTCTTCGGGGAGGCGGGGGTCGGTGCCGGAAAGATTATGAACAGGGTAGGGGCTCTGATCGAGGAGCCGGGTATCTATGGAGATATGTCGGCATACGGCAATCTTCACGCCAAATGTACCGCTCTGGGCGTAAGGGGCAGAGACACGGAGCGGAAGCTTCTGGAGACCGTGGGACTGGCGGATACGGGAAAGAAACCGGCGGGCAGGTTTTCCCTGGGTATGCGGCAGCGGCTGGGGATTGCCCTGGCGCTGGTAGGGGACCCGGATCTGTTGATCCTGGACGAACCCATTAACGGGCTGGATCCCCAGGGAATTGCGGAGGTAAGGGCGGCTGTTGAGCGCTTAAACAGAGAACGGCAGATTACCTTTATTATTTCCAGTCATATTCTGGGGGAACTCTCGAAATTTGCCACCCGCTATGGCATCATACACAACGGGGTGCTGCTGGAGGAGATTTCCGGGGAGGAGCTTGGCAAAAAGTGTTCCCGCAAGATTCTGCTTACCACCTCCGATGCGCCCGGGGCTTCCACGGTGCTGGAGAAAATGGGCATCCTGAACTATCGGGTCACGGGGAAGGATACGGTGGAAGTTTACGAGCGATTTGACCAGACTGCGGAAATCAATGCCGCTTTTGCCGCTGACGGGATTCCCATCAACGGTATCGCGGTGGTAAATCAGGATCTGGAGGATTATTATCTGGAAATGACGGGGGGAGCGGGAAATGTTTAATCTGGTGAAAATGAATTTTTACAGGCTGTTTCATCAAAAGTCCTTTTATGTATGTATAGGGGTAACGGCACTTATAGGCTGGTTCATGGTCTTTCTGGTCTGGATGACCCCTGTGATGGAGGAGAAGGCCCGGGAGGCAAGGGCGCTGGCCCAGGAAGGCCGGGATACGGCAGCCGGAGATTTTCAGACGGGATTTTTCGTGGGGTTTTCAGGCGGTGAGGATGACGAATATGCCGAGGCGGCGCCTGTATTGGAGGAGTTTAACGTTTCGGATTTTACCTGTGAATTCTGTTACAGTGGTTTCAACGTGATTCTGCTGTCCGTGGTGGTGTCCCTGTTTGTCAATTCAGAGCAGAAAAGGGGCTATATTAAGAATCTGGGAGGACAGATCAAGCCCCGGGGCATGTTCATTGCTGCAAAGCTGCCGGTGATACTGTTTGAGGTGATTGCCGTGTATGCAGCGGCTCTTCTGAGCTTTGCATTGTTCGGAAGAATCTATTATAATAAGTTCACATGGGGGGATGCTGCCGGCGCGGGGAAGATTCTGCTGCTGCAGATTTTGCTGGGAGTGGCCTTAGGGGCACTGGTCATGCTGTTCTGTACCATTGCCCGCAATGCAGCGGCAGGCATTCTCGTGGGGGTAGCGGTAAACATGACGTCCATACTTTACGACTTTATCAGCAGACTGGCAGTGGCATATCTGGGTGCACCGGAGGGCTTCAGCATATCCACGTATACTGTGGAGTACTATCTGATGAATGCAGTGGAAGCTTCTGATACCGCCAGGGCAGTGACGGTGGGGCTGGTATACCTGCTGGTGGCTGCCGGACTGGGGTGGCTTTTCATGGAAAAGAGGGACATAGCGTGAAAGAGAATCTAAGTCATTCTTCCTGCTCAATTTCACGGATTGTTCGTGCCGATTTTCTCGGCACTGCCGCCGTTAGCGGCATGACGGGAAGCACCGGCATTCTTTATCCTGGTTTGAGTGCCCGGGAGGCGGGCAGATGGGAGTTAGTATGATAATATGGGCGGTGGCGGCTACGCTGGTGTGTATTGCCTTAAGTCTGGCAATCATCATGATTCTGCGGCAGATCGGGGAGATCTGCCGCCGTCTGTCGTTTATCAGAAGCCACAGGACCAACATGAAGCTGGCGGCGGACACGCCGTTTCCGGCCATGAACGGATTGATAAACGAAATAAATTCCTTTCTGGAGGAAGCCGCCGAAAAGAGAATGAGGATGGAACGGGAGAGCAGGGGGCTGAAGGATTCCCTGACGGGTATATCCCATGACATCAGGACGCCGCTCACATCCCTCAGCGGTTATTTTCAGCTGCTTACCCGGGAGGAAGAGCCGGAGGAACGGGCGCGTTATTGCGCGGTCATCCGGGCGCGCATTGACAGTCTGGAATCCATGCTGGAGGAATTGTTCACATACACCAAGCTTCAGAACAGTGACTACCGCATCGAAATGGACTCCGTGAATTTCACCCGGTGCGTGATTGATACGATGCTGGCATTTTACGGGCAGTTTGCGGATAAAAATGCAGCCGGAGGTAACCGTGGAGGAAGAAGCGGCATATATTTACGGTAACCCGGAGGCGGTGCGCAGGATTTTACAGAATATATTAAAAAATGCGCTGGTACACGGTACCGGGGGGATGTCTGTCTCCCTGCACAGGGAGCAAGGCAGGGTGGTCTTCCGCTGTGCCAACAGATGCGAATCACCGGAAGAGATAAATGTGGAGGAGGTATTCTGCAGGTTTTATAAGGCAGATTCTGTGAGAAAGGATACTTCTACAGGCCTTGGGCTTACCATTGCCGCGGAGCTGGCCCGGCGAATGAGGGGCGGGCTTACGGCGGATCTGCAGAAAGATGTTTTCAGTATCACGGCGACGTTCCCACTGTTTGCGGGAGGGGGGAGTAATTGACTTTTGCCGTCTGATTGTTTATACTGGAATGGAATGAAATGAAAAAGGAACGGCGGAAACAAAAGAGGGGGCGTTATGGGAAGATATAGTAAGGATATACAGTTAGAACAGCCTATTGACGTGGTCAGCATGGTAATGGAGGATTTTATATATCATAATCGATTTTCCAGAACCGACTGGAACGGGGAGATGGTATATTATCTGAAGGACCGCCACAATAAGGAACGTTATATGAAATGGGTATATGTGGACGGGAGGTTTCATGTGGAGGCCTGGCTGAAGAATTCCTTTGGCGGAGAGACGGATCTGGACGGCCTGGGCGGAGGAGCCAGCCGGAAAGAGTTTCGGGCCAGCATAGACGGGTTGATCGAGACGCTTAAGAAAACCGCGGCGGGATCCCTGGCGGGCGGCCATATCGGTTCCGATCCCCTTCACCATGACAGCGGCCATGGGGCGAATCATGATGTATGGAAAGAAGATACCAGGTGGCAGCAGGCATCCGTCCCCCGGGGCAGCAGTACCGTGCAGACGGATAACACCAATAAACAGGGCGGGAGTTATCCGCCGCCGTCCCAGTCTGCGGGCCAGAGAGGGCCGGGGGCTTCCGGAGCGAACGCCGCCGGGACGACAGGCGGGAATTCAGCCAGGCCCTTCCGGGATCCGGAGGCTGCCGTATCGCTGATATTTGCCATTCTGGCGCTGATGTTCAGCTGGTCGTTTCCGATTCTTGGTATTATTTTCCTGGTGCTGGCAAGGAGGAAGATGGATTACAGCTCCAATCCCGGAGCGGTGAAGGTTCTCTGTGTTCTTGCCATTGCGGGAATTGTGCTGGGCTTTGCTTTTCATTTTGCAATTGCGATTATTTCGAATCTGTATTTCTGAATTTCCCGAACCGGTATCAATGGTGAACGGTCGCTGGCGTTTGGGGAGAGCCGCTGTCAGGCGGCGGAATGAGAGGAACTATGAAACTGATTAAAAATATTCTCTGCGTTATCGTGGCGATTTTGGTCGCCGGCAGTCTGGGAATACTGATATGTGCGTTGAATCCTTCCCTGACGGCTTCTCTGGCAGAAAAGGTGCAGCAGATGCAGGCGGGCCCGGCACAGCCGGACAGACAGATCAGCTCATTTGTTCCCGTGGTGAACAATGACGGGGACAAATATATTGTACCGGACAGCTACCCGCAGGAGATTCCGGCAGGTGTTGGCGGGCTTGTGGGCTATCAGCCGATTACTGCCAACAATGAGCAGATCGGTCAGGAGGAAGCGGACAATCTGGGAAGTATCCTTGCACCCGGTGAAACGGGCGAGGGCCTGGACTTTCCCGCAGAGTATTATCCTTATTATGCCATGCTGAATGACACATTAAAGACGCTGTACCGTCAGGTGTATGCCAATGCACTGGTACTGAATACGTCGTTTACGCCTGCCCAGGCGGTGACAACGGATCAGGCTACCGGCGTGGTGGAGGCTGTATACAACGATCATCCGGAGCTGTTCTGGCTGGATGCGGAGTTTTCCTGTAAATATCTCCGGACAGGGATCTGCGTGGAGATAACGTTAAAATACAATGAGACGGCAGATGACCTTGTCACGGCAATACAGGATTTTGAGGCCTCTGCTTCACAGATTCTGGCCGGTGCCCGGAGCCTTGGCACCGATTATGAGAAGGAACAGTATATACACGATGCACTGGTGCAGATCGTAGAGTACAGGGTATCCTCGCCCATCGATCAAAGTGCGTACAGCGCCCTGGTGATGGGACAGAGCGTATGTGCCGGTTATTCCAGGGCCTTCCAGTATTTGATGCAGCAGCTGGGGATTCCCTGTTATTACTGTACAGGATTTGCCGGAGAGGATCACGCGTGGAATATTGTAAAGATGGGGAGCCTTTACCGTAACGTGGATGTGACATGGGATGATACGGAGCCTTCCACCTATGACTATTATAATAAATCCGACCGGGAATTCGGTACTACCCATGTCCGTACCGAACTGGCCGTATATCTTCCCGCCTGCGTGGATGTGTCCACAGAGGCGCCCGTGGAGCCGGGGAGCAGTACCGTAGACCAATATATCAATCCGAATCCCATTGAGCCTCTGGTCTGGCAAAGCAAAGAAAACCCTTACGACAACATGGAAATAGAGGTGGATCCGGAGCAGGCCGAGGAGGAGAAACGCAGGGAAAATCTGGAGAAGGCCGGCATTACGGAGGACCAGGTACTGGACACGGTGGAGGAATATTATGAGGACTGCGGGAAACGTCTGGAAGAGGTGGGCACAGGAGAGCAGCAGTTTGTAAACGTGATTCCGGAATCTCTGTGGAGCTCCCTGGAGAGGGCGTACAGCAGCGGAACTTATAGGAAAGGGTATGTGGACGAGACCCTAAAGAAGCTGGGAGTGGAGAATTTCCTGATCCAGCTTCAGGTACAGCGCCTGGGCGGCGGATATTGCAGGCTGTACCATAATGTGTATACGTACTGAGTGAGGAAATGTTGGCAGATGCGGTGAAGGCATCTGCCAATAACTGTCTGGTTCGGATTTTCTTCTATATTAATTCTGGTTGATTAATTCTGGTTGACGGCGTCATGGGGTATCCGGCCAACGAGATATTTCACAGCGTTTCTGTTTATTTTGTTTCCCTGTAATCTTTCATCATTTTGAAATGAAAAAAAGCGCATGAATCGGGCATGCTGCTTTATTTGACATTCCGCTTTTTCTGACGGGGTGTGGAAAATACCTTAGTTAATTCCATACTCTCCAAATAGCCGGATGTACTGTCATGCTGTACAAAATATCCCGCCTGTTTCTGGCATTTATGCACAAAAGACAGCCAAAATTCAATAAGTAAAGAATAACCTTGAGAGGTAAGTTTGTCAAGAGAAAATTGGGAATTAACCAAGGTATTTTCCATGCCTGAAAAGGCAGGAACCCGCTGTTTCTGCAGCTTTCGGACGTTTTGCCTGTAAGAAGGCAGGAGTGGAAGGTGTCAGCCGGAATATGACCTTGTTTGGTGAGACGGCGGCAGGATAAGCAGCGGCGGCCAATTTCTGCAGTGTATGCGTTTCCTCAATGTAAGGAGGCTGGCGGCGATGTGGTGCGTGGTCTATGCCGGTGAAGGCAGGGAACAGAAGACAGAGGAATTTATAAGGGCCAGACTCCCGGGGGCAGCCTGCAGCCGGTGCTTCCATCTGGTGCAGCGTTTTGCCCGCAGGAAGCAGGGCAGGGTCGTGGAGATGGCCAGGGACTGCTTTCCGGGATATGTGTTTCTTGAAACCAAAGAGCCGGAGACGGTACAAAAGGCATTAAAGAATACCGGGACAAGCCTCCTGTTCAGCGACAGCAGCTTTGTTGCTTCCCTGGACAGGGAAGAAGAGGCATTGCTGGCAATGCTGTGTGATAAGGACGGAGAAATCGGGCTTTCTGTGGCACGGATGTCTGTAGACGGGGAAAGCGGCAGGAAGGAAGCGGAATTTCTGTCGGGGCCGTTGTCAAAGGTAGCTGACAAAGTAGTATCTGTAGATTTCCATAAACGCTTTGCCAGACTGGAGGGCTGCCTGTTGGAGGGGAAGACCCCGTTGAAGCTGGGATTCTGTTTTGAAGGCGAGGAGCCGGGCGGAGACCGATAGAAGCATATAACCTGACGGCAATCCGTTTGATTGGGAGATGAGCGCTTGGAAAGCAGGGAAGAGTTAAAAGAGAACAAAGAAGAATCTGAGGATTCCGTCTCCCGGAGAAAGGAATATCGCTATTGTGTTCTGTATACACAGGTGTTAAAGCAGTGGGAAGTGTATGAGGTGATTCGGAAGTCTTTGCCGGAGGGGCGGGGGACGGTATTTTACCCTTGTGTGGAGCTGTGGTGGAACGATAACGTGGACACGGTAATCAGGCCGCTGTTCCCTGGCTATGTGTTTATCCGCTCGGATATGGGGCGGGCAGAACTCCATGACCTGATCGTGAGGCGGAGGCGGGACATCCTGTCCTTTATGAAGGAACTGAAGCTGGCCGAGCAGAAAAATGCCGGCGGAGTGCCGGGAGATATGGATGACAGCCTGATGATTGACTTAAGCGAGGAGGAAGCGGAGTTTCTTGATTTCATGCTGAACTTCAGATATGAGGAGCCGGGAGAAGAAGCGGCGGGGAGTGATGCCGGCAGGGTGGAGCTTCCGGCAGGTGCTCCGGGGGAAAGCTCAGGACAGCGGAAAATCGGAAAGGTTTCCCGGGAAGGAGTCATCCGGATGTCCTACGGCTACTATGAGAACGGAAAGTGTGTGGTCATGGAAGGCCCGCTGAAGGGATATGAGGAGCGGATCGTAAGAGTTGACCGGCGTAAGAAGAAAGCGTACCTGGATCTGGAAGTCAACGGGCATGTGGCAAAAGCCGGGCTTGTACTTCTGGGGAAGGGATATTGGTATCCCAACGACAAAAGCGCTTCGGCAGTCTTAGAGGACGGGACGGAAATTGACCCGGCGGGGATTGCCAGGAAAATGATGTCGGGTAAGTGATTATTTGGAGGGTAAGGCATGACATAGCAAAAAGGATTTACAAACGGCTGACGGGCGGATACTTGCCATGGCGCGAGATCCGGCCCCGATTCCTGCCATAGTTTACGCATGAAGCCGTGGGAAGATACCGACCCATGGATGGCGAAGCATGCCCGGAAGGGGCGGGCTTCCTGTCCGGGACGGGGAACGATCCTGGGGACGGCGGAGCTATGGTCTGAAATCCGGCGGGCATGTTGAAATAAACATTATTTGTATCGGGCGCAGGCAGCCTTTGTGTTGCCGCGCTTATTTTATTCCCGCGAGCAATGAGCCGGGCGTCGTGCTTTGATACTTATTGCGGGATGTATCATATGGTCATTGATTTCCCGAATGGGAAACTCGAAGACATGACGAAGATCCATGACAATGGGATCGGGAATGCGGAGGTTATGGACCATTTTTAACAGGGATCAAATTCCCGGCAACGAAGCAGGGCAGCCGGCTGCCGGGATCTATGAGGAAGAAAGGAACTTCATAAACCAGGCTCTTGAGGCGGGGCTTGACGGAAGCCAGGGGGAAGAGCTGGGAAGGGAAGCCGCCCGGTATCTCGGCAGGAAATATGGAGTGCCGTTATGCTCCGGCACGGCAGCATTGCATCTGGCCTTAAGGCTTGCGGGAGAAAGGCTCTATGGCAGCGCCAGCGGTATTAGTACTCCGGAAGGATCCGGCAGAGGCGGAGCATTGTATGGAAAGCGGGTGTTCTGTCCTGATTTTGCTGCATTGGAGTCCGTGGCTCCGGTGGTTTATGAAGGCGGGGACCCGGTATTTATCGACTGTGGAGAAACGGACTGGTCCATGGATCCGGAGGTGCTGGAGATTGCCTTCCGAAAATATCCGCAGACAGGGATCGTCATTATGAATCATGCCTACGGATGCCCGGGGCAGGTTATAGAGATTCGGAGAATCTGCCAGGCATACGGAGCACTGCTGATTGAGGACTGCTCGGAGAGCCTTGGCGCGGAGGTATGGACAGGGCAGGAACAAAGTATCCGCCGGGGATTTGTCCTCTCAGAAACTCCCTGGCCCAGAGCCGGGGGATTCGGTGACTATGTGGTACTTGATTTCAGCCCGGGAAGGATCATTACCGGAGGAGCAGGAGGGATGCTTCTGACGGATGACAGGTACAGTGCAGAAAAAGCGCTTTACTGGGCAGGGGGGGCCAGGACGCCGGCGCCCTGGGACCAGCATGAGGAGCTGGGCTGCTGCTATCGGATGGGTGACCTGACAGCGGCGGCAGTCAGAGGCCAGCTCAGGCATCTGGATGAAATCATAGGAAAGAAGAGGGCAATTTATAAAAGGTATGCCGATAAGCTGGAGGGTGATCTTGCGGCCATGATGCCGACCGGGGAAGGAGTGAGGCCCAACTACTGGAAGAGCTGTATGACAGTGGAGAGCAGTATTGGGTTTCGGGAAAACAGGGGTGAGAGGGATTATACCTATGCAGGACAGCATGGAACCGCGGCACCGATGGAGATTATAGAGGCCCTGGCTGCGCTTTATGGGGAAGCAGGCTGGGATGGCAGGCGGCAAGGCAGCATTTCAGGGAAATGCAGTCCCCTGTATAAGCCCTTGAGCCTGCAGCCCCTTTTCAGGAGCTGTGAGGCGTTTACTCTGGATGGCGGCAGGAGGAGCTACAGGCATTTTTACGAGGAGGATTACCGGGTGAGATGCCACAGGGCCAAAGAATACTTTGAGAGAGGGCTTTGCCTGCCCTGTGATGCGGGAATGCTGGAAGCAGAGCAGGATAAGGTGATAGAGGTAATCTTGGCCTGCTATAGCAAGGCGGGTACATTGTAATAAAAAACGGATGTAAACAAAGAGTTGAAGAAATCTGGATAAAAATAGAGTGCGCAGCGTTCTATTTTACTGTGTGGTTTGGTGCGGAAGGAGAAGACTCGAAATGTCATACTTAATTGTTGCAGCCCATCCGGATGATGAAGTGCTGGGCGC
>CAJTKW010000088.1 GCA_910577035.1 uncultured Acetatifactor sp.
ACTCCTCCAACATTTCAAAAAGGACAAGACATTTTTCATGCCCTGTCCTTTTTCTCGGTATTAAGGCTCAACCTAACAGTTTCCAGTTCCACTTCAATGTACCAATTACGTACCAATTCCACATCAAACCTTATAAAGATATAAAGACTTACGTGAAAATCAAATTGCCCTCAGCCTCAGTATTTATCAACCTTTAAGCCATTTTATGGAGATATATGGTTTTCCATGAAACAGCCTCATATATAACGATGCCCAGTTTCATTTTTCTATATATCCTCCTTAAAAACCCTTGATTTTATGCGTTTTCTGGAAAATCTGTTTTCTTACCGCACCATTTTCCCATTAAAATATGTAATAAGGCATGGTGTTTTATACGACACGGTTCTGTTCAAACTGGCGAACCGCCTGCGTCAGCAAGTCATCCGTGACATGCACATAACGGTCCATCGTGGTTTTGATGCTTGCATGTCCAAGCAGCAGCTGCTACACTTTCGGCTACATCCCGGCTTCGATTGCTCTGGTAGCATAAGCATGCCGAAGCGCATGCTTACAAAACCTCCTGATTCCCGCCTCGTCACACAGCTTATACAAGTGCGTATCATAGGAACTGTTCTTTGCCGGTTCCCCTATCCGGAAATTGATGAAAACCAGATCCCTCATAACGAGTCATTTTGTCTCACCTGTCTGCCGATCCATGTATTCCAGAACACTGGATAATGTTTCCGATTCCTTTCGGAGATTTCGTTCCTCATAACAGTCCTTTAAAATCTGAAATGCCCTGTCTGTTAAAGGAATAGTCCGGTAACTGCGGGCAGTCTTGGGTGGTCCCGCTCTCCAAATGTGCGTCTGATGCCTATATTCCAATGTTTTGCTGACAGTCAGAGTACGTTCCTTCCAATCAATGGAATCCCATGTAAGCCCAATCATCTCCGATGTCCGCAGGCCTGTTTCCAACAGCAGCGCATATTGGCGGTAATTATGAGAACGTTTTGCCGCTTCAAGGAGCTTGTTCTGTTCTTCCACCGTAAGGAAATGGATGTCGCTAACCGCACGGACAGGCTTCGTATATCTGACACCATCCATCGGATGCCACTATTACCGTATTATGTATGTCTTCATACTGTGCATCGGCAAACCAATTCCTTGCTTCCGGCAGCGTTGCAAAATGCTTTTCGCGGTGGCTGCCATCTTTGGCACAATAACGTGCCGAATACTTACCGTCCTTCCTCTGGCAGATGCCCTTTCCACACTCTCTGCCTTTTAAATTTTTTCCCATTCATGAACTCCTTCCATTAAAGTAAAAGAGTCCAACACAGTAAGATATTATACCATGCCGGACTCCCTTTCTTCAACAGTATTTTGAAACAATTATGGTCAGGCGGTTATACCACTGTTTTTTCACTTATGTATTTTTCAAACTCTTTCCGCTTAACCAATTTTTTTGTCCCTATATAGAGTACAAAAGGGCATCCGGGCTGTTTAAGCATAGCATCCATTTTATTAATTCCAATATTGCTATACTCAGCCGCCTCACGAATTGCCAAAACCATCTTCTGGTAAATCGGAACCCTTTCAACTTTAGAGCTACCTATGTCATCACATTACATTTCTACAATAACAGAAGTCCCCTCCGACTGGTCGCCATTTAACCACTTCCACTTTTCAACCAATTCAATTTTACCGTTTGCCATAACCCGCGGCACGCTATGGCAAACGCCGATCCGTACCTGTTTTTGTTCATTGATGTGTTGGTAATAGAAATCCAGTTCTCCGCTTTCAGATACCGTTCCCACCAAATGACCTCTTGCAATTTCTCCGCCTGAGTAATCTGCCCATAGGATATTATCCCGTTGGTGGTATGCGAATACGGTATTTCCGTCCACTTCACCGTTTTCTGTGTTTTCACGCGGAACAAAAAATCTACCGTCATAACAAATACCGGTTGAGGTATGCAGCAGCGATTTCGCCATGATTTCATAGACAAGCACTCTTTTATTTTCCACGTTCCACTTGTCATGCCGCAGCGTCTGATAACCTCTTTTTTCATATAAATGACTCGCAGGCAATGAGGCATCCAAATATGCCATGTTGTACTTCGCACCGATTTCATTTTCAAGGCATTGCATGATATAACTTCCATATCCCCTGCCCTGATATTCCGGTTTTACATAGACCCTTGTAATATGATCGTCCTGATAGCACCCCGTTCCCACAATCCTGTTTTCGACCCATAGTGCGCCAACAGTACCACCCCTAATATCCCTTTCTATATTTTCCCTACAATGAAGTGAACAAAAAAATTCCACCACTTCCTGCGGGTAATAGCAAGGATAAATCGTTCGGATGGTATTCTGCACAATTGTTAAAATTTCTTCTGTGTCGTTTTCCGTTGCTTTTATGTATTCCATAGTTTCCTCCCTTTCTGCGCAGATTTCTCACTGAAAAGTATCGATACGAAACGGTTTGCTTATTCATCCACATAACTTTCCATATATCTTCTGAAAGTCCTTAAATCTACACTTTCATAAAATGTATCAAATATATTTTGCTCTTAATATTTCGAAAAGCTATGAGCAGTTCTCCGTTTGTCCTCAATCTGGCTGCCTCGCTCCAGACCTTATTATACATTTCGCTGTCCGCGTTGTCTGCCTTGTGCACTTCTTTTACTGTTGTCAGCACAATCTATGAAGATATGGGGATAGGCTCGCGTATTACGATGCCCAGTTTCATGCTGTCTTGATCTCCTTTGAGTTTACATATATTTTTTGGTTATACTTCCGACAAAATCAATTTCCAATCACTGAATTCATGTTACGTTCATAACCCTCTGATCCAATAGTCAAACCATGCCTTTACCGTCATTTCTTCCGGACAATTCAGATTGCTATGCTCATCCTGATACTATGATTGTAAACTATCTCCGCATTTTTTCTAATTCGACATTTTTGCTTATTGATTCCCCGATTTTCAGCCTGCAAAAGGAACTTATAATGCGGATCCTTTTCCGCATTGATATTCATCCCTGCCGAAAGCCCTGAACGCCATGCTGTCTGCCAGCCTCTCCCGGAGCAGCGTATTTCTCTTTGTGACCGTCACATTCCTCACCGCATAGGACAATGCCTTCTTCGTCCCAACGATGACAAGCACCTTCTTTGCCCTGGTAATACCGGTATAAATCAGATTCCTCTGGAGCATCACATAATGATTCATCATCACCGGCATTACCACAATGGGATATTCCGAGCCCTGCGCTTTATGGATCGTTGTCGCATAGGCATGAACCAATTCCTCCAGCTCCGTCACATCATATTCTATACTCCGACCCTCAAAATTTACCGAAAGCGTCCTGTCCGCCTCATTCACGGATACAATCCTGCCGATGTCACCGTTGAAAACCTCTTTATCGTAGTTATTCTTAATCTGCATCACCCTGTCGTCTTCCCGAAACGCATATCCGCTCCGATGCAGACACTTCCTGGGCATTGTCACCCTGCCCCTTCCCTTTATAAAAATATCATGCTCCGGCGGATTGAGGGCTTCCTGTAATGCCAGGTTCAGGTTGGTTGCCCCGATCACCCCCTTCTGCATAGGGGTCAGCACCTGTATCTGCGAAGGCTCAACCCGGTAATATCCGGGCAGCTTCTCTTTCACCAGCTGCACAATCTGCGGTACTGCCGCTTCTGCGTCTTCATTCTCCAGGAAGAAGAAATCCGAAGTTTTCCCATTGCTGATGTCCGGCATTCTGCCCTCATTTATGCGGTGGGCATTTGTGATAATACGGCTCGTCTGGGCCTGTCTGAATATTCTCGTAAGCCTTACCACCGGAAACGCGCCGGAATCAATCATATCTCGCAAAACATTTCCTGCCCCCACGGAAGGAAGCTGGTCAATATCCCCTACCATGATAAGCCTCATGGCCGGAGGGATAGCTTTCAAAAGGGAGTTCATCAGAATGATGTCGATCATGGAGCATTCATCCACGATCAATACGTCTCCCTCCAACGGATTCTCTTCGTTTCTCTGATACCCCTCCGGCGGCTTGCATTCCAAAAGCCTGTGAATGGTTTTCGCTTCCAGCCCGGTTGCTTCCGTCATCCGCTTTGCCGCCCGGCCTGTGGGGGCCGCCAGCAATATCCGAAGCCCATATGCCTGAAATGCCGAAATGATGCCATGTGTGGTGGTAGTCTTCCCTGTTCCGGGACCGCCTGTCAGTACCATCACCTTCGCCGTGGCAGCCAGTCTGATGGCATCCCTCTGGACCCTGTCATACTCCATCCCTGTCTTCGCCTGGACCACGTCCACGTCAACCGAAAGAGTATCGTTTCCCGTACGCTTTCTCGCTTCCATAAGCCTTGTGTATAGCTTATCCCCCGCCGGAGATGAGGCAAGCTTCTTTAATTTTCCGGCTGTCCCCGCCTCCGCAAAATAGAACGGCGGCAGGTAAACTGCCATGGTTTCCTCTTCATCAGTCCGCCGGATACTCTTTTCCGGGATCAGCTCCTCCTTTTTCAGCATTTGGTCCATTGTCATAACCACCGTCTCCGGCGATGCTTCCAAAAGCTCCGAAGCCTTCTCTATGAGCTGCTGCTTTCCGGCATACACATGCCCTTCATTTGACAGCTCCGATAATACATACATCAGGCCGCTCCTAAGCCGCACAAAAGACTCTTTGCCGAATCCCAGCTTCCCGGCGATCTGATCTGCGGTCCTGAATCCAATGCCCCATATATCGTCCGCCAGCCGATACGGGTTCTCCTTCATCACGGCAATGCTGTCATTGCCGTATTGCCGGTATATCTTGGCGGCATAGGAGGTGGAAACCTGATGCTCCTGTAAAAAGAGCATGATATTTTTCACCTCTTTCTGCCGTTCCCATGATTCGGCAATCATCCGGATCCGTTTCCTGCCGATGCCCTCTATCTCAATCAACAGCTCAATATTGTCCTCGATAACAGTAAAGGTATCCACACCGAATTTCTGAACGATCCTCCCGGCAAACTTCGGTCCCACACCCTTTATCAGCCCGGAACCAAGATATTTCTCCATCCCGTAAACCGTGGCCGGCAGTGTCTCTTCCCAATTTTCCGCCACGAACTGCCTGCCGTATCTGGCATCCACCTTCCAGTTTCCTTCCGCGATCAGGACTGATCCCACGTTAGCATCTATCATATTGCCCACCACAGGCACCAGGTCACTGTAATCCTTCACCCTGCACTTTAAGACGGAATACCCGTTTTCCGGATTCTGATATGTAATTCTTTCAACCACGCAGCGGATCTTCTGCAATTTTCATCTATCCTCCCGATTTCCGTTTTCTCCCCCATGCCTTACTCTCATGAATCCTAAGGGAAACACTGATGAAAGCCTTTCCGGCGCTTGGTGCACAAGCCTGACGGCAAAGCTTCCTGTAAGAATAAACACCGCTCCGTTTTCACGGAAGCGGTGCTTTACGCAAGATTGATCTACAAATCCGATGCCGTTTTTCTTACTCCCTATCTGCCTCCTCCGCCGATCATTGCGCAGCGCCTCAGGGCTTCCAGCACCGTAGACGCCTGGAAGGGCTTAATGATAAAATCCATGGCACCGTTTCGCATGGCCTCCATCACCATGGTATTCTGCCCCATGGCAGAGCACATGATAATTTTGGCATTGCCGTCAAACTCCCGGATAGCCTTAACCGCGTCCATACCTGTCATATCCGGCATGGTAATATCCATTGTCACCATATCCGGCCTTAATTCCTTATATCTCTCTATCGCCTCTATACCGTTTTCGGCCTCTCCCGCCACGATATATCCGTTCTTTTCCAATATATCCCTGAGCACTCCCCGCATGAACAGTGCGTCATCCACTATCAAAATTCTATCTGACATATCATCCTCTTTCCGTTTCGGCTTCCACGCCGGGCAAAGATCCGGCATAAGGTACTTTTGATCCCCTCTTATTCTATCATAGTCTTCCCGGGAATTCCAGTGGTTTGTCACGCAAAAGAGCACAAGCCGATACCTGCCCGTAACCGTTCAGACAGGACACGGAACCGCTACACCTGCCCTGCCAGCCCCAGCACCAGGTATACCGCCAACGCCCCCAGCCAGGCAATCATGCACTGCCCTGCCGCTACGGCAGCCGCCCACCTTACCCCCAGCTCCCGCTTGATGGCAGCGATTGCCGCCACGCAGGGCGTATACAACAGGCAGAAGATCAGCAGCGATGCCGCCCCCGCCGTAGTCAGTACTCCCAAAATTGCCTCCGTGGAGCCAAACAGCACCGTCAGAGTGGAGACCACGCTTTCCTTGGCCATTATCCCTGTAATCAGGGCCGTGGAAATCCTCCAGTCTCCAAACCCCAGCGGGGCAAACACCGGGGCAATTACTCCAGCCAGCGCCGCCAGCATACTGTCCCTGGAATCCTCCACCACATTCAGCCGGATGTCAAAATTCTGCAGGAACCAGATGATGATCGTCGCCAGGAAGATCACGGTGAAAGCCCTCTGCAAAAAATCCTTCGCCTTATCCCACAGAAGCCGGGCCACATTCTTTGCCCCCGGCATACGGTAGTTTGGCAGCTCCATCACAAAGGGCACCGGCTCCCCCTTGAATTTCACGGCCTTTAAGAGAAGCGCCATCAGAATTCCCGTCACAATTCCGAAAAAGTACAGCAGGATCATGACTGCCGCTCCGTGCCCCGGGAAAAAAGCCGCTGCAAAGAAGCCATAAATAGGAAGCTTTGCGGAACAGCTCATAAAGGGGGTCAGCAGGATCGTCATCTTCCGGTCCCTCTCCGAGGACAGGGTCCTGCTGGCCATCACCCCCGGCACGGTACAGCCAAAGCCGATCAGCATGGGCACGATGCTGCGGCCTGACAGGCCGATCTTCCGCAGCAGTTTGTCCATGATAAATGCCACCCTGGCCATATAGCCGCTGTCCTCCAGCAAGGACAGAAAGAAAAACAGTGTGACAATGATCGGCAGGAAGCTCAGCACACTTCCCACCCCGGTAAAGATACCGTCCATCACCAGCGAACGCAGTACCGGGTTTACATTGGCCGAGGCAAGCACCCCGGCAGTCACCTCTGAAAGTGCTCCGATTGCCCGCTCCAGCAGCTCCGACAGTGCCGCGCCTATGACGTTGAAGGTCAGCCAGAATACCAGCCCCATAATCAGGATAAAAGAGGGGATGGCCGTATATTTTCCCGTCAGAATGCTGTCAGCCTGCTGGCTCCGGATACGCCCCCTGCTCTCCCTGGGCTTTACCACCGCCTCCGTGCAGACCTTGTGAATATAGCCAAAGCGCATATCCGCTATGGCGGAAGCACTGTCCATTCCGCACTCTTCTTCCATCTGCAGGATAATGTGCTCCAGCATCTCCTCCTCATTCCGGCTTAGCAGCAGCTTCTCCAGAATCAGCCGGTCCCCCTCGGCCAGCTTACAGGCGGCAAAACGCACGGGGATCCGCGCCTTCACCGCATGGTCCTCTATCAGGTGCATAATGGCATGGATACATCTGTGCACGGCACTGTTTTCATCCTCCGCACTGCAAAAATCCACCTTGCCGGGACATTCCTGGTATTTCGCCACGTGAACCGCGTGATCCACCACCTCGCTGATTCCCTCGCCCTTGGCCGCGGAAATGGGGATCACAGGCACTCCCAGCATTTCCTCCATCTCGTTCACCAGCACGGAGCCCCCGTTTTCCCGCACCTCGTCCATCATGTTCAGCGCCACCACCATGGGCATATTCAGCTCCATCAGCTGCATGGTCAGATACAGGTTCCGTTCAATATTGGTGGCATCCACGATATTAATGATCCCCCGGGGCCGCTCTTTCAGCAGGAATTCCCTGGTGACCACCTCCTCGCTGCTGTAAGGGGACATGGAATAAATTCCCGGCAGGTCCGTAATCAGGGTGTTCTTTGCCCCCTTGATCGCCCCGTCTTTCCTGTCCACCGTGACCCCGGGGAAATTGCCCACATGCTGATTGGATCCGGTCAGCTGATTGAATAATGTGGTCTTACCGCAATTCTGGTTCCCCACCAGGGCAAAGGTAAGGGTCTCACCCTCCGGCAGGGGATTTTCCCGGGCCTTTTCGTGATACCGTCCTCCCTCGCCATAGCCCGGATGTTCCTTCCTTTTTCCTGGCTTTGCCGCCTGCGTACCCGCCTGCATGGCATCCGCCTTCTTGTCCTGCTCCTGACTGACCTCTATCTTCTCCGCATCCGCCAGTCTGATGGTAAGCTCATAGCCCCGGATCCTCAGTTCCACCGGATCTCCCATGGGCGCATACTTAACCACCGTCACCTCAACCCCCTGGATCAGTCCCATATCCAGGAAATGCTGACGCAATGCGCCGCTTCCTCCCACGGCAAGAATTGTACCTGTCTCCCCGATACCCAGTTTATCCAGCGTCATTCGTGTCCAGCTCCTTTTCATCAAGTAGTCAATTATCCCGGGTAAATCATTTTTTCTTTCAATATTATAATGACTTTCCCCGGCAGATGCAAGCATAACCCTGACGGTATCTGCAAGGGCCGTTTCCCGGCATTTATTCCTTCCGCACCCACGCCATTCAACCGGCAGGCGAATTTTCCCGCCGAATTCTCCCGCCGGGTTATTGCGTCATCTGCCCCTTCCTATTACAATGATAACAGGTTCAAAAGAACGGGAACATCCTGTCTGCACTTGAAGGACAGTCTCAGTATGGAGGTAAACATGGATAATCTGAAAACAGGAGAGGTAATCAGCAAAAGACGTAAGGAACTGGGCCTGACACAGAATCAGCTTGCCGGTGTCCTCAATATTTCCTTTCAGGCAGTGTCAAAGTGGGAAAACAATACGGCCTATCCCGACATAGAAATGCTTCCCCGGCTGGCTGCCGCCCTTCACACCACCGTGGACGCCCTGCTGGGGTACAGCAGCGTGGTAACGGATTATGATACCCGCTACAATACCGAAGAATACTACTGGGGGCTGATCCCGAACCGGATCTGCTTTGACCTGATGAAGCTTCTCCCGCCGGTGAAGCCTTACCGCGTGCTGGATATTGGCTGCGGCGAGGGGAAGGACGCCGTTTTCTTCGCCAAATGCGGATATGTGGTAACGGCCTTCGACGTGTCCGAGCAGGGCATCGAAAAGGCGAAAAAGCTTGCGGAGTATAACAAGGTCCATGTCCGGTTATTCAAGGCAGATATTTTCGACTACCACCCTGACGGAGAATATGACATTATTTTCAGCAGCGGCGTATTTCACTTCATCCCCCCCGCCCATCGGAAGGAGCTCTGTGACAGCCTCAAGGCCCACACTGCTGCAGGCGGCATCAACGCTTTTAATGTGTTCGTCAAAAAGCCCTTTATCCACCGGGCCCCGGACAGCACCAGGGACGAAACGAAAAGGCATCCCTGGCTTTCCGGAGAGTTATTCGGCTATTACCATGACTGGCTGTTCTGCACCTGTAAGGAAGAGATCTTTGACTGCAACAGCGGCGGCAGCCCCCATAAGCACTGCATGGATACGCTTATTGCGCAGAAGGTACAGGAGCAGCCTTCTTCCTGATCTGCTCCTTTAAAGCCTGCTTATTTCGATACATCATGTCATCCGCCCGCCGTATGGTATCTTCCAGGGACTTATCGGTTCCGGGGTCGTACACGGCATACCCTGCCGCCACGCTCACCGGCACCACAAAGCCCTGCTCTCTCTTTCCCGCGGTATATTCTGCCAGCGCCTTCAGCCGCTCATCTATGGATTCCTGAGAGGTGAAAGGCGTGATTACGCAGAATTCGTCGCCGCCGATGCGGTAGCAGCTTCCGTCCTCCTGAAAGATCCCTCTGATTCCCTCCGCAATCATGCGGATATATTGATCTCCGGATTCATGTCCGAACTGATCGTTACATTTTTTCAGATCGTTCAGATCAAACATATAAAGCACGGTAGGACGGATTTCCGTTTCCTCCGTCTTTCCGTCCGCCACAAGCCGGAGATTCAGATCTCTCTTAAAAGCCGTTCTGTTATACACCCCGGTCAGCTCGTCGGTATACGCCAGCTTTCTGTATATCTCACTCTCCTTCGCCTGCTCCATGAGCCTGCGGGACTTTTTCACGCCGGACGCCCCAATGACCACCACATAGAACAGAAACCCTACGCTCCCGATGGGCGTGCTCCTGTTAAAAAGCCGATATTGGGCCAGCTCCAGCAAGATTGCCAGAATCAGCACCAGAATACAGCAGATATTGAGCTTCATCTGCTTTGTCAGTTCCTTCTTTATAATCTCGGATATGCTGAGTCCGAACACACAGACCACAAACACACAGAGTGCCACATGGGTCAGCCAGAGCGTCTCCCTGAGGTCATACAGCCCCACCATCTGCAGGATCACTCTCACGATCACCACCGCACAGTTCAGATAACAGCAGAATGCCCACAGGGGGTTGTCCTGATTGGGATAGGTCTGCCGCAGGAACAAAAGGAAGGGCAGCGGCATCAGCATCAGCATCAAATGATCCAGAAATACCATTGCCATCCCGCAGGACAGATACAGCTCCAGAACCTGGGATTCGCACAGCATCCAGATACCCAGCATAATGGAAAAAATAATGAAATTCCGCAGTCCCGTATCCTCCTGCCCTTTCTCCATGACCATGATGGTATATACCAGCAGGACGATCCCCACAATCAGAATCATACAGGTTATGATAAATTTCGGCAGGCGCTCTTTGACAATCAGGTGCTCCACTGCGCTGCGGGTTCCGTAATAAAATCCGCCCTTGGGCTTCGAGTCCTGATATGCGGGGCGCACCAGGAAAACAATCTCCTTTCCCGCATCCTCCTTCACCAGGGAAATAAAATTCCACTGATACCCTGTGGTCTTCATGCCCTGACCGGCCTCCGTGGCCAGGGTATATACTTTCTCACCACCAATCGCTACATCCAGAAACATATGGGCCGTATCGTATGCGATCACCGTCCCGTCCTTCACATCCTCCGGAAGGCGCGTGACATACCGGTATACGCCGCCCGTAGTCTGCAGCTGCATCCTGCCTTCCCAGGATACCGCGCCCTCCGTCATCCCGTCATCCTGCCACCGCTCGTAAACATACGCCCGAAAGTACAGCGCCGCGAAAGCGGTACAGATAATTCCCAGTACGGTTATCAGCAAATATATCCTTGTAATCCTTTTATCCATAGTGTTTCCGCCGTTTCCTGAATGGTGTGAACTACCTGCCTCAGAATTTCTTCCTGTCCTTAAGTTCCCCGTACAGCAGACAATAATTTTCATACCGCAGCCTGCTGATCCGTCCCTGCTCCACGGCATCCCGGACACCGCAGTCCCGCTCCGCCACATGGGAGCATCCCCCAAACCTGCAGTCCTTTTCAAATCGGGCAAATTCCGGATAATATGCCGCAAGCTCTTCCTTTTCCAGGTCAAACAATCCCAGGGAGCTGAATCCCGGCGTATCCAGAATATAGGTATCCTCCCCCATGGCAATCAGCTCGGAATGCCTGGTAGTGTGTTTTCCCCGCCCGATCCTTTCACTGATCTGGCCCGTCTCCATAACGGTCCCCGACTGCAGGCTGTTGACAATAGAGGATTTCCCCACGCCGCTGGGACCTGCTACCGCAGTGGTCTTTCCGGCCAGGAGCAGCCGCAGCTCCTCCATCCCTTGTCCCAGCCCGGCGCTGACCCCCAGGGCTCTGTAGCCGCAGTCTTCATAAATCTTCCGGTATGCCTCCCCCTGGCCTCCACAGTCAAGATCCTGCTTGTTGAAGCAGATCAGGCAGGGTACCTCCTGCTGCCCCATCATAATCAGGAATCTGTCCAGCAGATTAAAATTCGGCTTCGGCCTGGCAAAGGAGAAAATCACCAGCGCCTGATCCACATTGGCCACTGCCGGCCGGATCAGCTCACTGTGCCTGGGCAGCAGGCCGCTGATATTTCCCAGCGACTTTTCCTCGTCCAGCACGTCAAGCTCCACGTTATCTCCTACCAGGGGCTTGCGATGATCCTTTCGGAACACTCCCCTGGCCCTGCATTCATAGATTTTGGATTCTCCCTCACCGCCCCCGCAGTGCACATAATAGAATCCGGCAATCCCCTTTATAATTTTCCCCTGCATGTTCCCGTCCTACTGCGGTGTAAATTCAATCCTTCTGGTAAAGGACTTTGTCTCCGTTCCCCCCGGTATCACCGTGCCGTTATCATCCACCACGGAATCCTTGGTCACCGTGTAAGTCACGGTAAGCGTCCCTCCCGACGAGGTCAGATTATTGTGATTGGTAGCATAAGGAAAGCTGGAGGTGATGGTTTCCAGCACCACCGTTCCGTCATCCGCCACCAACTTCAGCGTTACACTGGAATTCGTAACGTAATCCGGAGCTTCCTCCAGAGTGGGCGCGGCAATGTTGGTATTGCATCTGTACAAAGTGGGAGTCCCCGTCTGCGGCCCCAGGCTTACCGTAATCTGGATCTCCGTCCCCACATCCACCTCCAGGTCCGCCGAATAGCTTTGGTAGCAGATCTGGTCCGCCGGATAGTAGGGGTTGTGCTCATAGGTCACCGACCCGATCTGTACTTTGGCCTCGTTGGCCACGACGATCCCGTCCATCTCTGTCCGCCCCAGAAGGTTTGGCACCCGCGTCTTCCCATTCTCCTTGCCAAGGCTTACCGTCAGCGTGATCTCGCTTCCCTTTGCCACTTTGCTCTCCGCCGCAGGTGTCTGCAGCACCACCACACCTGCCTCTGCCGTGTCGGAATACGCCTCCAGCTTCGCCACCTGAAAACCGTTGTCCAGCAGCAGATTGTACGCTTCTTCATAGGGCTTGCCTGTAACGGAAGGCACTATATCACCTCTGGGGCCTGCGCTGGCCTTCAGGGTTACGGTACTGCCCACTGCTATATCCTCTCCTTCCCCCGCGTCCGCACTGATGACAATCCCGGCCTCAAGAGAATCCGACTCTTCATATACCACATCGGATTTGACGCCCAGATCCTTCAGTTCGTTTCTGACCTCTTCTACCTTCCTGCCCCTGACATTGGGCATGGGCACATAGGTTACGTCTTCCGGTTCGTCGGAAGGTGTGGGAGATGACTCCGGCGAAGACTCCTCCCCGGTCTGGATAGGACTGTTGTGACCGGAATTATCAGAATTTTCTCCGGTTCCTATATTGTTGATTACATTCACCACCAGGATAATCAGAATAATACAGATGACGATTCCCGCCGCCACCGCCAGAAATGTGGTCAGACGCTCCATTCCCGGATTATAGTCATAGTCCTCCCCGTCCTCCGGTTCGTCCTCACTTTCATACATGGCTTCCGTGTCGGAGCGGAGGCGCATGATTTCCTCCCGTTCCGGATACTCCTCCTGATACGCAGTGCGCCGCTTGATCTGCGCCACCTCGCTCTCGGTGATCATCCGGGTATCCCCGTCCATTTCCACCTCATTCTGTACCACAAAATCCTCTTCCGGATTAATCAGGGACTGCTTTAAATCCGCGATCAGCTCCTGGGCGCTCTGGTATCTGCGGTCAGGGGACTTCTGGCAGCATTTTACCACAATGCTTTCCACCCCGCCGGGGATTTCCGGGACAAACTCCCTGGGCGAGGGAAACTCCTCCTGTATGTGCTTGATGGCTATGGCTACCGTGGTCTCCCCGTTAAAGGGAACCCTGCCGGTAAGCATCTCGAACATGGTAATCCCCAGGGAATAAATATCGCTCTTCTCGTCACTGTACCCGCCTCTGGCCTGCTCCGGCGAAGTATAATGCACCGATCCCATGACATTGGAGGTAATGGTATTGCTGGTAGCTGCCTTGGCAATGCCGAAGTCCGTCACCTTCACCTTTCCGTCCTTGGAAATAATAATATTCTGCGGCTTGATGTCCCGATGAATAATGTGATTGTTGTGAGCCGCTTCAATTCCCATGCCCACCTGTATTGCAATGCTGACTGCCTCCTTATAGGACAGCCTGGCCTTTTTTTCGATGTATTTCTTGAGGGTGATCCCCTCCACGAGCTCCATAACGATATAATAGATGCCGTTATCCTCCCCCACATCATAGACATTGACGATGTTGGGGTGCATCAGCCCGGCTGCAGCCTGGGCCTCAATCCGAAACTTAGATACAAAATTTGCATTTTCACTGAATTCCTGTTTTAATACCTTCACCGCCACGAAACGGTTCAGCTTATGACATTTCGCTTTATATACATCTGACATGCCGCCGGTTCCGATCTTTTCCAGAATCTCGTACCGATCGCCTATCATCATTCCGATTTTAACCATATATGCTCTCCATTCAACCATTCTGTCCGGCAACCGCAGTGCCGCGGCCGGGATCCTACGAAATACCGGGTTCGATCAGCACCACGCTGATATTGTCCCTGCCGCCGTTCTCATTGGCCCTGCGCACAAGCTCTTCTGCCTTCTCCACAATGTCCCTGGCTCCGTCCAGCACCATACGGATTTCTTCGTCATTCAACATATTTGTCAGCCCGTCCGTACACATGAGAATCATATCTCCCTCCTTCAGCTCTACGCTGAAGAAGTCCGTCTTTACCGTTTCTTCTGCCCCCACCGCCCGGGTGATAATATTTTTATCCGGGTGGTTTCTGGCTTCTTCCCGTCCCATGCCGCCGTTTCTGACCATATCCTCCACCCAGGAGTGATCTCTGGTGATCTGCCGGATCTCACGGCTTCCCACCACATACAGCCTGCTGTCCCCCACATTTGCCACGGACAGCCTCCTGCCTTCACAGCTTGCCGCCACTACCGTGGTTCCCATTCCTTCCAGCTCCGGCGACTTCTCCGCACTTCCCTTCACCATGGCATTTGCTTTCTCGACAGCCATTCTCAGTACGGCCTCCGGATCCTTCCCGGCAAACCCCCTGATCTCGTCCACCATGGTTGTAACTGCCAGTTTCGAGGCATAGTCCCCCGCCTTATGGCCCCCCATGCCGTCTGCCACGATAAACAAATTGGGCAGCTGGCCCACGGGGGTCTCGGAGGTATATACATAATCCTGATTCAGTTTTCTTCTCCTGCCGATATTGGTTACGGAAAATGTCTTTATCACGCTTTAGTTTCCTCCAAAGCCGTTTCTCTTAATAACGAATTACGAACTTCTAACATTCTATCACAATGGTAAAAAAAGGACAAGATAAAATCAGCCGCCCAGCA
>CAJTKW010000089.1 GCA_910577035.1 uncultured Acetatifactor sp.
GAGCTTGCGGAGCAGTATTCTACAAGGATTGTGAAATTACGGGACGGAAGGGTTATAGAGGACAGTGATCCATATCTGCCAGAAGAAACACCAGAAGGAACAGAGCATAAAAGTATGGGAAAGGCAAAAATGTCCTTTTTTACATCTCTTTCTCTGAGTTTTAACAATCTGTGGACAAAGAAAGGGCGGACTATTCTGACCGCTTTTGCCGGCTCTATCGGGATTATCGGCATTGCATTGATTTTGGCACTGGCAGAAGGGGTAAATGATTATATTTCAGATATACAGAAAAGCACCATGACTTCCTATCCTATTACGATAAACTCTCAATCCGTGGATATGTCCGGGATTATGGGGACGAGAGGCGGCAGACGGGAAAATGAGGCTTCGGCAGAGGAAAACCGTACCAGAGTTTACGCAGATTACAGCGCTATCGAATCCAGTGAGGAAATGGCGTCAAATATTAAAGAGAACAACCTGACGGCGTTTAAGGAGTATCTGGATAATCCGGAAAGTGAAATTCACCAGTATTTAGGTGAGAATGGCGTGGTGTATTCCTATGGCGCTCATTTTGGAATTTATTCTTATGATGCTGACGGGAACCTGGTGGCCTCCGATGCGGACATAGATCAGGTCAGTGTGTCCACTCTTTCCAGTGAGGACAGTGCAGCAGGGGGCGGTCCAATGGCAAATATGGAGCGGATGAATCAGGTAATGAGCGGTTCTTCCGATGCAGGGGCTGAAAATTTCTCCGAACTGATGCCGGGGACGGACGGAAAAGCAGTCAGCACGATTCTTCTTGACAGTTATGACCTGCTGTATGGGAGCTGGCCGGAAAATTACAATGAAGTCGTCCTTGTGTTGAATGAAAATAATTCGATTCCGGCAGGGACATTGTACCAGCTTGGTCTGATTACCGGGGAGGAACATAAAGAGATTACCGAACAGATTAAGAATGGGGAAGATGCGCAGGAACGTATTTGGGACTATGAGGAAATCTGCGGACATACTTTTTACATGGTTTTACCATGCGACCAGTATAAAGAAAATAAGGATGGCACGTTTACCTATATCGGGGATGATGTTATGCAGATAGAATCCATTTTGGAAAACAGTGTAAATTTGAAGATTACCGGTATTATCCGTTCGGCGGTGGATGCTGAAAATGCGTCAATCCCTACTTCGGTGGCATACACGGTGGCGCTGACTGATTACGTGATAAAACATACAGATGAAAGCGCGGTTGTTCTGGCACAGGAAAAGACGCCGGAAGTCAACGTATTAAACGGAATCAATTTCAAAGCTGCGGATGATGAAGCAAAAGCCGCTGATGCAATGATCTATATGTCAAATATGGGGATTTCCGATAAGGCTGCTATGTATGCAAATATTCTGGAACATCAGGAGACGGATGCCCAGGAAGAGCAGGAGCATATAGAGGCCATGCAGGGCGCGCCTTCCATGAGTCCCAGTGAGATGGCGGCTATGGAAGGGGTGGAACGGACGGAAGAAGATGAAATCGAATTGGCAAGGGCACTGGATGAATGGCTGGAAAATGACCCGGATCAGGAAACCCTGGTGTCGGCTTACGAGATATTTATTGCCGGGCCTACCTTTGAAGAAAACATGAGAAAATTCGGGAAGGTAAGCTACGATGCCCCGTCCTCTATCAGCATTTATACAGACAGCTTTGAGGACAAAGAAGCAGTTTCAGACTGTATCGACCGTTACAACGAGGGGGCTGAAAAGAAGGAGCAGATTACCTATACGGATTATGTGGCGCTGCTTACCAGTTCCATTACTTCGATTGTAGATGTGATTTCCTACGTGCTGATTGCGTTTGTTGCGGTGTCACTGATTGTTTCCAGTATTATGATTGGAATTATCACGCACATTTCTGTATTGGAGCGTACAAAGGAAATCGGTATTTTGCGGGCGATAGGTGCGTCAAAACGGAATATTTCACAGGTGTTCAATGCAGAGACGGTGATTGTGGGGCTGTTGGCAGGTATTCTGGGTGTGGGTGTTTCCGCTCTCCTGACCATCCCGATCACTTCGGTTATCCAGAACCTATTGGGCGCTTCGGAACTTTCTGCTTCCCTCCCGATTACGGCGGCGCTGCTCTTGCTCCTGTTAAGTGTGGCAATCACAGTCATTGCAGGATGGATTCCTTCCAGAAGGGCAGCGAAGAAAGACCCGGTAGCGGCATTGCGTACAGAGTAACAACTTTAGGAGGGGGGTGCTTTGTGCATCCCTTTCTTTCCATAACATGATTTATCAGGAGGTTTTTATGCTCAAAATATTAAAGTACATGAACCGGCGTGACTGGCTGTTTGTCGTATGCTCCCTTGTGTTTATTGTCTGCGGGGTAGGACTGGACTTGCGGCTGCCGGATTACATGAGGGAGATTACAGCTTTAGTGCAGACGCCCGGCAGTGAAATGGGCGAGGTTTTGTCTGCGGGAGGCTCCATGCTGCTGTGCGCGTTGGGGAGCCTTGTGACGGCTTTTATTGTAGGTTTCTTTGTGGCGCAGATTGCGGCGGGGCTTGCCATGCGGCTGCGGGAGGCTGTTTATAATAAGACGATGGATTTTTCGATGGAAGAAATCGGGAAATTTTCTACGGCGAGCCTGATTACACGCACTACCAATGATATTCAGCAGATACAGATGTTTTTGGCATTGGGGCTGCAGGCAATGATTAAGGCACCAATCCTGGCGGTATGGGCAATCTTAAAGATAGCCGGGAAAAGCTGGCAATGGACAGCCATCACGGGAGGCGCGGTTGCAATCCTTACGGTAATGCTTGGCACAGTAATCGCCCTGGTGCTGCCGAAATTTAAGAATATGCAGAAGCTCACGGATAACCTGAACCGTGTGGCAAGGGAAAATCTCACAGGTATCCGTGTGGTGCGGGCTTATAATGCGGAGGGGTATCAGGAGAAAAAGTTTGAGGGTGCAAACGAGGAACTGACAAGGACGAACCTGTTTACCAGCAGAACCATGTCCGTATTGTTTCCGGGAATGACCTTGATTATGTCCGGGCTGACGCTCGCTATCTATTGGGCGGGAGTATATATTATCAATGATGCGGCGCTCACAGACCGGCTCGGTATTTTTTCGGATATGGTGGTGTTTTCCTCTTATGCCATGCAGATTATTATGGCGTTTATGATGCTTGTTATGACTTTCATTGTGCTGCCGAGGGCGGTTGTGTCTGCAAAGCGTATCAATGAGGTGTTTGATACAGAGACAAAAATAAAGGATGGTAAAATCAGCGGTTCTGAGTTATTCGAGAAGGGAGAAATTGAATTTAAGCATGTATCGTTCCGCTACCCGGATGCGGAGGAAGCGATTCTCACAGACATCAGCTTTACCGTCCATCGGGGAGAGACAGCGGCTTTCATAGGTTCTACCGGAAGCGGCAAAAGTACCCTGATTAACCTGGTTCCCCGTTTCTACGATGTGACCGATGGGGAAATCTGTATTGACGGGATTAACATTAAAGAATATACCCAGGAGGCCCTTCACAGGAAATTGGGATATGTCTCACAGCGGGCAGTTATGTTCAGGGGAAGTGTGCTGTCAAATGTGACGTATGGAGAAAACGGGCGGCAGAGCGTGGATGAAGAATTGCTCTGGAAATCCATAGAAATCGCACAGGCGGGGGATTTTGTCCAGGGCATGGAAAGTGGGTTTCATACGGCAGTTGCGCAGGGCGGAACGAATCTGTCCGGAGGGCAGAAACAACGGCTTGCCATAGCAAGGGCCATTTACCGCAGGCCGGAGATCTATATTTTTGATGATTCCTTTTCAGCTCTGGATTATAAGACAGACCGGATTCTTCGGAAAATGCTGAAACAGGAAACCGGAACGGCTACGACCTTGATTGTGGCACAGCGTATCGGTACGATCATGGATGCCGACAAGATTATCGTGCTGGATGAAGGTAAGATTGTGGGGATTGGCAGGCATAAGGAACTTCTGGCAAATTGTCCTGTCTATCGTGAAATTGCGGAATCACAGTTATCGAAGGAGGAATTGGAAAGTGCCTGAACAGAAAAATGAGATGCAGAAAAACAACGGTTCCAAACACAGGTTTGGGCCTGGAGGCGGAAGGATGGGAACGGGTTCAGCGAACCCGGGAGAAAAGGCAAAGGATTTCAGCGGTTCCCTGAAAAAGCTGTTTGCCTATTGCGGCAGATACCTTCCGGCAATCGTGCTTGCTATGGTGCTTGCGGTTACTGGCTCCATACTGAATCTGATTGGTCCGGGAAAGGTGGCAGATATGACAAATCTGATGACCGAAGGGCTGATGACGGGGATTGATGTGGAGGCGGTAGTGGAGATCGCCGTCCTGCTTGCGGCGTTGTACGGCCTGGGGTGGCTGTTCAGTCTGATCCAGGGTATGGTGATGGCGACCGTCACGCAGAAAGTATCAAAATCTCTGCGGACAGAGATTTCGCAGAAGATCAACCGACTGCCTCTTAAATATTTTGATGGAACCAGTACGGGGAATATCCTGTCCCGTGTGACAAATGATGTGGACACCATAGGGCAAACCCTGAATCAGAGTGTCGGGACACTGGTGACGGCTTCGGCTATGTTTGCCGGCTCTTTGATTATGATGTTTTATACCAACTGGATTATGGCTGTCTCTGCCATATTAGCTGCTTTTTCAGGATTTGGTTTCATGATGCTTATTATTACCCGGTCACAGAAATATTTTAAGCGGCAGCAGCAGGAGCTTGGCACATTGAACGGACATATTGAGGAAACCTATTCCGGCCATAATGTGGTGAAGGCATACAACGGTGAAAAAGCGGCGAAAAATGAGTTTCATGCAATGAATCAGCGTTTGTACCATTCCGCATGGAAAAGCCAGTTTATGTCCGGACTGATGCAGCCGCTCATGGCCTTTGTGGGGAATCTCGGTTATGTGGTGGTCTGCGTGGTCGGTGCGGTTTTGACACTGAACGGAACCATATCATTTAGTGTGATTGTAGCATTTATGCTGTATGTCCGTCTCTTTACGCAGCCTCTTTCTCAGCTTGCACAGGCAGCCACCAGTTTACAGTCTGCGGCGGCAGCCAGTGAGCGTGTGTTTGAATTTTTAGGGGAAGAAGAACTGGCGGACGAAAGCGGGAAATCCGCTCATTTGGCAGAGGTGGACGGAAATGTGGATTTTGAGCATATCCGTTTTGGGTATAGCGAAAACAAGACAATCATCCACGATTTTTCAGCTTCCGTAAAAGCCGGACAGAAAATTGCCATTGTAGGGCCTACCGGGGCGGGAAAGACCACGATGGTAAATCTCCTGATGCGGTTTTATGAGGCACAGGACGGGGAAATCAGGATTGATGGCGTGCCGATCCAGGAGCTTACCCGTGAGAATGTCCATAACCTGTTCTGTATGGTTCTGCAGGACACATGGTTGTTTGAGGGGACGATCCGGGAGAATATCGTCTATTCTAAAGAGGGCGTTACGGAGGAACAGATGGTAGCGGCCTGCAAAGCGGTGGGCTTACATCATTTTATTAAAACGCTCCCGAAAGGATATGACACGGTGCTGAATGACAACGCAAGTCTGTCCGCAGGCCAGAGGCAGCTTGTCACGATTGCGAGGGCCATGATAGAAAATGCGCCCATGCTGATTCTGGACGAGGCTACAAGCTCCGTGGACACCCGTACCGAAATCCTGATCCAGAATGCAATGGATAAGCTGATGGCAGGGCGGACTTCTTTTGTGATTGCGCACCGCCTGTCTACGATTAAAAATGCGGACTTGATTCTGGTTATGAAGGACGGGGATATTGTGGAAAGCGGAAATCATTCGGAGCTGCTGAAAAAGGGAGGTTTCTATGCAGAACTTTACAACAGCCAGTTTGAACGGGCATCGTGAAATGGAGGAACAGATTTTACAGCTACAAAAATTTATCAATGGCAGCCGCTATACGGTTGCCATTACCGGCGCAGGGATTTCAATGGCAGCCGGGATTATGGATTTTGCACATATGAATTTTCCCTTAGTTCTGCAAATGAGTTCTTCGGCGGTGTTGAAAAGTGCGCCGAACCATTATTACAATACGGCGAGGAAAGCGTTTTTAATTGCCATGTTTGAGAACGGACCGAGCATTGCTCATAGGAAACTGGCGGAATATGAAAGGCGCGGTCTGCTGCAGGGTGTCATAACTACGAATATTGACTGTCTGCATACGCTGGCAGGCTCCAGAAATGTGGCGGAGATTCAGGGCAGCTTTGGGTTTAATAAGTGTCTGAAATGCGGGCAGGAGTACAATGATGTGCAGATATGGAACCAGGGAAAAGCCCCGCGCTGCGAAAAATGCGGAGGTGTGGTTGGGGCGTTTCCGGTCTATAAGCATATCGGACTGGTGGAGGATGAAGTGCGGAAAGCAAGGAGCTATGCGGCACAGGCGGAGCTTGTTATCATTATCGGCGCACAGGGCAGCTATGGCGGGGTTTATTATCCTTATATCCGGTCTGGCGCAAAGATTGTGCAGATCAATCCGAAAGCTACACAGTTTGATGATGTGGCGGTATTGAATATTCGGAAAGGGGCGGATGAGGTTTTTGGTATGCTGCAATAGATATAGTACCAAAAATTGAAAATAGATATAAAGGCATTATAGTGTGATAGAAGGGTGAGTCGATATGACAGTAATAGGAATAAATGGATTATCGAACAGTATAGAAATATTTCCTGCGAGCAGGGTGGTATGCGTTGATGGACAAGAAATACATCTTACGACATTGGAGTTTGATGTATTACATTTTTTAGCATCAAATCCCAATATAGCTTTTACAAAAGAACAGATTTATGATGCGGTGAGTAAGGATGACTATTCAGGAGGCGCTTATATTATAAGGGATATTATTTATCGTCTCAGGACTAAGTTGAAGATTACTAATATTCGCACACTACATGGATACGGCTATAAATTCAGCACAGATAGCGAAAAGGGTAATTAAATGTCGTAAATTGTCGATGGAAACGACAAACTATCTATTTTTTACATATATTATACAGATATTTGAGGTATACAATATAACCCAACTGCGAGAATTAGTTGGGTTATATTTTTGTCGTGCGCCTGATGGCGCACGCTTGCAGGCAGATCAGGCGGATGTAGTTTTTCTTTCGCTGACGAGTGCTGCCGCTGTAGCGGTAAGAACCTTTAAGCTGCTTTCATCACACAAGGAAAGCAGCCGGAGTAATTCATGGTATGTAGAATCGGTTTTTTGCTCCATGCCTGAAAAAATACAGTCGTCCGCAGAAATACTCAGCGTCCGGCAGATATGATAAAAATTCTCAATGCTTGGAGAGCAGCGGCAGCGTTCCAGATCCTTTTCAAAGGATACTGAGAGATCTAAAAGCTCCGCACAGGTTGCCTGTGTCAGATGCAGTTTCTTCCTGGCTTTTTTCAGGGCATTGCTGAAAATACGGGCATCTTTGATTGACAGGGACATCATAATCACCTCCTAAGAGTAGTGTATTGCCACACTTTTCAAATGTAAAAATGGCAGTACCATGCCTAAAATATATGTTATAAAACTACTATAAGCACTCTGCGTTCTGATGAATAAAAAAAACGTGGTTCATCAGGACGTTATTTGAGTGCTTTTTGTGACCATGAGAAAGGTACATGGTCATTGAGGAATTATCATAAGCCAGACAGTGGCAGGGAAAATTTATTAAAAAAATTGCATGTTTTCTGTTGATAAAACAGACCTGTAATGGTAGCGTGACACGCTACTTTTTGACGAAAAACATGGAAATAGGGGGAAAAGGCAGTTATCCGGGTATTAAGCCTGGTAACTGCCTTTTCCTTTTTGTGTTCAAAAGATTTTTGGATTTGAACGGTCTCACCCGCTGCCGTTCCCCTCCGGATTCAGATGTTGCAGCAAAAATCTGAATTTCAGGAGGAAAGGCCATGTGGCAGAAAAACAGTGGAAAAAGTGAGTCAGAGATATTGCAGAACCTATTTACGGCGTATCTGACAACGTCAGTTAAGCGCCGCCGGGATGCTTACATACAGCAGGCAGTCAGGATTCAGCAGATGGAAAGTGTGGAGGACGACATTCAATATATTCAGGAGCAGGAGGCGGAGGAAGATATGTTTCGTGGGCTGCCTTTACCCATGCAGCTGGAGGACAGTGCGCTCCTTTATGCGCTGAAAGGGATCAATGAGCGTGAGCGCCATGTATTCCTGGCAAGGGTACTGGATGAAAGAAGCTTTGAGTCGCTTGCGGAGGAAATGGGGCTGGGGTATAAAGGCGTGGCAACGATTTATTACCGTGCCGTAGGTAAAATTAAAAAGAAGATGAAGGAGCTGAGAAAATGAGTTTTAAGGAAATATTGTTACGGGCGAAGTCCGGGGAGGGATCAGCTGTCATTATCCTTCTGGAGATGTATAAGCCCTTGCTGGTAAAAGGGGCGATCATCGGCGGCAGGTTTGACGAAGACCTGTACCAGGAGCTCTGCATCACATTGATTAAGTGTATCAAATTATTCCGTTTCTAAGAAAGCAGAAAAGCGCTGAGGATATTTTTCAGCGCTTTTCCTGTTCCATTTTTAGTTTATTTCCTCAAAACAAACCTCTAGGCGGCATGATCCGCCAGATATTTTTCATAGCCCTCCGGGTCGATCTCCCGGAGAGCAGTTTCGCGGAACTTGTACTGCGGATAGGTGCAGTAGCCGCTCCTGGCGGTTTTCCCCGTGGGTACAGCCAGCTTGTTGCGGATGATCCAGGCAAGGATTGATTCGCCATTGTTGTTGGTGTCGATATAAGCGAAATTCCTTTCCAGGGAAAATCCAAGATTTACGGTAAGGATGTTCCAGGGCTCCCAGCCGTCCTCTGTATAGACGTGCATGGCAAGGGCAAGGTTGCCGTTGGAGTAAGTCCTGATGTCCAGTTTCATCTGGTATGTGGTGCCGTCTCTCTCAAAATCAAATATCTTCATGTGGGTGTCCTCCTATCTAAAATTATGCTACAGTCCGGCTGCGTTCCTGAACTTGCAGGATCAGGACAGTATATTTCTTGCCTGTCTCCAAAGGAATCCATTTCCCGTCCTGCAGGATACAGCCGTTGGCGTGGTTATAAAGCTGCGGTGCCTGTAAGGAGCTGCCAAAGCATTCGTTGGACAGATAAATTCCCATGTGCCTTTCATAAAAAGGTGCCAGGGTATCTTCCACCAGCTTTCTTAAGGCCAGCGCAAGCTGCTCAATCTCTTGGATGTCCTGCCGCTTATAAGCCGCTGCAGAAATCTGTTTCAGCAAGCCTGATGCCTGTACCGCATTGTTTATGGCAGGCACGATCTCCGGCAGGTATTCCTGGCGGATGCGCAGGCCGGCAAGTGCGGTCTGTCTTACATAGGCAGAGGCAGAAGTGGATATATCCCTCACCAGGGCATAATAGGGCTTGCGGTAGCGGGTTCTTAGTTCCTCCCTTGAAACTACAGCCAGATTCCGCCTGAGGGTGTCCAGGTGGGTTATGAGGGTATTGCGTAAAATGTCTGTTTCCATGAAAATCACCTCCTTAGCAGTGGTATTCCATGACTGCGCCGATATAATAAGGCACACCGGGCACCGCAGTTCGGATGAAATGGTCAAAGGGGATCGGCGGATCGTCAGATTCCATGACATAGCTGTCTCGGCTTTGGGAAAAACTGGAGATCAGGTCGGAGAGCAGTTTTTCCACATAATCATGGTCATTGATATACTGTGTCTCTGATACGGCCTCCAGGGCTTTCAGATTGTTGCGAAATTCTGGAAAGCGGCCTGCAAAGTAATGGCTGCGGGCATCCGGGGCAAGGACAAAGGATCCGCCGGAAAAGGTGCCCATGTGATGCAAATGAAACCACTGTTCAAAGTGCCGGATGGCAGAACTGCGGTCACATACCGCTTTTACATGGTCGGCAATGGGGATCAGGTCAGGCCGGTCGATAAAGTCATCCTCTGTAGTCCAGTCATCTTCTTTGTGCGGCTCAGGGTATACTTGCAAAATGTAGTGGTACATAAATGCCTCCTTTCAGGGGTGGAAATTTCACGCTATTTTCTGTTCTCCCCAGCTGATGCGGAGATTGCCTTTATTGTCCCGTTCCTGCCGCATCAGGAGGGAGAGCAGGTCGTAATCCACACCAAAGCGCTCATAAATATCATCCAGGTCAACATCCTGGCCCTTCATGAACAGGTTCAGTTTTTCCTTTGCCAGTATCATCTGCATCAGGTTGGACTCGATGCTGCCCGCATAGGTGAGAAAATAAATATCCTTGTATTCCGTCGAGGTGTACCGGATAAAGCGGAAATAAAACTGGCTCATGCCGGAGTTGTTGTAATGCAGCTCCGGGATAATGACCTTGTTGACATACTCGAAGTTGACGCTGGAGGGGAGGCTCTGCTGGGTGCAGAGCAGTATCCCGTTCCCGCTGTCCTTGAGTGTCTGGTGTAAGGCCCTTCTTTTGGCAAAGCTGGTATTTTCGCCGGTCACCACGAACAGGGGCCGGTCAGGCAGGTATTCCTGCAGCGCCTTTTCATAGGAATGCAGGACCGCCTTGTGGCGGACGCCGATGGCAATGATTTCGTCCGGCCAGTCGGCGATCATCTCCACGGCAGACATGACCTTGACAGGGGTGTCCCCCGTATACTCCAGCATGGTATCCGGCGCCGCACTGATCCGCAGCAGCAGGACGATCTGCTGGACAAGCCGCATCATGGCATCCTTTCTGGAGTTGCCTGTGGAGGAAAAATAGTTGTCGCGCATCTGGTGGAATTCCTCGATGGCCTGCTGGTAGACCAGCCTTTCCTCCGGAGAAAACTGGAGCAGGATCTGGTGGATCCGCTTGATGTCCTTGCAGGCCACTTCCTCAAAGGTCCTTGTGATGACGGTCTTTCCCAGGATGTCGCTTAAGACGTCCGCATTGTAAATATCCTGGGTACGTTTCTCCAAGCCGAACACGGTCACTTTTTCCGGCAGGTGGGATGCGGAGAACAGGGAATAGCCCTTTTTATAAGCGGGGATGGGACAGCCAAAATAGGGATTGCTGTCGTATTCCGGATCGTCACTCTCGGTGTCCTCGCGGTTATGGTGGTAGATATACTCGTTCCAGGAAATCATGTTGACGGAATTGTTGTAGAGCAGTTCCAGCTGGGGCGCAAATTCTGAGATATTGTTCCGGGTGCTTGTGCCGGTGGTGAGTAATTTCATGCGGCCCAGCGGCGGAAACAGGAGAGCACGGCCTGGCAGCGTGCGCTGCTCGGGTTGGAGATCTCGTCGCTCTCATCCAGTATCAGCTGGATGTTCCGGCCAAGGCATTTCAGGAATCTGCGAAGTCTCTTTTTGTGGGTGCTGACCATGTTTAAGGTAAGCAGGACAAAATCGCCGGGGCGGATGCGTTCCAGGTCCGCCAGCCGTTTCACAAAGACGCAGGGAATGTCAAAGTTAGGCAGCACCACGTTCCAGTTGTTGCGGATGGAGATGGCGGAAGAAACCACCCAGGTGCTGTGTATGTGCTGGTTCTGCATCCGGTACAGGCCTGTTGCGATGCCGGCAAGGGTCTTCCCGCTCCCCTGCTCCCACTGCAAGAGCGCATAGCGTTTCTGCAGGGTGAGGTTGATGTCATGTTTCTGGATGTCGTTTAAGTGAAGCCATTCCACGCGGGAGGCGTCCCATAGGGTGAACTGCTCCAGCCATTCTGCAATATGTGGGTCTTCTTCCATTTCCGCAAAGGGCTGGCTCTGGGTGTCATACTCCGAGCGTTTCCTGCGCAGCAGGCGCTCATATCCGGGGTATTTTTCCGGTGTGCCGTTCAGTATGGCCTGATGGATCGGGATGGGAATGCGCATCTTCTCCGTGATGCGGCGTCTAGCGGCAGCACTGTACCCCTTATAGGCAAATTCATGGTCCCGCTTGACAAGGGCAACCTCGTCCCTTTCCGGTGCGGCATTCTGCCTTTTCAATGCGTTCTTCAGATAGGCCAGCACCTTTGCCTCCGTGATCCTGGAGGCGCACCACTGTTCATAGCTCATGTTGTCCGGCTGTTTCTGGGTATAAAAACGGTACAGGTATTCGCTGCATTTGGCGTAAAGAGCTTTGGTGGCCGGATGCGCCTTGATCTGGTACAGGAGCTTTTGGGTCTGGTACTGGAACTCTCTGGAGGCACTGTGGGATTTTGCCAGGTTTAAGAGGATGCCGTGCTGGTTGTTCTCCAATGCGGACTTGGCAAAGGCGATACATTTCTCATAGGCACGCTCTGCATCTTCCTGTATGTTAAAATCTGCTGATAGGCAGAAGTCCGGCTCCGTCCGGTAAGGCAGCTTTTTCATGCTGTCCACAAAGCCCTTTTTCTGCCAGAACTGCAGCTTTGTGGGGAAACACTTGACGCCTAAATGTGAAAAGGCACTTTCAGGGAGAAGGATCTGTCCCAGGAAGTTAAAATGCCGCTCCATGTCCCGGATCTGCCCGCCGTCTGAAAAGGAGTCTGCAAGGAAGGACTGGGGCACGATCAGGGCAAGGATGCCCAGGGGCTTTAAGAGTTCTGCCGATTTCATACAGTAATACATCTGGGAGGGAATCTCTTTTCCGCTGTCGGTCCACCATTTTAAGTGGAAGGGCGGGTTGCCCACCACATAGTCAAAACGGGTCTCCGGCTGGTAGCTGCGGATGTCACCGCACTCAATCGCTGCCTCCGGATAGAGGAATCTTGCCACGCTGGCCGCCTTTACGTCCAGCTCACAGCCATAGACATTTGTTTCCGCGGGCATGAAGTTGAAAAAATCTCCTTTGCCGCAGGTCAGATCCGCCACCAGGTCATGGCAGGACAGTTTCAGGCATGCGGTGACAAATTCGCACAGCCGGGGCGGCGTGAAAAACTGGCCGTTCTCAACTTCCTTCTTTGCCTCGCTGAATTGATGGTAATTATCATAATCTTCCCGTTTCAGCCCGTGGAGGCCGCCGTCCCCCGTATAGGCGTTGTAGATGTCCTCACGGGTGATGCCGTAATCTTCCGGCCTGCCTCCGGCGATTAGGCAGAGGACTTTTTCATTTAGTGCTTTTCTCTGATCCTGGGGAATGGTCTCCCCATAATAGGAATACTTCAATCCTGCTCACCTCCTAAACAGACGTCGCCCAAGTATTCGCTGACGAATTGCCGGGCATAGCTTTCCGTGGAGAATTTAATGTCTACACGATGATTTTTGTACATTTTCAGGGACAGGGCCTTTTTACAGCCGCCGAACTCGTAGAAATCGTATGTAAGGTTATTGGCTTTGATCAGCTTGTTTATGCTGTAGGGGATGTTTGAAAAATCTCCTGTCTCAAAATGGGCGATCCCCTTTAAGATGTCGCTGGTACTTTGGGCGGGCTCCCAACAGCCGCAACTGTACCGGTCATAGAAACTGCAGAAACAGCCGTTTAGCGTCAGGATACACTTTTTCTGTGTAAACCGCGCCTTGCCGTCTGACAGTTTCCATGCCGCTTCGTGGCATTTTTCTTTCAGTTCATGGAGAGCCTGTTCGGACAATTCTCTGCCGTCTGTATAAAGGAATATCTGGTCTAAAATATCTGTGTAGCGCAGGGAGAGATCCTGCATGGCCTTGGTGTATTCCCTCACCTGGTCTTCATAGTCATCCATCCATTTGTCCGTAGGTTTTTGGGGGATCAGCTTTTCTTCCATATCCATGATGGAGAGGGAAAGGTGGTAGGTTTTGTTGAAAAAAGATACCAGATGGCCGACGAACAGGCCGTGTATGGCGAAAAGCTGTTTCTGTATATCCGTTTTCGACAGGTTCAGGTTATCCCCGGAGGTCAGGTAAAGACAGGAGGATTCAGTGATGCCATGCATCAGTTCTGTCTGCTGGCTTAGGATGTCTTCCCAGAAAAAGGCAAGCTCCTGGAGGCAGCTTTTGGCATTGTCATAGGCAGCCTGGTGTGCCTGGCAGAAGTGTCTGTCAGCCTCGGTGATACGGGCATCGGCTGTTACCGTGACACCCGCAAACTTTTGCAATAGGTTCATAAATCTGTCCTTTCTGTTGTGATAAATAGTATTGGCGGAGGGACTGCAGCAGCCCTCCGCCAGTATGGTTGATTCTCGTAAGGTATTTTGCAGTCAGATATGCTGCCGTCAAGTGGCATCATACAATCTCGATGCTGCCTGTATCCCTCCTGTACAGGTAGATATTATCGGAGAGGAAATCTTCCCTGGCAAGCTGGCTGCGGTTTACCTCATAGACCATGTTTCGGAGCTCTTGGAATCCTTCCTCTTCCTGAAGGGGCAGTAAAATGACCTCATGCACAGAGCTGGGCAGGATCACCACGTCGGAATGGGTGCGGTCTGCGAAATTTTTCAAGGCATCCGGATAAAGGATGGTGATTGCGCCGTTAACCCGTTCTTTGTTTGTCATAACGTGCATGGGGACAGGAGTTTCCTCAACAGGAGGGAGTTCTTCCGTGTCGGCCATACATTCCTGAAGGATGTTTTCCATGGTGGAGACTGCAATGGGGCAAAGCTGCGGGGTGTTTTTTTCGGCAAGGCTGGCAAGATCCTGTGTGGTACAGCCCCACATTTCAAGGTGGCTGTTATGGATCAGGATACTGCCGTCGCCCAGTTCATCGTTCTCATAGCGGACACAGTAAATAATGGCAAAATCAAGGTATCTGGTATAAGGAATATCCTCAAGTAACGCTGTGTTTGCCTTAAAGTTGACTATCTTGTGGAAGACCAGCTCCCGAACTTTTTCAAAATCTTTGAACCATCCCATGTCAAGGCGCTTGGGAAAGCTGTCAGCCTGATAAGCTGCGATGATTTGATTCACGGTGTCCTTCCAGTTTTTGGTATACAGATAAATGTCAAAAAATGGCTCCAGATACAAAGTGGGCGCTACATTGTTGCCGGGCTCAAGGATTATGAGACCGTAATGTTTGGCGCCGTTGAGCTTTTCCACTTCTTTGTACTGCACCTCGCAGCCCAGGACTTTTGCGATCTCCGTGCAGACCTCCTGTGTAAATTCCTGAATGTTCATCATATGTGTTCCTCCTGAAATGCC
>CAJTKW010000090.1 GCA_910577035.1 uncultured Acetatifactor sp.
TGTTAGTTCCAGAGGAAAATATCAAAAAATTGTAAGAAAAAAGGAAGTAAAGTCTATTTCTGCAAGCAGGACTTCCACCAGATACGCCAGATAGTTATGCTCGTAAAGCCAGACCAGCACACTGCTTTCCTGAGTGTATGAAATAATGATCTGTTCCATTGCCCCCAGCTCCAGCATCATCGTGAAGGTATATACCGTCCACAGGAGCAGCACTACCTCAAAAATGCCAAACACGGCTCCCAGCAGCTTATTCACAAAATGGATCACAGGCAGCTTTGACACCAGCTTTGCCGAAAAGAAAACCGCCTTCAGCAGCTGGTGCACGATAACCAGCACTACCAGCAGAATACCGGCAACAATAGCCTGAAATATCCTGCCGTCATTATAACTGCCCATCACTTCCGCAATCAGCGCCACTACCGCGCAGAGAACCGCCATGGATACAAGGGATATAATCTCCTTTACCATACCCTTTTTATAGCCGTCCATTATTTTATACAGTACAAGTATCAGTACAATGACCAGTAAAAAATTTATGTTCATAACAAACCCCTTTATCTTTCGCTATTTCAATTGAACCGTGTCAATGGAATTCTCTGTGACCAAAATAAATTTATAGGAATTGCCCGCCGGAAGCATAAGCCTCACCGGCCTGGCAAATTCACCGTTAAATTTTACGTTTCCGTCCAGATTGGTGATAACACATTCCGTTTCATTATATGCTACAAAGGTATTCTGTCCGAAAAAAACGTCCGTGTACTCAATGTCAAAGTAGAAGCTTCCCACCACGGCCGCCGAAGCATCATACACGTCCATACGATACAGTCTTTCACTGTCTTCCGACCGGAATACCAGACCAATATACTTGTCGCTGTAAAACACAGACAGGATCTCTTCATTCAGCATATAGGTCGCCACCTCCATCGGCGCGTAACTTCCGGCATATATCACCAGCCTGTTGTCACCTACGGCAAAAGCAGTGCTGTTGTTCATAAACTGCACCTGCGGAACTAATGTATCCGTATAATAAAACACGCCTACCATACAGTCGTTGACATTTTCCCCCACGTCTCCGAAATTGTAAAACACCACATTTGTTTTCAATGAACCTGCATCCAGATGCAGATAGGATGCGCATAGAAGCTGGCCGTCAGGGGAAAGGCAGATGTCCACAGGGTAACCGGAATTATTCATACGTGCCTCTCCCGTATAAAGAATTGTGCCATCGAGGTCATATGTATTGATTACCGCCACATCTGTTCCATCCAGAACAGCCGTCACATAGCCCTCCCCGGAAACGGATATGTCTCTGATGGGCATGGTAGTGGTAATCTTTGAAAGCTGTTTCTGGCTGTTTTGAACATAAATGCTTCTGCCATTATATTCTGCAAGCGCCACCGTACTGCCGCACATTGCAAGCTTTACTTCCTGAAATTCATAGGTCTGATTCCATGTAACGTTACCCTTTGCATCCGTACAATGGGCACCATCCTTACTGTATGTAAGAATCGAATTGCCCAGCCGAAGATCAATGGACCCGGAAACACTCTCCCTGGAAGAAGAGGACACAACATCATAGTCTGTATAAACATGACTTCTGTATTGGACTACGACCACCGCCGTCAGCGCAATCGCGGCAGCTATCACCAGCACTACACGATACACATTACTCAGCTTATGTCTTCTGATCTTTTCTTTATAGCCGGCTTGATTCTGCTCTCGCTTTTTTTTCTCCTTCATGTAGCTTTTGATGTCCGCCATGCCGCCTCCACATCAGTATCGTCGTATAAAGCCCCGGAGCCCGTCCCACAGCCTCCGGCCGCCTTCTGCCCCGAATAAGGTCATTATATCATACTCCCCCTTTATTGTGGTAATAAAATTTTCTGGCCGATCTTGATGTCATCCGGATTGGTGATGTTGTTCAGGCTGCAGATCTCTGCGACTCTCCGGTCGCTGCCGTACTGCCTCATACAGATTCCGATCAATGTGTCCCCCCTCTGGATCGTATAAGAGACGGGCTCCGGTTCCGGCGTGGGCGTAGGCTCCGATTCCGACACAGGCTCCGATGTGGGGGTCGGTTCTGGCTCCGGTGTGGATTCCGGCACAGATTCTGACGGTGCCTCCGGCGCAGTCTCGGATTCCGGCTCAGGCGTTATTTCAGGTGAGGGCTCGTCCCCCGGTTCAGATGACGGCTCTGAAACGGACTCTGATCCTGATGCCGAACCGGATGCTGCCTCATTTTCCTTCCGTATCGCATCTGCCAGCTTGTCCTCTGCCACAATCGTTCCCACCTGCACTTCTCCGTTGGACACTTCCACCACATCCGGGAGCTGCTGTTTAGACATTCCGTTCACCAGGTTTTCAGCCGCCTGACGCAGTTCCCGAAGCTTGCCGTCTCCGGCCATAGTTGCCAGCCCTGCACCACACAGCAATATGAAGACTGCAGCTGCGGTAAATTTCATTTGTCTCAGGCGTGTGTCCGATGCTCCTTCCCTTTGCCTGGGAAGCGCCGCCCTCCCGGCCCTTATCTCCCGCTCCGTTCTTCCGCCGCGCTGGCTCTGCGCCTCCGCCTTCTGCCGACGCTCCTCCTGCCTGCGCTTTACAACGTCATATTTTGACTGGTCAAATTCCTCCGGCTTTGCTTCCTCCTGCCGTTCGTCCACCATGAGCCGGAGCATGCTGTCGTTTTTCTCGTAAAACTGCGCATACCCTTCCACGTATCTGCAGACTCCCTGTTCATAAATATGGAAGCCCTCCACCATCTCCCCGTTCAGCACCCGGTATCCCAGAAAATCAAATCCCGGGAAATATTTCTTTCTGGTCTTCTCCGCCTCCTGCAAAACAGCCTGAGATAAATGCCGTGTCTCTCTCTGCAGGAAATTCAGTTTACAGGCCCCATAAAGGAACAGATATGTAATCCCGCCTTCTTCCTTCCTGGTGCCGTACACTCCCACCGCCAGCTCCTTATCCATAGCATGTCCATTCAACTGTTTTATATAGGAAACAACATAATCCTCCACATAGATTTTACAGTTGTGGTTTATCTCGCCTATCTGTGTAATATTTTTCGGTAACTCCATAAAAAACACCTCCCCTGCCGATACCGTAAATATAGCATTGGCAGTGGGAGGTTTTTAGCATACCTTGTCGCGGCAAACAAAAAAACATTCGACATTCTTTTTATTTCGGAAAACGCTTACTCAAATTGATACACCGTCACCGAATCATATTCCCTGCCCTCTCCGAAAATGCAGGAGGGAAACCGGGGCTTGTTGACAGAATCAGGAAAATACTGTGTCTCCAGACACATTCCCGTGCGGAACCCGTAGACCGCACCACTCTTCCCCGTCTGTTCCTTAATAAAATTGCCGGCATAAAACTGTGCGCCCGGAAGCGTAGTATAGGCCTTCATGACTCTGCCGCTCTTTGGCGCCGTCACCGTCGCAAAATGAAGGAGCGCTCCGTCATCCTTCCAGCCGTCGATCACCCAGTTATGGTCATAGCCGCCCGCAAACCGCAGCTGCTCAAAGTCTTCGCCGATCTGCAATCCCACCTTCTTTGGCTTCGTAAAGTCCATGGGAGTCCCCTGCACCCCGGCTATTTCACCCGTAGGAATGGATCCGGCATCTCCCGGCGTATAGCAGGCTGCATTCAGCATCAGCTCATGCTCTTCTATTTTGCCGCTGTCATGGCCGTCCAGGTTAAAATATGTATGATTGGTCAGATTGATAATCGTCTTTTTATCACTGGCTCCGTGGTAATGAAGACGCAGACTGTTGTCGCTGCCCAGGCTGTATTCCACGGAAATCCGTTTATTTCCGGGGAATCCAAGGTTTCCGTCCGTATCCTCCAGGGAAAATCTGACGCCCTCTGCAAGCACCTCTGCCTTCCAGAGCTGCTTATGGTATCCCCTGTCTATGTGGCTGTGGAGATTATTTGCATTATCGTTTACATCTACATGATAGTCCGTGCCGTCAATGCAAAAGGCCGCATTTCCGATCCGGTTAGCGCTGGGACCGATCACCACCCCAAAAAAGCTGGGATTTCCCATATAGTCCTCTGCCTTGTCAAACCCAAGTACCACATCCTCAAGGTTTCCCTTCTTATCAGGGACAATGATCCGGACCACCGCAGCGCCCAGATCCGTTACCGCAACGGTCATGCCGCTGTCATTTTCCATCGTATATAGCGTTACATCCCGCCCGTCCGGATATTTTCCGAAAGTACTCTCTGAAATTTTTACTGTCATAATTTCTCCCCTCTACCTTATATTTTCCTTCTCTTACAATTCCACGCGCCCCTCCAGTGCCCGAAGCAGCGTCACCTCATCGATATATTCCAGGTCACCTCCCACCGGTACACCGCTGGCAATCCTGGTCACCCGGATCCCGGTGGGCTTGATCATTTTGCTGATATACATAGCCGTAGTCTCACCCTCCAGGCTGGAATTCGTGGCTATAATAACCTCCTCCACGTCTCCCCGCAGGCGTTCAATCAGTTCCTTCAGCTTAATGTCCCCCGGCCCAATGCCCAGCATGGGGGAGATTGCTCCATGCAGCACATGGTAAACGCCCTCATATCGTCCCGTTTTCTCATATGCCGCCAGATCCCTGGCGTTCTCCACCACCATAATCATTTTGTGATTGCGGTTCCGGTTGGCGCACACGGGACAGACATCCTTATCCGTCAGGGTAAAGCACTCCCTGCAGTAACGCACGTTAGCCTTGGCCTCCACGATTGTTTTTGCCAGACGCTCCACCCTGTCCTGAGGCATATTGATCAAATGAAACGCCAGACGCTGGGCAGACTTGCTTCCAATGCCCGGGAGCGCCGACAGTTCCTCTATTAATTTATTGATATACCCGCTGTACAGCTCCATCAGAAGGGCATACCTCCCAGACCCCCTGTCATTTTGCCCATGAGCGCATTGCCTGCCTCATCCGCCTGACGTATTGCCTCGTTGACTGCGGCAACTATCGCATCCTGCAGAGTCTCAATATCCTCCGGATCTACAATTTCCTCCGCCAGTACAAGGCGCAGCAGCTCCTTTTTCCCGTTTACTGCCACCTCTACCGCCCCTCCGCCGGTCTTTGCCACAAATTCCTTCGTCTCAAGCTCTTTCTGCCCTTCTTCCATCTGACGCTGCATTCTCTGGGCCTGCTTCATCAGATTCGCCATATTTCCGGGCACTCCTCCTCCGGGAAATCCGCCTCTTTTTGCCATGCTGCCATCCTCCTGTCTTTCTGCCTGTTCCGCCGCATCGGCGGTATTTATTCTTCATCCTCTTCTATCTCAATATCCATCCGGACAAGTCTGGACAGATCCACATAATTCTGTTCGAATTCCTGTCCGCCGCCTACCGTCCGAAAATCCACCGCAATCTGCTTCCCCGCGAAATCCTCCAGCAGCATTTCCAGCTGCTGCCGGTTCTCAGGATGCCTGGAAAAAAAGTCCGATGCCGGGCCGTCTTCCAATACCACCACCAGCTTATTATCCTCACCCAGACTCAGCTTTGCATTCTTCATATAGCTTTTCATAGGGTTCTCTGCGCTTCCCACGATGGAAGGCCATCTGGATACAACGGCCCTCACGTCCTCTGGAACCGCCTGGGGCAGAACCGGTCTCGGAGGTTCCGACCCCGGCGGCGGCACCCGGTCTGCTGCCCGGGTATCACTCTGGCCTCCCTGTGCCGCGGCAAACACCACCCCGTTTTCCAGTTTATCCTCTACCTGCCTGATTCGATCCAGTACCGCTTCTTCATTGGTTTCCATCTGCGGCCTGCACAGCTTAATCAGTGCGATTTCCACCAGGATACGCTTCTGCGACGCATATCGGACCTGTCCGGAAAGCTCCGAAAACACTCTGATATACCGCACGATCTGCTCCATTTGAACCTGAGCCGCCTCTTCCTTCAGACGCTTGAGGTTTTCCGCAGACATATCTATCACATCCTCCAGATTATCCGAAGCCTGTACCAGCATCAGATTGCGCAGATACCAGGTAAAGTCCGTGACAAACTGGGTCAGCTCCCGCCCCTGCATCACAATCTCCTCCAGCAGCCGGATACAGCCCGGCACATCTCTGTCAAGGCAAAAACGAAACAGCCTGCTGAAAACCTCTGTATCCACTGCTCCCAGCACGTCCAGCACCTTGTCGTAAGTCAGCTCACTGCCCAAATGAAAAGCAATACACTGATCCAGCAGACTCAGCGCATCCCGCATGGAGCCGTCCGCAGCCTTTGCAATATAGCGGAGAGCCTTTTCCTCCACCTGTACATTCTCCGCCCCCGTCAGCTCCTTCAGCCGTGCCGCAATGGTGTCGATAGTGATTCTCTTGAAATCATAACGCTGGCATCGTGAAAGAATCGTGATGGGGAGCTTGTGCACCTCCGTGGTGGCAAGGATAAAAATCACGTAAGAGGGCGGCTCCTCCAGGGTCTTCAGTAATGCGTTGAAGGCACCTATGGAGAGCATATGCACCTCATCGATAATATAAACCTTAAATTTCCCTTCCGCAGGAGAGTAGGAAACTTCCTCCACAATCTCCCGGATGTTGTCCACGCCGTTGTTGGAAGCCGCATCAATCTCAATCACATTCATGCTGGCTCCTGCCGCAATGGCCCTGCAGATCCGGCATTCGCCGCAGGGACCGTCTTCTCCGGGATTCTCACAGTTTACCGTGCGCGCCAGAATTTTGGCCACCGTCGTCTTACCGGTTCCCCGGGTTCCGGTGAAAAGATACGCATGACCGATACGCCCGGCCTTCAGCTGGTTCTTCAGGGTAGTGACAATATGATCCTGCCCCTTCACATCCGCAAAGGTATTGGGACGAAATTTTCTGTAAAGTGCTGTATATGACATATCAATTAATCTCCAAAGCTGATTCCCAGCAGCTTTGCCTCCTGCACAATAGTTGCATCCGGTTCCACCATCTTCAGCTTGCCGGCTACATCCTCCAGCGGAACCTTGACGATTTCACGATTCCTGTAGCCTACCATGAAGCCATACTGACCCTCCAGGATCAGCTTGCCTGCCTCCGCGCCCAGACGGCTGGCGAATACTCTGTCGTAAGGGCAGGGGCTTCCGCCCCGCTGCATGTGACCGGGAACCGTGACCCGCACCTCCCTGCCGGTCTTTTTCTGGATGGCCGCCGCCACTTCATAGGACACGGAGGGATAAGGATATTTCTCCATCTTTTTCTTAAATTCCTTTTTGGAAAGTGCTGCATCCTCCTTGGAAATGGCTCCTTCCGCCACCGCAATGATGGTAAAACGGCTGCCTTTCCTGTCTCTCTCTTCTATCTTTTCAATAACCTTGTCAATATCATAAGGAATCTCGGGAAGCAGGATAATGTCCGCACCGCCTGCCATACCGGCATTCAGGGTCAGCCAGCCAACCTTGTGCCCCATGACCTCCACGATAAATACCCTTCCATGGGACGCCGCTGTGGTATGGATGCAGTCAATGGCATCGGTGGCAATATTTACCGCACTCTGAAATCCAAATGTCATATCCGTACCCCAGAGGTCATTGTCGATGGTCTTGGGCAGGGTCACAATGTTTAACCCCTGCTCCCTGAGCAGGTTTGCTGTCTTATGAGTACCGTTTCCTCCCAGAATCACCAGACAGTCAAGCTGCAGCTTATAATAATTCTGCTTCATTGCCTCCACTTTATTCAGACCGTTTTCGTCAGGATCATTTATTGTCTTAAAGGGTGTGCGGGAAGTCCCCAGCATGGTGCCGCCCTTCGTCAGGATACCGGAAAAGTCTTTTCCCGTCAGCATCCGGAACTTACTGTAAATTAATCCCCTGTAACCGTCCAGAAAGCCATAGATCTCCACTTCTTCCTTACTGGCATACAGCGTCTTTACAACCCCCCTCATTGCCGCGTTTAACGCCTGGCAGTCGCCGCCGCTGGTCAGCATACCGATTCTTTTCATGCACGTGCCCTCCTGATATGATTTACTTTCTTAAAAGTTTACTCTGTTCGGGGTAAATTTGCAAGAGAAATTCGGACTTGCAAAAATGAGAAGAATGCTATAGAATTAGGATGTTGAATATGTGACACGGAGAGTTATCGAAGCGGTCATAACGAGCTGCACTCGAAATGCAGTTGTCCTTTACAGGGCACGTGGGTTCGAATCCCACACTCTCCGCTATATAAAAGCCTACCAGTTCCATAACCGGAACTTCTACTCTGACCCGGATTCCCAGCTGTATACCTTTCATGGGTTCCCTGTCCTTGCAGTTGACGGATCCGGCATCAAGATACCGACAACTCCGGAAACCCTTGCCATGCTCGGCAATGCGGCTGTCCGCGGCGGAAGGCCTTATGCGCAGATAGGCCTTGGCTGTCTGTACGATACATTGAACCGTATAATCCTGGACGCAGGCTGCAACAGGATCAAGTTCAACGAAACGGCCGTTGCGGAAACGCAGATCGCAAATATCACTATATTGGAACAGAGGAGGAGGCTCTGGTCATGAGCCGCGACCACTTTCCCCTGCACATGGTACGTGTCTGGCTGGACGAGGATAAAACGGAATATGAAATCCTTGCAAGCACCCTCCCAAGAGATCGGATTCCTGCCGATTGCTTTGGGAATTGTATCATCTGCGCTGGCGAATCGAGACTGCATACCGGACATTGTTCAAATATGGCAGAAGAACTCGGTCACCATTACACAGCTGTCGGTAATATTTTTGATCAGTCCGTAGAAAGTAACCGCAAGCAGGAATACCGTGCGCGGCTCTGGGCCTATAATAAATCGGGCTGCCAGAATATAGCTGATGTGGCTGATTATCTGGAAGTGACAGAAGACTTTCTACAAGAGGCTTTACTTTGTTACCGGCACAAATATGGCACATATGTAAAGCTTGATAATTATGTAGTTTACCTTGAGCCCAATATAGGGGTGTTTGAGATGAATGGCGATGCCGTTTCAACTTATGCTTAAGCACAATTTTGATATACTTCTGTTGCATATTATAACTTAAGATTAAACCGCCACGGCGATTTAATAAAAATACTAATGAAAGGGGGATTGGTCTCATGAAAACATGGAAATTGGTATCAGGAATATTGTCAATGGTTCTTTTTATCTTTGTAGCTTTTCAGTCCTGTGCCGCAGGAATTGCAAATACATTGACAGAAAACGGAGAATCCAGTGGCAGCGCAGGTATTATTGTTGCTATTATGCTGCTTGCTGGCGGTATAGTATCTGTCGTTACCAGAAACAGCAAAGGAAAGGGCGGAAATATTGCCTTGATAGTGCTTTTCGGCCTCGGCGCCCTGCTGGGATTTACTATGGCCGGAAGCTTTACAGACCTGAACATATGGGCAGCATGGTGCCTTATCAATGCGGTTGTAGCTGTTATTGCGATGGTTAGGAGCAACAAAGCCAATACTACTGAATAAGCCTCTATTTACCGGCGGAGGATAAGTCTTCTGCCGGATTGGGTTTAACAACAGGCAAAGTATATCACAATAATTATGATGCCGTAACCGCCCTGCCAAGACAATGTAATATGAGAAAACCGCCCGGTGTCAACACACACCGAACGGTTTCATCTATATCCCAGAGACGGGATACAAGGTCGCACTAACCTGCACATATTATATCATCTCTGGAGACGGCCTGCAAGCGGAACTCACGTTCTGCCGGCTGCCAATTCAGCGCCAATTCAATTTTTGATAATTCCACCTACCTGAAAAAATCGGTAATCCACGGCAGAAGAAGGCGGTTGATAAAATGAAGGTCGAAAAAAGAGGTTCTGAAAACTACCGGATCCGGAAGATGTACAAAGGGCATTCAAACAGTATAAACAGATATTTGGAGAAAACACAGGAATGTCTTTGTATACCACGATTTTCCATGCACAAGTTCCGCCACTACTTTACATCTAAAATGAGCGCAATCGGAATACCGGAAGCTGACATAATGAAGACGGGCGGATGGGCAACTGACTACGTAATGAACTCATTTACAGGCACTCCATGATAGATAAGGAAACAGAAGCCAAAAGAAGGCCGCAAACCATTGATTTCCCGGGGAAAGCATGTATTTGCGGCTTTATTCAACCGGCAGGGAACATATATTCGTCCTCTACACTCTCCGTTATATTTCTGCCCACCGGCGGACTTGCCGCCTGTGGGCTTTCTTTTCGGACAATACAGAAAATCTCCGCTTATTCTCCCGTCAAAAGACCCTTGGGAGCAATATTCCTGATTCGCAGGGACAGCAGGCAGGCAAACAGGAAGGTCGCCAATACCAGCCCCGCCCCTGCTGCAAGAGTAAAGCCCGCCGGCACAATAAAGGTACACTTTACAATGCCCAGGCCGCTCATAAATCCGGACAGCAGGGGATTGATGCCGAAGCAGCTTAGCACTGTCCCCACAATTACGGAAATCATCACCGTTGGCATAAAGCTCAAAGCTGTCTGCAGGATCAGCTGCCCCGTGGTATATCCCAAGGCTTTCAGGATGCCGTACTCCCTCTTTTTTGCGGAGAGCAGGTTTCTGATGATAAGGTACAGCACAAAAATGATGATGATAAGGCTTAAAAAGAGCACGGCGATTACAATCGCCTGCATCAACGAGATATAGACCGCAGTTGCGCCCTCCAGGACGGAGCCGATGTCAATATAAATATTCACATCAATCCGCGACGCCACATCCTCGTTAAATTCCGCCCCGGAAACTCCTTCCCGCAGATTCAGGTAATAGTTCAGGTTCTGCAGCTTTTCCAGGCGTTCATAACCCTCCCTTGTGAGCAGGCAGTCTTTTCCCAGATTATTGGTGATCTGGGTATATCCGGTGATGATGTAAACCCCCTTCCGGCCGCCGGTCTCCAAGGTAATCTCGTCACCGATCTTCATCTTCTTCTCACCCGCATATTTCATTGCAACGGCCACCTCATTGTCATATTTGGGAAAGCGCCCCTCAAAGCATACATCGGAATTATTGACCTGACTAAAATCATCGCATAAGGTAGCCATCAGTTCAGCACCGCCTTCATGCCAGACACTGAGGGAATTGTAGAGATATATCTTCTCCACCCTGTCATCCGCCTCCATTGCGCGCAGAAACTCCTCTTCCTTTTCAGCCGGTATGCTGATACAGCTGTCAGCCGTCTCTCCCACGATGAGATTGATAGCGGACGTGCTGTCCCTGATGAAATTTTCTATCATCACCCCTGAAAAAACAATAATCAGAGATAATACCAGCATGGTCACGCACACCGTCACATTCTGTTTCATACCCGACAGCATGGTTTTCAGCGCCAGGGCAAGATTAAGGGGCGCCCTTGCCCTCTCCAGGGGAACGAAGTTCCGTTTGAAGCTGTGGGTCTGCACGCCGCTGCGGAGAGCCGCTATGGGATCGATCCCCTTGATTCTGCGGCATACCAGCCACACCGCCAGGCATACAGCCCCCTCCAGGAGCACAAGGGTAAGCAGTGCCGGCAGCGGAAGAAAGTGTATCTCATAAGGGATTCCCGTCTGGGCGATCATCATGGAATTTACCCCCGGAAACAGACAATAGGCCGCCCCGATGCCCAGCAGCGCCACCACCAGCCATATGCCCAGAAACTGTAGCAGCAGTGCCCCTGCCAACTGCCCGCTGGTATATCCCACAGCCTTCAGCGCCCCCAGATCCCTCATGTTCTCCTGAATATAGTTGACAATATTGGAGGCCATGACAATCAGGGCGATCATCAGCACCAGGAAGGCCATGGCACTGATAACAGAGGAAGCGATCATCTGGGAGATATAGCGGCTGGTCGTCACAAGGGCATAGGAGGTAGCCACCCCGAAGCCGCCGGGGTACTGCGCAGACACAGCGTTGCTCAGCATGGCAGCATAGTCCTCGCTTTTTGTTTTATCCGTAATCCGTACAGAGCACATAACCGCGTTGTATACTGCTCCCGTAGCTGCCAGGCTTTCGTAGGCATCCCCCGTCAGAATCATCTCGGCCATACTGCAGTTATGACTGCCCGCCATGGCACTGTTGAAAAAACCGCACACGGTAAATTCCACGTCCTGTCCGGAAAGAGAAATTCGAACGGGCTTCCCCACAACGACGTCTCCCGTCTTATAAAGCATGGGCAGATAGATCCCGCTTGTAAAGGAGCTGTCCTCCACAATCTCAATTTTTCCCACACTGCGTCCCAGAGCCGCCTCCTTTTCCAGAAAAACAAAGTTACTGTTTACCTCCCCGTCATTATAGGGAAGGGAGCCTGCCATAAGCAGGACATTCTCTATGCTGTACTCCTTCGTCCTGCCATCTTGCTCAGCCGCCTCCGCCAGACAGTCACGCACACCGGAGTCCTCATCGGTAATAACCACAATGGCATGCTCCGCATTCAGTCTGTCATGACAGCGGTCAAAATTCTGCTTATAATCCATGGCAAGCATCAGCCAGAGGTTTAGCATAAGCGCTGCCAGAAACGCCAGCACTGCCACCGCCGCTGTCTGCCCTTTTGCTCTCCGTATATTTGAACCTGCAAATATAATACTTTTCCTCATCACACTACCACCCCATTTCTTCCAGAAAAGCCGCCAGCTTCCCATGCCGCTCCTTGTCCCCGTGCACATATTTTCCCAGCCGGCAGTCTCCCAGGATAGCGCCGTCCTTCAGGTAAAGAATGCGGTTTCCCCGCCGGGCGGAGCGCACATCGTGGGTCACCATGACAACACTCTGCCCGCTGTCGTTAAATCTCGTCAAAGTGTCCAGGACATCCAGTCCTGTCTTGGAATTCAGTGCCCCCGTTGGCTCATCCGCAAAGAGGATTTCGGGAGTATTAATCAGTGCCCGGACAATACCCACCCTCTGAGCCTCACCGCCCGAAAGCTGAGTAGGAAATTTCCTCTGGATTTCCGGCGGGATGTCCACCGCCCGAAACAACTCTTCCGCCCGTCTGACCAGGGCCTTTTTATCCCTGCTCACCAGCAGCCCCGCCGCCAGCACATTGTCCATGACGCTCATGCCGTCGATCAGGTAGATCTGTTGAAACACAAAGCCACAATGCTCCCGCCGGAAGACCGCGAGCCCATCCGGAGTCAAATCGGAAATGACCCTGCCGCCAAAGGTAATCCTGCCCAGAGACGGGGTATCCATGCCGGACAGAGCATACAGCAGCGTAGATTTACCGGCTCCGCTGGCACCCATAATAACGGTAAAATCTCCCTGGTACAACTCCAGGTCAATGTTTTTGAGAACGTGCTGCAGGATCCCTCCTCCGGAAAAGGACTTGCTTAAGCTTTCGGTTTTTAAAAGTATTTTTTCCATGGCAAAACCTCCTGTTGTCTGAAAGCAGCAAATTCTGCCGCTTTCTCATGTCACGTCCCATTCTACTTCCGGAATCCTTAACTGTCTTTATGTAATCCTTACACGTTTCTTAAATCTTTTTACCTTTCTACACTAGTGCACCATTTCCCAATCAGCTGCACTCTGTGCCAGCCGGAATTCCCTTCTACTGCATTGTTTTCGGTCAACGATGCCACCGCATCTCCTCCCTCAAACACCTTATATTTATTAAGGTAATCCTGGACTTCGAAAAAAGTGTATCCAATTGGGAAATGGAACATTAGCCGCTCAAGGGGACAGATATAATTACCTGCAATCCCCGCTGCCCGTTATCCAATGTCAGTTCACCGCTCATTTCCTTCATAAAGTAATCCGAAATAAATAATCCCAGACCTGCACCTTCAATATTTTCCGCATTGCTTCCCCGTTTATACTTTTCCTTCAGCAGCGGCAGCTCTTCCTCCTTCACCCCGCCGCCTGCATCCTCCACCAGGATATGGAGAAAGCCTCTGTTCTTCCCGATGGAAACTACTATTTCCGTATCCGCATATTTATAGGAATTGGCAAAGATATTGTCAAAGACCTGCTGAAGCCGCAGCCTGTCCACACAGACCAGGCATTCCGGTAAGTCCGGAATCACCGCCCGATGCAGATAATCGGCACCTTCCAGCATGGCCTTGAGCTCCCGACTGTCCATATCCACGGCTGTCACGGAAAGTCTGCTCAGTTCCTCCAGAGTAGCTGTAAAAAGGTTTGTCACCAGCGCATTAATCTGATCCGCCTTACCGATGATTCCCTGATAGTTCTCTTTCTGCTTCTGGGTTTCGGACAGGGCAAGTCCCACCTCCGCCGCAGCCTTGATACTTGCCACGGGTGTCCTTATGTCGTGAGAAAGCTTTGCCACCAGTTCCTTCTTATCGGCATTTGCCTGTGCCTCGGCGATTCTGGCCTTCTTAAGCTCAGACCGCATAATGTCAAAGCTTTCCGTAAACACTCCAAAGATATTCTGCCTGTCCATCTTAAGCGGAATATCCAGATTGCCTCCCGCAACTCTTTCTGCAAAGTCTTTCAGCCGGCTAAATGGCCTTATGACCGTCCTGTGGAGGTAAAGCATATAACCGACGCAGACACAGCATTGCAGCAAAACTGCAGCCATAAAGAAGACGGCGGCACTCAGCTTGTCCTCCCGCAGTGCCTCCGCCTCGTCGTTTCGAATAATCAATTTCCCTACAACCGCATTTTCGACACAAATGTCAAGAATTGTATCTCTGTGGATTATCGCCTGGTTCACACTTTCACTCAGGCCCATGCCGGTTCTGTATAATACATTTCCCTCCAGGTCAAGCACCACATACGCAAGCTCTGATGTACCGGTATGCCACTCCCCGCCTTTCCATCCGGCCTGCACCCTTTGCACAACCTCGTTTACCGCCACCGCATCCTGGGTATGTCCCGTTCCTGAAAACACAAGACCCAGGACAGTAATGATCTCCAGCAGCAGCACCAAGGTGGTTCCAATCAGAAAACCTTTCTTCTTCACTGTCCGCCTCCGTTGAATTTATAACCGTCTCCCCACACGGTGGTAATGTACGCGGGGTTATTCGGCTCCTGCTCTATGGCCTCCCTGATTCTCCTTATGTGTACATTCATAGGCATTTGTTAAATGCCAAAACCCGTTGATTTTACTGGGTTTTCTTACCTCT
>CAJTKW010000091.1:0-7869 GCA_910577035.1 uncultured Acetatifactor sp.
CAAAGCGCAAAGGTCGCGCAAAGCGCAAAGGTCGCGCAAAGCGCAAAGGTCGCGCTTGGAAGAATCGCCAGGCGAACTTGTCTGCCCGGCGGTTCTTCTCGGAATGCCTTAGGAAATCTTCATTCCGTCCTCAGCAGAAGCACCATATCCTTTCCGTCCTCTCTCTCCGGAGGAACCACGGCAAACTCCCCGCCTCCCTGCACCCTTCGGATAAAGGAAAACCGCCCCGTCACCGGATCCATCCAGCAGGCGGCAAGCTCCTTCCCCTCAAAGGCCTTAAGGGACAGCCGCATTTCCCGGCCGGTACAGGTATAGGCAATCAGGAAGTCCTCTCCCGCAAAGACCTGGATCCGGTCATATTTCTCCCCCTGCGGGGACAAAAGATATTCCTGGGCCGGTCTGCCGTTTCCATACTCCACCGACTCCATCAGGCCTTTCAGAAAGGCCATCTGGGAGCCTCCCGGGTGATGGACGGCATCGGTCCAGAGACATTTGACCCCATAGGCTCCCTTTCTGCTGAAATCCCCGTAAAACTGCATTATGGCGTTATGGCCGTATGTATGGCCCGCCGCCCCCGCCAGAACGCTCCAGTATGCGTAGCGGCGCACATCCGCTGCCTGCCAGTAGGGTTGTGTGCTGTCGTGGAGTCCCTGGGGAATCCCTTCATAAGAAGGCTCTCCGTCCAGCACCGGCTTTACCGGCGTCCTTGCACGGTCCCGCTCCACATAACGCCAGCTGTCCTCACCGAACCAGCCCTCCCGCCGGTTATTGTCATCCCAGGCTCCCAGATCCTTCTGATCGTAACGCCGGTGCCCGGATTGGAACAAATTAAAATCCAGCCAGCTTTCCTGATGAAACCAGAAAGCCGAAGTGGTGCGCCCAAAAGGATGATAACCCACCAGCCGCTCCCCATTGTCTGCCTTCATCCGCTTTCCCATCCGGCAGAACACCTCCGGGGCCGCGTCTCCCCGCACATCGCCGCCCACGATCCAGATCAGGTTCGGCGCATTATGATAACGCTTCAGGATAAAGTCCATATAGGCATCCACATTATCCATATTCAGATTCCCGCCCTTGACGATGCTGCTTCCCCACACCGGAAGGATACCCATGTAAAGCCCCAGCCTCTCCGCAATGGCAATCACCTGATCCACATGCTGCCAAAACCCGGAATCCGCCGCAGGCCTGGCCGGATCACCCTCCGTCAGTGCCGCCTGGCCGGCCTGGTTTTTCTGGTCGCCCACGTGGATAAAATCCGCAAGAATGACATTGAAGCCCAGCTCCTTACGGTTGCGCAGATAGTTCTCGCTTTCCTCCAGAGTCAGTTTATGAAACAACAGCCACGCCGTGTCGGCCAGCCAGAAAAAGGGGCTGTCCCCTACGCAGAAATACCTGCCGTTATCCGTCACCCGCAGCACCCCCTGCTCCCAGGGCTTTTCATATAGTTTACCGCTCATACTCCCGCCTCCTGATTTGTTTTAGATAGTGCCTCCGATGCCCAAGGCCCGGCCGCAAACTTGAACGCTCTGCATTTACCTGTATTTCGCATACCGGACCTCCCAGCTGCCGGAACCGCACTCAGCCGTCATCCGGCCGTCCCGCCGGACAAACACCAGTCCTTCCGCCTCCGCTTCACATGCCTCGGGCTCCAGGCGAATGTCTGCCGTGGTATTGGGCGGAACCGTGACCTGCAGCACGATCCGGCCGTCCTGCCGCTCCCACCTCACCGCCAGCCTTCCGTAAACGCTCTCATAGGAGCCTTCCGCAAAGTCAAAGGCCTCTCCTGTCCGCGGGCTGATGATACTGTGCCGGTAGCCGGGAGCCTGCTCATCCGCCTGAATTCCCAGTACCACCCGGTACAGCCAGTCTCCGACGGCGCCGTAGGCATAGTGGTTAAAGGAATTCATATCCGGGCTCCACATGGTGCCGTCCGGCTTCAGCCCGTCCCAATGCTCCCAGACCGTGGTTGCCCCCATTTTTACCTGATAGAGCCAGGAAGGAAAGTCCTCCTGCAAAAGCAGCCTGTAAGCCTCCTCCACATAACCGTTATCGCTCAGGGCATGACAGAAATAGGGTGTGCCCACAAAGCCAGTGACCAGATGTCCCCGCTGCTCCTCAAGAAGCTCCACCAGCCGCCTTGCGGTCTGCATCCGGTACCCTTCGGGAACCAGGTCAAAATACAGCGCCACGATATGTGCCGTCTGGGTCTGGGCTGTCATCCGCCCCTCCCCGTCAAAAAAGGTATTCCGGAACTTCTCCACAATCCTGTCCTGAAGCCCGCCGTAATATGCCGCATCCGCCTCCTGCCCCAGAATACCCGCAATCTTTGCGAAAAGCCCGGTGGAATACGCAAAATATGCCGTACAGGTGAGATCGTTTGGCGTTGCCCCGAAATAACTGCCCTCCCTGGCATCCAGCGCCACCCAGTCACCGAACTGCAGCCGGTAATTCCAGATATAATCCCGGGAATGGGCCTCCATAAAGCCGATCCACTTTTTCATACTGTCATATTGGTCTGCCAGGATCTTCCTGTCACCGTAGACAAGGTACATGGTCCAGGGATTGATTACCGCCGCATCCGCCCAGGCCGCCGCCGAATGGGTCCCCTGGGAAAGCAGCCAGTCATTCTCCTCCCTGCCGCTGATAATATCCGGCACCACGTGGGGGACTCCCCCCTCCTCCGTCTGGTCTGCCGCCACGTCCTTCAGCCACTTCTCATAAAAAGGATATGTCTGCATCAGGAAGCAGGCCGTACGGCAGAAAATCTGGGCGTCCCCCGTCCAGCCCACCCGCTCGTCCCGCTGAGGGCAATCCATGGGAATATCCACGAAATTCCCCTTCAGGCCCCAGAGAATATTATGCTGCAATTGGTTCACCAGCGGGTCGGAGCACCGAAATTCTCCTGTCCGCTCCATTCTGGAATGTACCGTCAGCGCCGTAAAGTCCTCTGCCCGGGCTTCTCCCGGAAGGCTTATCACCTGTACATAGCGAAATCCCTGAAAGGTAAAATGAGGATGCCAGACCTCCTCTCCCCCCCTGCAGATATACCGAAGCTCCTGCTTTGCCGAGCGGAGGTTCTCCGTATAGACATTGCCCTCCCTGTCCAGAACCTCAAAACATTTTAAAACCGCCTCATCCCCGGGATTTCCCCGGAAGACACACTCCACCCAGCCGGTCAGGTTCTGTCCGAAATCCAGCACACACTCCCCCTTAGGCGTGGTAAAAATACGCCTGACAGGAAGCCTGTCCATAATACCCACCCGGCAGCCCGGCTGGGCCGTCAACGCCTGCAGGGGGAATTCCACGGACTCCACTGGCCGCCAGATGTGGGCTGCTGCCGGCGCCGAAGCTTCCTGTGCCGCCCCCGCAATGCCCTTCGCCATCTCGCTGCCGTCCTGTGCAGGCTCCCCGGCACCCTGCGCCGTCTCGCCGCCGTCCTGTACCGCCCCGCCGCTGCCCCCGCCGAATACCTTCCATCCGGGCAGCTCCCTGGTGGCATCGTAAACCTCCCCGTCGTAAATCTCTGAGAACAGCACCGGCCCGTCCGCAGCCTCCCAGTCTCCGTCCGTCGCAAACCATTCCTCCCTGCCGTCAGTATAACGTACCTTCATCTGCAGGAAAAAAGCCGTCCGCTCCCCGTAATTGTTCCGTCTGAGCAGAAAGCCCATTTTTCCCTTATACCACCCTGCTCCCACCATGGCAGCCAGGGTATTCCCGCCCGGCGTCAGCATCTCGGCCACATCGTAGGTCTGGTAGCAAAGATGCCTGTGATAAGAGGTCCAGCCCGGCGTCAGCTCGTCCTCTCCCACCTTTTCCCCGTTGATGTATAACTGATAAAGGCCCAGAGCCGTGGCGCACACATAAGCCTCTTCCACCTCCCCGGAAAGCAGGATGTCCCTGCGCAGGCAGGTGCTGCCGGAGCGCTCCCTGTCCTCTCTGCTCTCCCCGGAAACAAACCGCGCCTTCCACTCCCGCTCCTTTAAAATACCCGTCACGAAAGAACCCGGAACACAAAAAGCGCTTTCACAGCCCCCCGCCCGTACCTGCACCCGGGCATAATAGCGGGAAAGGGAACACAGGAAACGATCCTCCGTCACCTCCACATGGACCGACCGGCCGCTCTCCACGAAACCGCTGTCGTAAACCGGTGCCCGAAAATCCGGCGTCCGGGCAACCTGCAGCCGGTAGCCCTCCTGCAGTACATTTCGCCGATCACTCTCCAGCTTCCAGGAAAAGCGCGGCATCCCCGCAACCCCCACCGGATTTCTCAGATAATCCATTGTCAGCTCCGTTACCTTAAGCATAGATTCACACCGTCCTTCTTACCGCCTCCAGCCAGCCGTTATAACGCCTTGTACATTCCTCCGCCGCCATGGAGGGCCGATACTCTTCATAGTGTAGATTACCAAAAATCTGCTCTTTTTCATAGACCCCCAGACTGATTCCGGCCAGATAAGCCGCTCCGATTCCGGAAAGCTCCTCCGCATCGGGAACAAGGACGCCAAGCTGTGCCATATCACTCTGGAACTGCATGAGATAACGGTTTCTCGTTGGTCCTCCATCCACACACAGCCTTCCCAGCTTCACGCCGCTGTCCTGCTCCATAGCCCTCAGCACGTCCGTAACCTGGTATGCAATACAGTCCAGCCCGGCCCTCACAATCTCGTTCCTGCCGGTATTCCTGTCCATCCCGCAGATCAATGCCCTTGCTTCGCTCTTCCAATAAGGAGCCCCCAGGCCGCTGAAGGCAGGCACCAGATAGACGGCGTCCTGCTTCCTTGCCGCCAGGGCCAGCTTCTCCGTTTCCCCCGGGGAGCCTGCCAGCCCCAGATTCTCCTGCAGCCAGGTAATCACCGCTCCGGTATAGTTTAAATTTCCCTCCAGCACATAGGTCACTTCTCCTCCCATGCTCCAGGCCAGTGACGTCACCAGGCCATGGCTGCTGGCCTGAAAGCTGCGGCCGATATTCATCATCAGGGAAGAGCCCGTGCCGTATGTGGCTTTTACCCCGCCCTTCTCATGGCAGCCCTGGCCGAACAGTGCACCATGGGAATCCCCCAGCACACCGTGAACCGGCACACTTTGATCCAACGCCCCGCCCAGATTCGTTTCGGCAAAGAGTGCATCGGAATCGCACACCTGGGGCAGCGCTTCCACAGGCACCCCGAACATGCCGCAGATCTCCTCGTCCCAGGATAAGGTATGCAGATTAAAAAGCTGGGTCCTGGAAGCGTTGGAATAGTCGGTCTGAAACACCTTTCCTCCGGTCATGCAGTAAAGGAGCCAGCTGTCCATCGTCCCCAGACAAAGCTTCCCCTCCCCGGCCAGCCTCTTGGCCTCGGGACAGTTTTCCAGAATCCACTTCATTTTAGATGCGGGAAAATAGGGGGAAAGGGGAATTCCCGTCTTATCGGCAATCTGCCTTTTCTGGTCCTCCGTATAGTCCCCGCAGACCTCCGCCCCTCTGGCGCACTGCCATACCACCGCATCACAGACGGGCTTCCCCGTCTCCCGGTTCCAGGCCGCCGTAGTCTCCCGCTGGTTGCTGATACCGATCCCTGCCACAGACCGGGCCGTGATCCCCTGCTCTTTCAAGAGCCGTCGCACTGCCTCCACCGTATTGGCATATATTTCCTCCGGATTATGGGAGATATACCCCCGGGGACTGATGATCTGCCGATGAGCCTTGTCAGTGCGGGCGATCAGCCTGGCCCGGCCGTCAAACAGAAGGGCTTTTGTCCCCTGGGTGCTCTGGTCGATCCCTATCACATATTTCATATTAACCTCCATGTCGCGGCCTTGCCGCGACTCACAATCCCAAGGCCAACAAGTTGGCAAGTGAAAAACGCCGCATTTCAGGCATTCTTCGGTGTGAAGCTTTAGAAGTTCCAAGTCAGCTTGCTGACTTGGCGAAGCAGCCTATGCTGCGAGCCTTAGAACTTCTCTTCACGCTAGCTCCTCTGCCGCTTTCGCGATTCCCTCCCCGTTTAATCCGTAATAGGCAAAAACCTCACCGGAGGTGCCGGTAATCACCGGTTCATCCGGCAGGGACAGATTTCTCACCCTCCTGGGGCAATGTCGGCCCACGATCTGGCTGACCCGGGCTCCCAGGCCTCCGTAGGGGGAGTGCTCTTCCACGGTGAGCACCGCCCTGCAGCTTTCCGCCGCCTCGATGACGGCGGCCTCGTCCATAGGCTTGACACAGTACATATCCAGCAGCAGGGCATGAATCCCCTGCCGCTCCAGCCGCCTGACCGCCTCCAGGGCCGGCCCCACCATCTCCCCGCAGGCGATGACCGCCACATCCTGCCCTCTCGAAAGCACTGTGGCCCTGTCCATCTCAAAAGGAGTATTCCCTTCTTCATAAATATCCTCCACAGGGTTACGGCCCACTCGGATATAGGCAGGAGCCTTGTCCTGCAAAAGCGCTTCTGTCAGACACCTTGTCTGGTGGCGGTCACTGGGAAGATAGACCCTCATATTGGGTATGGCGGACATGGCCGCAATATCCTGGGCAGAATGGTGGCTCATACCCAGGGCGCCATAGCTGATTCCCCCGCTGATACCGATCAGCTTCACATTGGTATTACTGTATGCCACATCCACCTTTGCCTGTTCATAACTGCGGGTGGAGAGGAAGCAGGCAGGAGACGCAGCAAAGGGTTTCTTTCCGCACTTGGCCAGCCCTGCCGCAATGCTTACCAGATTCTGCTCCGCAATACCTGTCTCTACAAACTGCCCGGGAAAGGCCTCCGCAAAGGGAGTCATGGAGGCACTTCCCCTGGAATCACTGCACAGCACCACAATATCCCGGTCGGTCCCGGCCCGCTCCATCAGTACGCTGCAGATAGCCGCCCTGTTGGGAATCTTATTCATCTCCCCATGCCTCCCTTCTCTCTCTGAAATCCTTCATAATCTGTTCATATTCCCCGGCAGAAGGCACATGGTGATGCCAGGAAGCCTTATTTTCCATGACCGGGGAACCGCAGCCCTTTACCGTGGCGGCCAGGACCACCGTAGGCCTGCCCTTACAACTCTTTGCCTGCTCAAATGCCTCATTCAGCTGGTCGCTGTCGTTTCCGTCCTTCACGGGAATCACATTCCAGCCAAAGGAAGCCCACCGGGCCGCCAGATCCCCGTGGGCCATCACCTCCTCCGTTCCCCCGGAAATCTGCAGCCGGTTCCTGTCCACCACTGCGCAGAGATTGTCAAGCCGGTACATGCCGGCTGCCATGGCGCCTTCCCAGACCGACCCTTCCGCCAGCTCTCCGTCTCCCATCACCACATACACCCGATTCCCCAGCCCGTTCATCCGGCAGGCCAGGGCTATCCCCACGCTTACCGGCAGGCCGTGCCCCAGGGAACCGGAATTCATTTCAATCCCCGGCAGCTTGTTGTTGGGGTGCCCGATAAATTTGGACCCAAACCTGGAAAATTCCTCCTTTACCTGCTCATAGGGAAAAAATCCTTTGGCCGCCAGCACCGCATAAAGCGCCTCCACACAATGGCCCTTGCTCAGGACAAAGTAATCTCTGTCCGGCGCCTCCGCGTTTTCCGGGGAAATGTTCATCTGCCGGAAATAGAGAGTGAGCAGAATATCCACCACGCTCATATCACCGCCGATATGTCCGCCGCCCCCGGCCATAATCATATCTACTATATTTTTCCGCAAATCATAAGAAAATGCTTTATAATTCATTCCTGCTCCCATCTGCGTGCCATAAACAGCGAATTTCTTTCAACCATATGCCTCTACCCGCTTCAGCGGTTATCCTCGGCGCCTACTTATACAGGGGGCCGTATGCGGCACAGGCCCGGTAATCCGCCCCTTCTTTGTCCATGCCGAACGCATTCCACGCCGCCGGGCGG
>CAJTKW010000091.1:7879-14175 GCA_910577035.1 uncultured Acetatifactor sp.
CACATTGTGCAGGCTCACGGGGATCCTGAGCATGGAGCAAAGGGTAATCAGATCCGCCCCGATATGCCCGTAGCTGATGGCGCCGTGATTTGCCCCCCAGTTGTTCATCACGTCATAGGCGGTGCGGAACGGCCCGGGCCTGCCGTCGCACCTGGGCGCAAACCAGGTACAGGGCCAGGTGTAGTCCGTGCGCTTCCAGAGAATATCCGTCACCTCCTCCGGCAGCTTTACCGTCCAGCCCTCCGCAATCTGCAGCGTGGGGCCTAACCCTTTTACCAGGTTCAGCCGGATCATGGTCACCGGCATCTGTTCCTCCGTCACAAAGCGCGAAGAATAACCGCCGCCCCTGAAATATCCGTAATCGGCGGCATTCCAGGTAGCTGCCTCCAGAATGGCCTTCTGATCTGCCTCCGTCACCTCGTACCAGGGCTTCATCACGGGATTGCCCTCCCCATCCCTGGCTCTGCCGCAGGCGTCCAGACAGGCCGCGCCGGAGTTGATCAGATGGATAAAGCCTCCTGCTTCCTTTGCCACCCCTTCCACCTCATAGCCGGCAGCCTTCTTTACCGCTTCAGGACTCCAATAGGTGCGCACATCCGCAAATATCTGGGCACGGTTGGTGAGCAGCTTCATAAACAACATTCCCAGCCCGTTTAATACGTCATTCTCCGTGGCCAACACATAGGGCTCCCTGGCTCCGTTCCAGTCAAAGGAGGTATTTAACAAGGCTTCCGCGAAGTCGCAGTTGGGATAATAATCCGTCCACTGCCGCTGTCCCTGAAAACCTGCGGCCAACGCGTTGTGTCCCACCATTTCCTCCTCGCACCCTTTGGGAAGCCTGGTATTTCCGTTCATCAGATCCTTGATGATGCACATCATTTTCACCACGAACTTCCAGTCCTCTTCCTTCTGCTCTTTTGTCTTCTGAACTCCGGGAGGATTCTTGTCAAAGCCTTCCCTGCAATGCTCCTTTGTCCATTGATAAGCTTTCCGGAATTCCTCCTCGTCATAAATCCCCTGGTTCATCCGGCGAAGGATCTCCACCTCATCCACGGACTCTACCCGCATTCCCAGATATTCTTCAATAAAGGCGGGATCTATGATAGATCCTCCGATTCCCATACAGATGGATCCAATCTGCAGGTAAGACTTTCCTCTCATGGTAGCTGCCGCCACCGCCGCCCGTCCGAATCGAAGCAGCTTTTCCTCCACGTCCTCGGGGATGTCCCCGGCGTCCGCCTCCTGCACGTCATGCCCGTAAATGCCAAAGGCAGGCAGCCCTTTCTGGGCATGGGTGGCAAGGACGGAGGCAAGGTAGACCGCCCCGGGCCTCTCCGTACCGTTAAATCCCCATACGCCCTTGATGGTACGGGGAGACATATCCATGGTCTCCGCCCCGTAACACCAGCAGGGCGTCACGGTCAGTGTCACGGCCACTCCCTCTTTCTCAAAATAATCCGCACACTCCGCGGCCTCCGCCACCCGTCCGATGGTGGTGGGAGAAATCACCACCTTCACCAGCTCTCCATTCGTATAGCGAAGCTTCTCCTCAAACAGCTTCTTCGCACTGCGGGCCATGTTTACCGTCTGCTCCTCCAGGGATCCCCGGACGTCCAGGTAGCCCCGCCTGCCGTCGATCACCGGTCGAATGCCGATCACCGGGTATCTGCCTATTAATCTGCTCTCTGCCATAATATTACCTTCCTTTCACCCTTCAGACATGCCGCCTCCGGCGGCACAAACAATCCATGAATCTGGTGCACAACCGGAAGAATGCCCGCACTTTGGGCATTCTTCTGCGTGAGATTTAGAACTTCTTGGCGTCCCATCCTATGATGGGGCGCCTTTAGAAGTTCTTCTCACGTTTCGCCCCTCAAATACGCCCTCACATCCTCTTCCACGGGATCGTACAGGTCGGGCCTGACCCCGATATATTTACAGGCTTCATACAATACCGGCACCACATCCTTATGGATTCCCACACAGTGGTGTATGTAAGGCCCTTCCACCAGCTTTGCCTCCAGGCGCTTTAAATTGGCGACCTCCACCCACACATAGGTGCCCTTGGTATAAGGTCCGTCAACACCCTTCGCATTGCCGAGGAGCAGCGAATACTCTCCGTTATCGCCGTCAAATCGGCATAGTGTCATAGTCCCCTGCCTGGCCGGTGCTTCTACCGCTCCCGGATAATCAAAGGCCAGGGGATATCCGATGGTGGGCTTGCAGGCTGCACAGGAAAGCGGCCAGGGCCCGCAATGCTGCAGCAGCTCTCCATTCTCATTGTCAGGATGACGCACCGTCCAATCCGCGAAAAAGCTTCTGCTCTCCCCCATACCTGCGGCCTCTGCCAATACCGCGGTCACCGCCCCATGGATGTCCGTCTCGCAGACCACAGGCAGCCCCTCCTCGTTCAGCAGGCTGTTGGCCGCACAGGGCATAATTCCAAGCTCTCCCTGCAAAGCATTCCAACACTGAATTGCCGCCGCATTACATCCATATTTGTCCGCCAGCGTCCTCATGGCAGCCTTAAGCGCCGCAATCGTCTCCAGTTGTTCCCCGCTGACCGCCACATGGAAGTGTTCCCGGCAGTAGGCCATGGTTTCTGCCACCCGGGTTCCCTCCTCTTTTACCCTCCTGATCTCTGCCGTCAGCTCCGGGAGCGGGATGGGAGAAAGCTGGATTCCGAACTTCTCCAAAAGCTCGCCCTCATTGCACATAGTAGACCAGAAATCAAAGGGTCTGGGGCCGATCTGCAGAATCCGGGTACGCCGGAAGGCCTTCACCACATTGCAGACAGCCAGGAAATCCCGAATCCCTCTGGAAAACTGCGGGTTCTCCAGCCTGCAATTTGTCATGTAAGTAAACGGTACGCCAAAACGACGCAGCACCTTCCCTGTGGCAAACAGGCCGCACTGGCTGTCCCGTAAACGGATACCGTTTTCGTCAGGCCGTTCGTCCCTTGGACCCCACAGCAGCACCGGCACATTCAGTTCCTTTGCCAGCCTGGCCACTTCATACTCGGTACCGAAATTACCGTGAGGGAAAAAGACGCCGTCCACCTTTTCCGCCCTGAACTTCTCCGCAATCCTGATCCTGTCCCCATCGTCATGGAGCAGCCCGTCCTCCGCCAGGTCATCAATATCCACAAATTCCACATTGAGCTGACGCAGTTTCTCTCTGGTAAGATTCGCGTATTTCACTGCATCCGGCGCGGAAAAGATACTTCTTCTCGTCGGAGCAAAACCCAATATTACCTTATCCATCACCCTACCTCCGAAGATTGTATATGCCATAAATTATTTAGCAAATTCTCCTTAAGTTCAATTTATTATTAAGTATTTTTTCTATGAATATTGACTTAATTTACTAAATTCTCTATAGTGGAATAAAATGGACAGGATATAGGAGGACATTAAGAGATGGCTGTCACTGCAAAGGAACTGGCCGGCATCCTTGGGCTCTCGGAAGCTGCCGTTTCCATGGCCCTGAACCACAAACCCGGAGTCAGCACTGCCACCAGGAAGCGGGTTATGGAAGAGGCAAAGGCCAGAGGCTACGATTTCACCAAAGTACGGGAGCTCGCCGCAGAGAACCGGTCCAACGGCATCATCAACTTTATCATCTACAAACGCCATGGCGCCGTAGTCACGGATACCCCTTTCTTTTCCCAGCTTTCAGAGGGAATAGACCGGGGCTGTAAACAGAAGCATTATCTTTTAAATATTTACTATCTGTACGAGAAGGCGGATCAAAACGTGGAAGCACAGCTGCAGGAGCTTTTGCATTTGAACTGCAAGGGAATTATTTTATTGGGGACAGAAATGCGTGAGGCAGATTATGTCCCTTTCACGGAGCTGTCTGTGCCCGTGGTATTGTTGGACAACAGCTTTGACAAAAAGGTAACTGACTGTGTCCTGATTAATAATGTGCAGGGGGCTTACCAGGCAACCGACTACCTGATCCGGAAATGTAAAGCTCAGCCGGGCTACCTTCATTCCTCCTATCCCATCCATAACTTTGAGGAACGCGCCGACGGCTTTTACAAAGCGGTGCGGGAAAACGGCATGTCCACTTCTAAGTCTGTCGTCCACCGCCTGTCCCCCTCCATGGAAGGCGCCTGGGCAGATATGCGTGAGCTGCTGGAGGCCGGGGAGGAAACCGCACGATGCTATTTTGCCGACAATGACCTGATCGCCTGCGGCGCCATGAGGGCTTTTCAGGAAAAAGGCTTCCGGATCCCCCGGGACGTGGCTGTCATCGGCTTTGACAATATGCCCATGTGCACCTATATGGACCCCCCGCTCACCACGGTCAATGTGCCGAAGCAGTATATGGGTGAGATGGCGGTCTGCCGTCTCCACGAGCTCCTGACAGCAGAACGCTCTTTCCCCGTTAAGCTGGAAGTTGCTGCGGAGCTGGTGAAACGAAAGAGTGTGTAAAGACTGCTGCCTGCATTACCGCCAGCACCAAACCGGGAATGATTGCAGGCCGTCCTCGCTGATCCGATGCAGTCCTGCGTTTACTCCGGCTGCATCCGTCTTCCACTGTGTGAAGCCGCCTCTCTTTTTTGTGCAAGGATAGAGAGGATAAATTTATGGATAAGCCTTATAATGATAAAGACAACTTCATGACAAAACACAATATGCGCGGATAAGGAGGTACCTCATGGAATGGGTTGAAAAATTAAACCAAAGCATGAACTATATCGAAGAACATTTGACCGGCGAAATTGACTATGAACAGCTTGGACGGATTGCCTGCTGCTCCACCTATCACTATCAGAGAATGTTTACTTATATGGCGGGGATCACTCTGGCAGAATATATCCGAAGAAGGAAAATGTCTTTAGCGGCGGTAGACTTGCAGGACGGGGATAAACGAATTATTGATATTGCAGAGAAGTACGGCTACCGTTCCCCGACTGCATTTAACAGAGCATTTCAGTCTTTTCATGGGATAGCACCCTCGTCTGTTAAGGCTGCGGGCGTATCCGTGAAATCTTTTCCCCCCATTGTGTTTAAAATTACCGTGAAAGGAGCCACAGAAATGAATTACAGAATTGAAACGAAAGAGGCCTTCCGCATCATAGGCGTATCCGCCCCCCTTGAACAGGAAATCGAAAATAACTTCATGGTGGTCCCCGAGATGTGGCAGAAGGCGTCTGTAAACGGAACCATACAGAAATTGGCAGCACTGATGGATACGCCGCCAATGGGACTTCTGGGCGTGAGCGCCTGCAATGATAAAGAACAATGGAAATACTTTATCGCTGTTTCCAGTACAAAAACAAACGTTGAGTTTGAAGAATATACCGTTCCTGCGTCCACTTGGGCAATCTTTTCCGGAACGGGTACAAACCGGTCCATACAGGAGCTGGAGCAGCGGATTATAACAGAATGGCTTCCGACCTCCGGATATGAATATGCCGACGCTCCCGATATTGAGGTATACTTAAATCCGGATCCCCAGAACGCACAATATGAAGTATGGATACCCGTAACAAAGAAAAAAGGATGACGGAGGGACTTATGGACGAGAACTTCAGTATATTTATAGGAACCCTTGACGAGCGTTACCGCAGCTTTGTAAACGAAATCAACGAGTATTTGACAGAGAACGACTGCAAATGTGATGTAAAACTGCAAAAAAGCGGTTATGTTGTATCCTATGTATTAAACAGCAGCAAACGGACTTTGGCAACATTCGTATCCCGAAAAACGGGAATGAGGCTCCGCATTTATCCCGAACATATACAGGCATACCAGAGCTTTCTCGATTCATTGCCCGAAAAGGTAAAAAAGGAAATCAAAAAAGCATCTGTTTGCAAACGGCTTGTCAATCCCGATGACTGTAATCCCAAGTGTATCATGGGATATACCTTTGTATTGGACGGTGAGCAGTATCAAAAATGTCGTTACATGGCGTTTCAGCCTGCTTTGAATGAGGAAAACAACCCCTATATAAAGCAGTTTTTGGAGAAAGAATTGTGCGCAGGTTCCGAGTATATGTAACCAGGTATAACCGCTCTGTTTCCATTATATTCAGCATAAAAAACGGCGGAATACGGTGGTCATAATACATGCCTGCCCGTATTCCGCAACATTCTTGAAATCTTGTTGGGTAGCGAAAAATATTTGTATCTGCACCTTTTCTATAAATGCCGATATGCAGTCCCGGCAGAATAATAAGAGGTTCAACCGAACTTCTTATTTATACTATACTCATTTTCTACTAAATTTCTAGGTAGTGTAAAAAAGTTTGTGTCTTAGGTAAAAAATGGCTCCTTTTTGGTAAGA
>CAJTKW010000092.1 GCA_910577035.1 uncultured Acetatifactor sp.
ATTGGCTTTGTTAAGGCAGGAATAGGCGGGTTCCACACCGCCGTAAAACAGCTTGCAGGCAAAGCCTGCAACGGGGTTCCCATAAGACAGTGGGGGTTCCCGTGGGAACCCTTGAAAGAGGCATATTTTGGAAAGGAGGGAGGCGGTATCAGGGAGCAAGAAACAGGGAAAGAGCCGGTGTATGTCCTGTTTACCTGTAACCAGTGGAAGGAGTACAGCAGTATGCGCATTGTTGGTGTGACTACCTGGCCGGAGGTGCTGTATGCCATGATGGCATCCAGGATCAAGGAGGGGCAGATGTTGTACCGGAGCGAAAATCCGGGGGAATCCTGGGAGCAGTTCCGAAGGGACTACGCAGAAGGAAATGTAATGCCGGAGTCTCTGACCTATGGCTATGTTGAGGAATACACGGACAAATATTTCTCAGACCCGGAGCTTACAGCGGAGTTTCCCAATATCCTGCCATTATGGGAGTCATTGGAGAAAGAGCGAACCTTTGAAGCGTTAAAGCCGCTGCGTCTGCAGGAACGGTGCATGGTATTTTCTATTGCGGAGCTGCGCAGTGAGGCCGGGTATCAGATGGTTTATCTGCCGGGCTGGGGGACGGAGGAAACCCTGCGCCAGTCTGCGGAGTATCGGGAATATACTGCGCAGGATGACGTGCTGGATATTCATGTGGATGTAGGAACCTATAAGATTGGCAGAGGAGATGAGGTGCTGGCGGACGAGCAGCAAACAGCGTTGATCCAGAGGTATTTTGACAGGATACCGAAGCTGCATGAGGCAGATTTGTGTGCATCCGATTGTTATACCCTCTACTTTGACCGGTTTGCGGAGGATGAAACGGAGGTGGCAGAGCCATAGCAAAGGAGACGCAGAAACGGTCCGTCAATTTCCCTATAGAAACCCTGGAGGCGTTGGATAAGCTGGCGGCCAGGAACCACACTACCACATCGGAGCTGGTGCGTGGCTATGTGGAGAAAGGGCTTGCCATAGAGGGAAGCCGGGAGGACATAGACTTTATTGCCAGAATCATCCGTCAGGAGTTGACAGCGGTATACCATGTGGATGAGATCAAGGCGATTGCGGACCATGATACCGACCGAATCGCAAAAATGCTGATGAAGATAGGCAAGATCAATGGCGCGGCGTTCTTTCTTCTTATCAAGGTCCTTATGAACCTTGCCAATGAGGGGAGTGAGGACGATTTTGACCAGATGATTTCAGGGGCGGTCAGGCTGGGAGTGGATTATATGCAGAAAAAAGATTTCCAGATCAACAGTTTTTTGCAGGACACGGAGAACCTGCGAGGGCTGGCGGACAATTTATAAAACGGGAGGATGATGTATGACATTTGAAGATTTTATAGAACAGGTAACAGACCGGCTTAAGTTTTATCTGCCGGAAGAATATGCGGGTGCGGCTATAACGGTTCAGGAAGTAACAAAGAACAACGACCGGAAACTGCGCGCACTGTGCATCAAACGCCCGGAGGACAGGGTGGTTCCCAATATTTATCTGGAAGATTTCTATCGGATGTTTCAGAATGGCAGGAAAATGAATCATATCCTGGCTGACATTTCGCTGACACATCAGAAAAGCATGAGGGAAAGCGCACAGTGGCAGAATCTCCATGTGGGGGAATATGACACGGTAAAGGATAATTTATATGTAACGGTACTGAACAGGGAGAAGAACCGGGAGTACCTGAAAGACCTTGTGCATCAGGACATACCTGATACCGATATTGCGGCAGTCCTGCGTGTCCTGTGCGGCAAGGATTCAGAAAGGGGCAATGCCAGCATTCTTGTGAAGAAAAGTATGCTGGAGGTGTGGGGAGTTTCGGAAGAGGGCTTATTGGAACAGGCATTGAAGAATACGGAGAGGCTTTTCCCGCCGAAGATGATGGATCTTGAAAAAATCATGTATCTGGGTGCGGATGACAGCATATCGGGTAAAAAAATCGAATCTTATTCACAGTATGTCCTCACCAATGATACCAAGGTTCACGGCGCCGCAACCCTGCTCTATCCGAATCTGCTGCAGGAGATCGGGGAAGCAACAGGGGGCAGTTTCTTTATCCTTCCCAGCAGCATCCATGAAACCATTTTGATAAAAGACAATGGGGAGATGAGCGCCGAGGAACTGCAGCGTATGGTGATGGAGGTCAACAGAACCCAGGTAAGCCCGGAGGAAGTATTGTCGGATGAGGTGTACTGCTATGATTACCGGGAACGGAAATTGACAATGGCAACGGATCCTGCACAGACGAAGGAGTATGTGGAACAGATGGCGGGGGAATTATGCCGTGAAGATTCCGTGGAGGAAGCTGAGGCCGGGGAAATGGAAAGATGAGGGGCAGGCAGGGGAGAAAACAGAATGAGGCTGTAAACGGTAAGGCAAGATAAAATCTGCGGCACGAAAAGAGGCTGCCATAAATGACAGCCTCACGGTTACAAAATTACCAGGATTGCTCCTGCGTTTACAACATCATCCTAACACAAAGCAGAGAGGTTGTCAAACGGTTTTGCAACAGTATTAATGTATGCGCAGCCAGCCTATATTATGCCGCAGGAGGCCAGCTTTGCGCTGATAGCCTTAAGCACCGCAGGTTTTACATCGCCAAATTTCTCGAAGTGTACCCTTGAGAGGCTGACCTGCGCAATCCGGGTTACATTTGCCCAGCGGGGCATTTCCGGGAAACCGTAGACTTTATCAACCTTTACACTGTAATCCATATTTTTGGGCATTTGGGAAGAAAGGGGGATAACGACCAGAGAATCTTTCAAATTTTTTAGAATGATTGCCGGGTGTCTGCCGCCAAATTCCGTGCCGATGTTATAGCCGAAATCCACCCAGATGACGGCCTTACGGACAAGCACCAGGGAACGGGTGATTAAATCAATGTCCTGCTGGGGGACAGCATCTTTTCTGACAGAAATAATATATTGTTCCGTAGATTTGTCGTACCGATAATAGTTTGACACTACAGCTTGTTTGTCGGTATGAAGCCATTGGAACGATGAGGGTTTGATGGTATTTGGCAGGGCAGAGGCGGGTATCTGGAAATTTTTCTCATTCAGAATCAGGCCGGTTTTCAGGGAAGTCCATTTATAGTATTCGCCGGAGAGTTTAATGCTCTCTGGATCTTCAGGATTGATCTTAGCAAAATGATCCTGCAATAATAAAGTCATTTCATCAAAGGAATGACGGGTATCTTCCAGGGTTACTGTATGTTTCAAGGCGGTTCTCCTTTTTGGTTTTTGTGTGGTTCCATTCTAACAGATAGTACGGCAAAGTACAACAGATTCCTACAGGAAAGGATAGAAAGAACGGGGAAATATGTCAATCTTAGTTTATAAGCAGAGGCACCGCCATCCGAACAAAAAGGATACGCCGGGAGCCAATTACGCCCATATCCGCTACATAGCCACCAGGCCGAGGGTGATGAAGAATGAGAACGCAGACCATGGTCTGTTTGGGAAGATGGAACCGGGGGGAGTCATGGAATTTGGGGACTGGAGGGATGTGGCCAAGGCCGTGTATGCCAATTCCAGAAAGGGGATCGTCATGTACCGCAGCGTGGTTTCCTTTGCGGAGGATACTGCCAGGGAACTCCTGTTAAAGGATCAGAAAAGCTGGCAGAGGTACATTGAGAACCATATCATGACGATTGCGGAGAAAAACAGCATCAGACGGGAAAACCTTAAGTGGGCGGCCGCAGTGCATGGGGAGAAAAAGCACCCCCATATCCATGTGGTATTCTGGGATCAATCCGTGAGGGCGAAGAACCCCTATACGCCGCCGCAGATACCCAACGCCATCCGGGTACAGATGATAAAGGACACATTTGCGGAGAAGATACTTGCCTATGCAGAGGAAAAAGACCTTGCAGTAAAGGAAATGCGCCATATATCGGATGCCCTGGTTGGGCGGTTTGAGGAAGAAATGCGCTGCAAGAGCCCAGGCAGGTTCAGGGCAGCGGCAAAGCTGCTGGAGGCGGAGCTGGAACAGGGATTCTCCTATGACGGGGAAATCCTGGCAAAACTGGCAGAACGGCTTTCTGCGATCCGGGCATCCCTGCCGGAGCATGGGCGGATTGCCTATCAGTTCCTGCCCCAGGAGGCAAAAGAGAAAACGGATGAGGCAGTGGAGTTCCTGCTGGAGAATGTCCCGGAGATCAGACAGTGCTTTGAGCGGTATGTGGATGCGAAATGCCGTATGGCCGGGCTCTATTCCTCTGATGACAGCTGGCTGCGGAAACAGAAAGAAAACTTTGAAAAGGAGGCAGGGAAGATACTGGCAAACAGGGTTCTTTCCGGTGTAAAAGCCATATGCAGGCTGGAAAAGGAGGAACGGGGGGAGGCATACCTGAAAAGCCACAGGGAATATCTGGCATCAAGGATTGTTATGGAGGCTCTGGATATGCTGGCGCAGATGGCATGGAAACAGGAAGAAGATCTCCCGGACGGGCAGATACGGCAGGGGGAACTGTCAAAGGAGGCAAAGAAAGAATTATTCCAGAAGAATCAGGATAAAGGATATGAGCATTAGAATGAAGAATGACAGAAAAGAACGGGGGCACCCCTGCAGGGGATGTCCCTATGTTTTTACAAAGGGCGGCACAGACTGCATCATGGCGGCTGTTCCGGGTGACTGTGTATGGTATTTTTACAATCGGCTGGTGGGACGCAGAAATGCCCAGACGCCCGCAGGGGAGAACAAAACGCAGTACAGGGAATATGCGGATCCCTCATCCAGGGCAGGGGAAAAGCTGGAGGGAGGGATCCGGATGCTTTTGGAGGTGGCAGAGCTGAAATACGGGAAGGCATATGCCAGGCGGCTGGAAAAAATATTGGAAAGGAATGGGGAAGATGAAATTAAAAGATTTGATCCTTGTCACAAATAACAATAAGGGTGCGGAATCCAGGTATTTATCAAGCATTGAGGAATACATGGCAGTGCTGTTTCAGGCGTTTGCCGGTTCGGAGACGGAGATAGCCCACGCAGTGGGGGAGCTGTGCCGGACAAAGGACAGCAATCTCTGGACGGAGGTTTATACGGCTGCAAACAAATCTTTCTGCGCCCGGTTCTGCAGGGATGAACAGGAACTGAGGGACTTTCTTATGGGGTATCATAAGATGGCAGGGAAAAAAACTGCTTTTGACAGGGATGCCTGCGCAAAGGAATCTTTGGATGTCCTGACCGCCTGCAACATGGACTGCGCCGGACGTCCGCTGGTTGAGAAACTGCATTATGAGCGTCAGGAACGCAGATTCCGGCAGGGGGAAACGCTCCATAACCTGAACGGAAGCGATTACAGTGTGCTTATGGTCTTAAGTGAAAATGACCTGTTGCTGATGGCGCTGGGCAGCGGACAGTTTTTAATCGCAGAGGGAACCAGGGAATACGCAAGGTATCCCAAAGAGGGAACTTATTCAGCAGACAGCGTTACCAGGGGGATAGAATGGGACAGCGGCATCTATCTTGGAAATGATCTGTCCGTCATAGATTTGGACAACATCAGGAAAGAGTATGCCGAGGCCAATGAGGAATACGGCGCAGATGAGGAGATGGAACACTGAAAAGTGTGCAAAGATTTTCTAAGTCAGTAAAGTACACTGACTAAGAAAATCTACGGTTCCGCCCAGTGGAACCTATGCACACGGAAGAATGCCAAGAAGGGGCGAATCCCACTTCTTGGCATTCTTCCAGACTTGCACTGGTTATTTGCGCCGCTGCAGACGGCATGAAGGAGAATCTGGCTGTGTCAGGGAAAGGAGGAATATGAAATCTAAAGTTGAATTTTACAGGGCATTTTTCGGGGAACTGGAGAAAAAGGGGTTCGGGGTGGCGCAGCCGTCCTCCCCTGACTATGTGGCGGACATCCAGTTTAAGGGAAAAACCATTGCGTTTTTCACCAAAACAGACGTGATCGAGAAAAACCCTTTTGTGGAGGTGCCGGAAAAGCAGATGGAGAGGCTCTGGAGCATGGCAAGGGCCACAGCCAGCCTGTGCGGTATCTGCTCAGACCAGCCTTATGAGGGAGAAAAGGCTGAAATGCTGAAAAACGGCCTGGTGAAGCTGAATGAGCATAACGGTGTCATTTTAGCCTGTAAAAAGCACCCGCTGTTTGATTATGTGCTTTCCACTTACAGGCAGGATGTACAGAATGACAACAGGCCCATTCAGAGGCAGTATTTCTATAACCGGGAGGAGGCATTTGAGAGTTTTGCCACACGGAGCGGCCTTGTGGACGGAAGAAAGCTGTTTAACGAAACGCAGTTACAGCTTATCCATGCAGGGCTTGTAAAACTGTGCGCCATGGACGAGGGGCTGTCAGATGAGGATATGAAGGCGGCTGGGGAGCTGGTGGAGCGTGTGGAGGAACTGGTGCCGGAACTGCACCGGGAGGAACGGAAATTTGACGTTGCCAGACTGCTGGATGCCCTTTCTTTTGGCAGCGGGCCGGAACGCTAGGGAGGAGGGGACGATGCAGCCACAGGGAGAGAGTATTTGGGGAAATATCAACTTATGTATTGAGATTGCCCTGAACATTTATTACATAGTCGGAGACAGGGGGGAGGGGATCATGGTTCCCAAAGAACACGCTGAAACCCATTTTTCCCAAAAGACGGTGGCGGCCGGTGAGGAATCGGGCGGATGCCTTTATTATCCGAAAGGGGGAACCATGGATATGCCGCTGTATGAGATGATGCAGAAACGGGCGGCCATGGCAAGGAAAATGGAGCTTGCGGCGGCCAGACAGATGGAGGCTGTCCGGGAAAGGGGGCAGGTGGCGGCATCCGCACTCTTTGAGGGCATGGAGCCGCCGGAGGATGCAGCAGGCAGTGCAAAACGCATCAGGGAGGGTATCTATATCACAGGAGGGGAAGATCCTTGCTTTGCCGTCCATGAAAGGATGGCGGAGCATTTCCTGTCTCCTTATGCCTGTGAGTTTGGCAGGAATAAAAATGGCTATCTCTATTATACCCTGCAGAGTGCGGCAATTCCCCTGTATGAATTAAAGGGAGAGTTCCCGGAATGCCGGGAGCTGGTAGTTTCCGAAGAAAGCCTGATTGCAACCCTTCACCGGTTTTATCCGGCATATTGTGAGCAGTATGATTCCATTGCGGCGGAGGCGGAGAGGATCCCGCAGGCAGATGCGCCGGCGAACCTGTTCCTGCAGGAACAGCTTGATCGGGCACAGGAGGCAGAGGAAACCGGCTGGGTGGAGATTCCGGACGCGGAAGAAAGTGAGGAAGATGATTATGGGGAACAGGTGGACTATGGGATTGGAAGATGAAAGGAATAAGTTTGAAAGTAAACTTTCAAACTATTTATTGGTGCAGTATCGCAAGCATAGCTTGCGATATGCGGGGGTATAGGCATGAAACTTGTTTATATTGCAAGCCCGCTCCGTGGGGACAGCACCTCGGCAGAGGACTATGGGAAGAACATCAGGCAGGCGGCGGAATACTGTGAGAAAGCCTGCTCCCTTGGCGTGATCGCCTTTGCGCCCCATCTGTATTTTACGCAGTTTTATAATGACACCATAGCCGAAGAAAGGGAGAAAGGGCTGGAGATGGGGCTTGCCATGCTGGAGAAGTGCGAGGAACTGTGGGTCATGGGGAACAGCATCAGCCGGGGGATGCGGGGAGAGATTGCCTACGCAAAAGAACTGGGGATTCCCATCCACCATGTGCAGGATCCCCATGACATAGAGTATTACCCTGTCAGCGCGGATAACAATGCGCTGCTGGGGCGGCATTCCTGTGTGCCGGACAGTCGGGAGCAGGACTATACGGGAAAGGTGCTGGTGATGAATTTTGACACCCTCAGGCCGGAATACAGAAGCAGGCAGCACCAGCTGTGGATTGCCAACGGCGGATTTGGCTGCAGCCCCACGGCAAGGGGACGGCGGATATTTGTCACCAGCCTTTATGATGGGGAGCAGACCAGCTTTTACCGGCAGGACTTTGCGGGCATTTTAAAAAGCGAGGTCTGGGAGGAAGTGAAGAATCAGTATGATTTTGCGTTATCCGGCCAGGGGATGCCCGGATGCAATGCGGAAATGCCGCAGGAGGGAATGGAGCCATAAAAAAGAAAGAAATGATTATTTTGGGGAGCATCCTTGCAGGGCTCGGAACGCTGTTCAACCTGTTCTTTACCGCCGCGCTGCACAGGATGCTCTCAGGGCAGATGGAAACCTTGGTGCTGGTTCCCATAGGGGAATGCGTGTCAGGGCTTTTTGCACAGCAGAGGCAGGGGATGCTGTTCCTGTCCTTTGAGTGTTTTACAGCGCTCTGCTGCATCCTGTTTTTTACGCAGAACAGCAGGGCTTATCAGTCCGACCTTATGAAAGTGACGGATGAGATTGAGATCCCGGTGCCGGCCGGACAGTTCCAGCATGGATCGTCCAAGTGGATGCGGGAGGAAGAAAAGGACAGGATATTTGAGGTCTGTATGCTGGACCCCGCAGACCCGGTTATCAGGGAACTGATCGGAACAGGTTATGAGGGGCTTGGCTTTATGCAGGACGCCGGAAAGGTGGATACCGGCGCCGCAGGAGGGCAGGAGGACAGAATGCTTTCCGGCGGCGCCGTTCCAGCCGGTTATCCCGCAGAAAACAGCGGGACAGCCGGTTCCTGCGGCATCCGTCGGATGGATATGCAGGCATATCCGCCCGGCGCGCCGTCCGCAGGGATAGATCAGGCAGCAGAACAGGAAACGGAACCAGGAAAGGAGGGCCAGGGGAAACAGGAAGATCGAGGAGAACAACAGAACCAAGGGAAACAGGAGAAACGGGAAAAGCAGGAGAACCAGGGGAAACAGGGGAAACAGGAGGACAAGGAACAGGAGGACAGGGAAACGGATGAGGGCTACGAAACAGTGGACTATGCCTGGCAGGAGCCAGAGCAGGAGCCGGATGCGTCTGCCGGGGAAGAAAGACGGACGACAGGAGAAAGTGATCCCTGCCGGATCTTAAAAGCGGGCGGCATCGTCATAGGGATGAGCAGGCGCGGGAAAAAGGAGAAGATTCATTATATTGCGGACGATACCCATACGCTCACCATAGGCGCAACCCGTTCCGGCAAGACAAGGACGCTGGTGCTGCAGTCCATCTGCCTGATGGCGCTGGCGGGTGAAAGCCTTGTCATCAGCGATCCAAAGGCGGAGCTGTACCAGTATACCGCTCCGTTTTTAGGGAAACTGGGCTATGATGTGATCTGCCTTGATTTCAAAAACCCGGAAAAGAGCAGCCGCTATAACCTGCTGCAGCCCATCATTGATGCGGTGAACCGGGGAGAAACGGACAAGGCGGAGATGTACGCATGGGACATCACAAATATCCTGGTGGGCGATAATTCCAGCAACGAGAAGATATGGGAGAACGGGGAGAAGTCCACCATTGCGGCGGCGATCCTCTGTGTGGTGGTGGATAACGCCAGACGGCCGGAATACCAGAACCTTACAAACGTGTATTGGTTTGTGGCTGAAATGTGCAAGGCTGTGGGGAACAGGACGCCCATGCAGGAATATGTGAAGAAGTTAAGGCCGGGGCATCCGGCCAGGGCGCTTTTATCCATTTCCGATGTGGCGCCCAGCAGGACCAAGGGAAGTTTTTACACCTCGGCGCTGACAACCTTAAGGCTGTTCACTTCCAGGGCAGTTTATTCCATCACCCACAAGAGCGACTGCCAGATAGCGGACATAGGCAGGCGGAAACAGGCGCTGTTCTTCATACTGCCGGATGAGAAGACCACATATTACCCCATTGCCAGCCTTATGGTGTCACAGCTTTATGAACTGCTGGTGCATCAGTCGGACGAGAGGGGCGGGAGGCTTGTCAACCGGGTGAACTTTGTGCTGGAGGAATTTGGCAACTTCACCAAAATAAATGACCTGACGAACAAGCTGACAGTTGCGGGCGGCCGGGGTATGCGGTTCCATTTCTTCCTGCAGAGCTTTGAGCAGCTGACGGAGAAGTACAACCGGGAAACGGCTGCCATCGTCAAGTCCAACTGCCAGAGCTGGGTCTACCTGCAGGCGGACGATAAGGAAACCCTGTCCGAGATCTGCGACAAGCTGGGGAAATATACCTGTTCCGGCTATCAGCTGTCAAGCCAACATGGGAAGTATGTCAACCCGTCCTCCAGCAGTACCGTAAGCCTGGTGGGGCGGGAGCTTTTGACGGCGGACGAGATACGGAGGGTGTCAAGGCCATACCAGATCGTGGTATCGCGCTCCCACCCGGCGATGATGGTGTCGCCGGACCTGTCGCAGTGGTATTTTAACCGGATGCTGGGGCTGGGGGATAAGGAGCATAACAGAAAGGTCAGGGAGGAACGGGAGCGCAGGCGCCCAGTGCTTACCAGCGCTGCGGCGGAGATACCTCTGTGGAACATATGGGTGTATTATACCAAAGACCTGCAGATGAAAGAGGAAAAGCAGAGGCAGCAGGGGATCTCCGCACAGGCAGGCTCCCTGTTCTCGGAGAAATTCATGCGGAGAGGAGGAAAAACACCGGACAATGAAGAAGATGAATAAATGGTTACAGAGAGGGAAAGCGGCGGCAAAGGTATTTTCTGCCGCTGCTGTCATGTTCCTGATGAACAGCCGGACTGCGTATGCCAGCAGTGTCAGCCAGAGCAGGCTTGCGCTGGGAACAGAGAGGCTGATCAAGGATGCCACTTCCTGGCTTATGGTGCTGGCGCCTGTTGTGGCAGGGCTTTTGATTATTTATTTCTGTATCAGGCGGAGTGCGGCGGATGAGATGGATCAGAAGAAATGGAACAACCGTATTGTAGTTGCCATCGTGTCCTGCATCGGGGCAGTGATTGGCAGCGCTACATTAAATGTCATTATCGGTTATTTCCGGTAAACCAGAAACAGTAAACAAAAATAAAAAATTCGGAGGAAAGACACTATGAGAAAGATCAATGACACTATGAACAGACTGGCCGTAACCGCTTATGTAAAGGGCGGGAGAATGAAAGAGAAGATCACCGGCATTCTTGCCCGGAAAGAGGGGGAGGGCTTTGTGGACACCGCCCTGAAGATACTGATCTCTGTTGTGGTAGGCGCCCTGCTGCTGGCGGGACTTTATGCGCTGTTTAAGAACACCATTCTGCCCACCCTGACACAGAAGATCACAAACCTGTTCAATTACCAAGGGTAGGACACTGCACAGATTGGGCGGGAGAAATTCTCAAGGAGCGGACTGCCTGCCGGGGAACCGGCAGGCAGGTCCTGTCAAAACAGAGGTAAATAATGCAGAAAATTCATAAGGGCTGCGTTTCCAAACGATTGGTATGTGCGCCAGGGCGCACAGGGAGGTGAAAATTGAAAGTAACAGCAAAAATCACAAAGAACTTTGAGGATGCGGGAAAGCTGAAAGCGTTTGCCACGGTATGTCTGGCGGACGCTTTTTTAGTGACCGGCATAAGGGTTGTGGAGTGCGAAAAAGGGACTACCGTATTCATGCCCAGCATGAAAGACAAGGAGGACGAATACAGGGATGTATGTTTCCCCATCAAGCCGGAACTCCGCAGCCAGATCAATACGGCCGTGTTAAATGCCTATGATGCAAGCCTGAAAGAAAATGAAGCGGATGAGGGATAAGCGGCGGAAATTATTTGTGAGGGAGGTGGCCCGGAGTGGAGATCATATTGGTACTCCTTATTGTGGCGGTTTTAAACGGGGCGATAGCCTACATTGACCAGATGCTGCAGGACCTGGTTCCCATGACGCTCTATGCCGACCGGTATATGCTGGCGGCAAACGGCGGGAGCATGGTGGATACGCTCTTTGACATTGTGCTTGGGTTCGGGGTATCCCTGATTATCCTGAAGTTCCTGAAAAAAGGTTTTGAATGCTATGTCATGTGGACGGACGGGGATCCGGATATGGAGCCTGCGGGCATTGTGATCCGTTTTATGCAGGCGGTTGTGGTGGCGGTCTGTTTCCCGATCCTGTACGGCTGGATGGCGAAAGCCGCGGAGGGTCTGATTAATGACCTGATGGCAGCTATTGGAGCAGCCACGGATTATGACTGGCAGGCATGGGTAAACGGCATCTCATCCCTGGGGCTGGTGACGGCCATCTTCGGGCTGATCTTTGTCATATGCTATTTCGTGCTGTATTTCCAGTTCCTGATGCGGGGGCTGGAGATCATGATACTGCGGATCGGTATGCCCATGGCCTGTGTGGGTCTTTTGGATAATGATAAAGGAATATTCAAGACTTATATCAACAAATTTTTCCAGAGTACCCTCGCAGTGGTTCTCCAGATATGCCTGTGCAAGATGGGAGTGGGGCTTATGCTGAACGTGGGGATAAACATGAATGTGTTTTGGGGGCTGGCGTGTATGATACTTGCCATCAAGACACCCTCTTTCCTGCGTGAGTTCCTTGTGCCTACAGGCGGAGGGGCAGGCGGTGTCATCAACAATGTGTACCATTCCGTGCGGCTGGTGGGAATGGTAAAAGGCATGGCAAAGTAAACGGCGGCAGTGTGGGAAGGAGAGTGTTATGGGCAGATGATGATAGACGATATTTCCATGGCCGTGATCAGCCTGATCCGGGTGGGTGCAGCGTTCCGGTTTGTTTACTGCATGGTCCGCCTGCAGGGGGCGGAGGAAGAACAGGCGCAGTACCGGAAAAGGGCAAAAAATACGGTGCTGTTCTATGTCATTGCCGAAAGCATCTGGCAGATCAGGGATATTGTGATGTACTACTATGGGTGATAAGGCGCCGGGAGCCGGTGCGGAAAGGAGGGACTACGGAAGAACAGAAGTGGGAGCTGTATATCCCCAGCGGGGTAAAAGCGGAAAATGAATTATTCAACGGTTTTGGGCGGAGGGAGCTTTTGCAGAGTGCTGCAGGCTCCCTTTTTGGCAGCGCTGTGGCCGCCGTGATCTGGCTGTGTTCGGGGAATGTGGCATTTACAGTGGTCGCAGCCCTGACAGGGATCTTTGGGAGTGTGATGATGTGTACCAAGGACCAGAACAACCAGAGCGTGGTCGATCAGGTGGGGAACATGGTGCGTTTTGCGAGGAACCAGCAGATATACCCCTACCGGGCTTTGAGTGAATGGGGAACATGGTGAGAAGAAGTTCTAAGGCCCTAAAATACAGGGTCTAAGAACTTCTATATCTCACCAGGGGAAATGCCGGTGCGGCATTTCCCGGAAACAAGCAGCGATTCTAAGGTGCCCAAGACCGCCACCTAAGAAAATCTAAGTTCCCATGCGCAACGGGCAGGGTGAGAAGAAATAAAATTACCAATTCAAAATGGATGCTATTCTGCGGAAAAGAGAAAAAGGGGACGTGATTATCTCTCAAACCAAAACAGGAGGTCTGTTTGGAATTTTTGGATTTATTCAGTGGAATAGGCGGCTTTAGGAGGGGACTGGAACGGAGCGGGCATAAATGTGCCGGCCATGTGGAGATCGACAGGTATGCAAACATCAGTTACATGGCAATGTATGGGCTTTCTCACTGCCGATATGAAAAATGCGGGGAAAGCAACTGCTGCCGGATATGCAGTAAGGAGGTAAGTGAACACTGTGACGGAAAACAATGCAAAGGCGAATGGTTCGCCAAAGATATTAAGCAGCTCACAGCAGGAGAGATTCCAAGAGCTGAAATTTGGACTTTCGGCTTTCCTTGCACAGACATTTCCCTGTCAGGAAAGCGGGCAGGTCTTGCCGGAGAGCGAAG
>CAJTKW010000093.1:0-12344 GCA_910577035.1 uncultured Acetatifactor sp.
AGAGGTAAGAAAACCCAGTAAAATCAACGGGTTTTGGCATTTAACAAATGCCTATATTGAAATTTGTAAGGAGAACAAACAAAAAGTATTTTAACATGATTCTGCTATGCTATGTATTGCTGTCTGTGCTTCCCTATGTTCAAATTCGTCTGGTGCAGAGTCTTATAGACAAATCTCATGTGGAATCTTGGTCTTTGCCGTATGTTATCATAACAGGCTTAGTGATACAACAGATTGCCATGGGAGTCACAAAAGGGTTCATAAAATATGCTTCCTTAAAATTTCAGTACAGTGCCAGCCTTGATTTAAATGAAAATTTTTACAGCAAGTGTGACAGATTACAATATGCTGTTTATGAAAATCCTGCCATGGTAAAGAATATCAATATTATAAGAAACCATTATGAAAATATGTGCCGAAGCAGCATAGACGGATTCTTTAGTATACTCAGTACATCGTTGACACTGATTTTAATCCTGGGGATTATTCTGAAAGCCGGATTCCTTGTTTTATTGATAGCTGTAGTTACCTTAGTACCGGTATGTATCTTATCTGCCAAATACAGCATGAAAGAAATGGAAGGCTGGGATAATTCGGGCGAACTGTGGGAAAAAGCCTGTTACTATTCTAATATCATAACGAGCCGTGAATATGCAAAGGAATCCCATATTTTTCAGACGAACGGCTTTATGCAGAAAAAGTGGAAAGCGTCTTTTCATGAATATAATTCCAAAATACTGAAGATGACAAGCAGTGTTCGATTAGTAAAAGCATTTTTTGTTTTTGTTCAGTGTCTGGCTATCGGGGCAGTCATAGGCCTCCTGTTGCCATCCTTAAAAAACAAGTCGATCACGATCGGATGTCTGGTGGGAACGGTAGAAGGACTTTATCAGCTGACGAAAAATATAGGATGGGATATGGCAATGGCCATATCAAACTGCACCTATAGTAAAAAGGTATTTGAAATATATCAAAGCGTGATTGATGCGGGTGAACAGCACTATGATAAAGATACTGTCAACTGGGATGCGGTTTGTGAAGAAATCAAGCGCAATCCTGTTTTAGAAGTAAGGGATGTCTGGTTTCGATATGACCCGGAAGGGAATTACATCTTAAAAGGAGTAACCTTTCGCATTGATTTTGGAAAGAAGGTACTCCTTGTGGGTGAAAACGGTTCCGGAAAAACTACACTGATAAAATTAATCCTTGGTTTTTATCAGCCTGAGAAGGGTTATATCAAAATCGGCGGCTATGATATAAACAATATTCCGCCGGATATAAGATATAAACTATTTTCGGTAGTATTTCAGGATTATGCTAAATTTGAGATGAGCTTAAGTGACAATGTGGAAATCGGCAGCCATGAAAAATATGACGAAAAAGAGTTATTGGCTCTATTCGAAAAGGTGGATGGAACAAGTATTTTCCATACCATCAGCAGCATTGACGATACCCTGGGCAAAAAGTACGAAGACGGGAAAGATTTATCAAATGGCCAATGGCAGAAAATAGCGCTGATTCGTGCAATCGCAAAGGAATATAGTCTGTTGATTATGGATGAACCGACGGCGGCACAGGATCCTGTGGCTGAGGTTGATATTTACAGAAACCTTATCGAACATATGATAAACAAGAGCGGACTTCTGATCACCCACAGACTTGGAGCCGCGAAGTATTGTGACAGTATTCTGGTTCTCAAAGAAGGAAGGATAAGTGAAGCCGGAACACATGAGGAATTGACGGGCAATCGGCAGGATTACTGGGAAATGTACAATATTCAAAAGGAGTGGTACCATGAAAGTATTGATTAGAAATATTATTTTTACTCTGAAGAAATCGTTCCTTCCGTTTGCGGTGAATATTGTAATTCATAGCATGTATGGAGTACTGCCTGTCCTGACCGCCTGGTTGTGGAAGATCCTTATCGATTATATTCAGAAATATACTGACGGCAGGGAAGCAGACGTCAATAAAGTACTTCTGTATGTACTGATCTATTGTACAAGCTACGGAGTGTCAGTAGCCCTGCCGGTAGCCTTTGAAGTAATAGATACGTTATTAAGAAACAGTATTAAAAGAGTGGCACAGACTCAGATACATAATAAAATGGACAAAATACCGTATCAACAGTTTGAAGATACAAAAATAAACGATTATATCGTGAACTCTTCACAGACAATGGTAAACGGCATTTTCATGTATTTTTCACTTAATGTTACTTACTTTATCAGTGATATAATCAGCCTGATCAGCTCCATGATTTTGTTATATTCCTATTCGGCTGGATTGTTGTTCGTATATCCTGTCCTGATTTTACCTGTATTAGGATATGGCAGGGTTACGAAGCTTAATACACAGACTAAGCTTGATTTGACGCCATTGAGGAGGAAAATGCGTGGTTACGAGGAGTATGTCACTGACCTGCAATATGTAAAAGACACAAGAATACTTAATTGTGCAGATTACTTTTTGAAGAAGAGAACGGAACTGTTAAACTCTTTTGTAGAGAAGGAGTTAAAATCCGAAAAAAAAGTTATGCTGTTACAGTTTTTTACATCCGCAACAAGTGCGCTGGCATATGGCGCAGTGCTTGGAATGGGAATATTCTTAATGGATACAGGAAGAATAACAGTTGCAGAATATGCTTCTCTGATTTCCCTGGTTGGAGTGGTAAACCATGTATTTAACAGAATATTGGAAGAAATAAAAAATATCCCGGCTGAAAAGCTTGAAATAGAATCCGGATTTCAGCTTTTAGATATGGAGGAAGGAAACTACAATGTGTCCGGTATGTCCGCAGACAGGGAGTTATCGGCAGAGCATGTCAGCTTCAGGTATCCGCTCAGTGACAAAGACAGCCTGAGTGATATTAATCTAAAAATACAGAATGGACAAATTGCAGCTTTCGTTGGAGAAAACGGCGCGGGCAAAACCACACTTGCGAAGGTAATCCTCGGATTATACGAGCCGACCCAGGGAAAAGTCTGCTATGATCAAAAGGACATCAGCGGGGGAGTAAGGGAGGAAGTATTTGCATTAACCTCGGCAGCCTTCGAGGACTATAATAAATATGCTCTTACGGTGGAAGAAAATATCGCATTATCAGACAAAGTCAATCAGGAAAACCTGCAAAAAGCAGTTCGGCTGACAGGGGCAGATAAAATAATCCTAAAATTTGATGCAAAAGAAAAGGCCTTCTTAGGTAAGAAGTATGGCGGAGCTGACCTGTCAGGAGGCGAATGGCAGAAGCTAGCACTTGCAAGAGGATACTACAAGGAAAGCAGGATTGTGATTCTTGATGAGCCGACCGCATCCCTGGATCCCATAGCCGAGTACAATATGTATCAGCAGTTTAAGGAAATATGTAAGAACAAAATCGGTATCATCATTACACATAGATTACCGACAGCATCCATAGCCGATTACATTTATTATATTAGCAATGGTAAAATAATGGAAGAAGGTACGCATGTATCGTTGATTCATCAAAACGGTGAGTATGCAAAAATTTATGCTTCGCAGAAGGAGTTGTTTGTATAGTGTGAGAAGAACTTCTAACTGCCTTCGGCAGTTTACGCTCATGCCAGAGGGCATTTCGCGAAGAAATTCTAAGTCTCACACCGAGAAATGCCTGAAATCCGGCATTTCTCATCAGGAATCGAGTCGTGGCAGAGCAGCGGCATGGAGGTTGGCATGACGGAAAAAATATTGATTTTGGGGGCAAGCGGCACGGTGGGAGCGGCGGTTTACCGGCAGCTTTGCTTAAATCTGCGGGGTATTTGACTTGCTGGAGGAAATTGCTCCTGCTATTGTCATTTCGGCATTGTGGGGAGATTTTGAAAGGCAGCTTGAAGTACATATGACAGTGGCGGAGTATCTGCGGGAGCATCAGGGCAGGATGCCAGGCTGGGAGGGTGAATATTTACAGGGGATTGGTCAGCAATTATGTAACGGATGTCCAAATTGCGGAGTATGTGGAGTGGATCGTGAGAGAGAAGAAAGAGGGAATCTTTCATGTCGGGACTACGGATGTGATTGACCACGGTGATTGTAGCCTGATTGCAGACATCTACGACAGAGGTTCGGTCAATGCTTGACTACTGTAAGCGGCCCATGGTAAAATATGTGAAAAAGATAAGAAAGTATCCCTTGAGGCATTATTTGCCGGGCAAAGCGCCTGGACCTGGGATAAAATATTGAAGGAGGGAATCAAGTATGGTTACCTGGAAAAATTTAGATACTGTTTCCGCATTTCAGGAGCTGCAAGGGCAGGCGCCTGTGAAGCTGGCGGAGGTAATGGCAGGGGAGGGCGGCGCTGCCCGCGTAAAGAAATACAGCGTGCCCATGGCAGCAGGGCTTTCCTACAATTATGCCGCAAAGCAGGTAGATGACGAAATTTTGAAGGCGCTGGCAAAGCTGGCGGAGGAAACTCAGCTTGCGGAGAAATTTGAAGCTCTTTACAACGGTGAGGTAATCAATACCGGAGAGAAACGTATGGTGCTCCACCATATGACCAGAGGACAGCTTGGGGAAGCCGTTGTGGCAGACGGCGTGGATAAGCGCGGCTTTTATGTGGAACAGCAGAAAAAGATAGCAGAGCTGGCAAATAAGGTGCATAACGGTGAAATTACCAATGCCGCGGGGGAAAAGTTCACCACTGTGGTACAGATCGGCATCGGCGGCAGCGACCTTGGGCCCCGCGCCATGTATCTGGCCCTGGAGAATTGGGCGAAGGCAAACAGCAGCTTCAAGATGGAAGCCAGATTTATCAGCAATGTGGATCCCGACGATGCAGCGGCCGTATTAAATACCATCGACGTAGCCCATTCCCTTTTTGTGCTGGTATCCAAATCCGGAACGACTCTGGAGACCCTGACCAATGAATCCTTTGTCAAGGACGCGCTGAAAAATGCGGGCCTGGATGCCTCCAGACATATGATTGCCGTTACCAGCGAGACTTCGCCTCTGGCAAAGAGTGACGATTATCTGGCAGCTTTCTTTATGGATGACTATATTGGCGGCCGGTTTTCCTCTACCTCCGGTGTGGGCGGAGCGGTATTATCCCTGGCCTTTGGCCCCGATGTATTTGCGAGGTTTCTGGAGGGAGCGGCAGAGGAAGACAAGCTGGCAAAAAATAAGGATATATTGGAAAACCCTGCCATGCTGGATGCTTTGATCGGGATCTATGAGCGGAATGTGCTGGGGTACCAGAATACGGCAGTACTGCCTTATTCTCAGGCTTTGAGCCGTTTCCCCGCGCATCTGCAGCAGCTTGACATGGAATCCAACGGCAAGTCGGTGAACCGTTTCGGCGAGCCCGTTACCTATTCCACAGGCCCTGTTATTTTCGGCGAGCCGGGCACCAACGGGCAGCATTCCTTCTATCAGCTGCTGCATCAGGGAACGGATATTGTGCCCCTGCAGTTTGTAGGATTTCAGAATAACCAGATGGGCAGGGATGTTGTGATTCAGGACAGTACCAGCCAACAGAAGCTCTGTGCCAACGTTGCGGCCCAGATTGTAGCGTTTGCCTGCGGTAAGGCTGATGATAACCGGAATAAGAACTTCGAAGGAGGACGCCCGTCCAGTATTATTACGGGTGAGCAGCTGACTCCTGAAGCATTGGGGGCGCTTCTGTCTCATTTTGAAAATAAGGTGATGTATCAGGGCTTTGTATGGAACATCAACAGCTTTGACCAGGAAGGGGTACAGCTGGGGAAGGTGCTGGCAAAGAAGGTACTTGCCCATGATACCGAGGGAGCGTTGAAGGAATACAGCGATTTGCTGGGAATTTAAATGATTTCCGGTCTGTATTGATTCTTGGATGATTTATGCCGCCAGGAGGCGGGAGCTGTTCCCTCCTGGCGGCAGTTTTCGTTTGGGCCTGTCTCACAGAGTCCGGCAGGCGGACAGAACAAAATTCTCATAGTCATTTACAAATTGCACAAACCCTCCAAAAGGATGTTCTTCCTCAGGGGCATGATAGATTTCCGTCTCTGTCCTGTGTTTCCCGGAGGGGATATAGACGGCGTTTGGCAGATGGTTTGCCAGATCCTGCGCAATGCTTTCCGGATGATATTCATCGGCACAGGGTGCAATCAGTGCAGGAATGTCAATTTTATGCAGATCTTCGTCGCTTAAATTGGCCCGGTAAAAGGTCGGGCGTCCCATCCAGTCCCCCCAGGACTGCATGAGTCCGGCAAAGTCCGTCTGAGATATTTCCAGAAGTTTATCTTTATCCCTGCGGTACAGGTCCGCAATCCAGGAGGCGCAGTGCCCGAATCTGGTCCGGGGCGGATCTGCGCTGTAGGCAGCCACTTCTTCCATGGTATGGTTTTTGGCAAATTCTGCAATCCTGCAGAAGCGGGTCTGGATGATCTCCGCTTCCACGCTGCTGGTGGTATCCGTAGGCCGGTAGAGGGCAATGCTTTTTGCCGTTTCCGGATATAGCCGGGCAAACAGCAGGGCCATTTCCCCGCCCCCGGAACAGCCTGCCAGATGCGCGGAGCTTATGTGCAGCCCGTCCAGTAATTCTTTCAGACAGGCACAGAACAGGTGGTATTCACTGGGGGTGTTCCGGAGAACAACATCGGACTGCCCATTGTTGGGGCCATCCCAGATAATGACCCGGAAGTGTCCGGACAGCCTGCCGGCAAAATACCAGGCACCGGGATTGATGCCGCCTAAGGTGGACTGCAGATAGACAATCGTATCTCCCTGGCCGTAGGATTCATAATAAATCTGTGCGTCGGTTATTTTTTGTTTTGGCATAGAAATCTTCCTTTCAGCTTGTTGACTATATGCTATCATGGAAAGACAATCGTGTAAAGAAAAGATGGTGGTGAAGATGTTGTATTCTGACAGATTTGCAGCGCATAAATTTAGTATTTACTTACTGTCTGCCAATAGGTAAAATAAAAGAGGGAGCAGGTTCGAGATCAAAGAATTCAGAAATCCCGGAATTTGAAAAATCTCACCTGGAAGAAGGAGAAGAGAGATGGGGTTTTGGGACAAATTTAAAAAAGAGAAACCGGCTGCCGGCGAAGGGGCGGGAAGCAATGAGATTACCCTGGAGCAGGCGAAGCCGGTTACGCAAAGTATCGTTGCCCGGTTAGGCTATCCCTGCCGGATTTTTTCAAGAAAGGCGAGCTACGGGGAAATCATGGCGGCCTATGAGCAGGCCCTGCAGGAAGGACGGCAGGAGGGCTTTACTCCCGTGCTGGTTCCGGAAGACAGCGTGCTGGATGAATATCAGGGGATCTTAAAGAAGGACGGCTATTCCCTGGAGAGTATTTTAAGCAGTGAGCCGGAGTCCGGGGAAGAGCTGTTGAAAAAGCGGTTTGAAGAGCGTCTGGAGGATGGACAGCGGCAGCATAGAGTTACCGGGGAGGAGTTGATCGGCAAATTTGACGGGGATGACCGTGTTATAATAGGGACAAGTTAGAGGAACCCAGTAAAATCAAGGGGTTGCACTAACTTGTCCCCTTATTTTTTTGCCCTTAAAAGGGCGAACGGAATCACCGCATTTCTGGTTTCCGTCTGGGAGCCGTACATATATTGCTGGCCAGCAGTATGAAAGTCTGATAGCGATTAAAGCAACCATACCATCCTCTGGTGATGGATTTGAAGGTCCGAAGTCCTTATAAATGCTGACGGGTTGCAACGGGGGCGTTGTAATATTGGTTGACAGGTTTCGGCTGGGTTTAATGTGAACCGGGCGCCATGGGAGGGTTAAACCTGTGTTTCTGTACCATGGGAACAAATGAGATTTATTTACGGAAAGCCGGGGAACTTACAGCGCCCATATTGTTGTGATGGTTTTGAAGTTTTTGTGTAGCGGAGTTTTTGATTTTTGTAGATGGCATATCGTTTCGTTCGGAAACAAATAGTTCTGTTTTGCAGGGAGAGGCACGGGCTGTTACGCCTGGGGCCGGTCTCTGTAAAATCCCAGGGTTAGTTCAGTGACGGAGAAACAATGGATAGTCCGGTCTGCGGGCCGGTGGAAGGGACGGGATATAGATGAAGAAGGATGTTCGGAAGATTAAGGTGTATGAGCAGAGCGGGCGTAATTATAAGCCGACGCCTGCAATTATGTTGAAGGGGCTGTGGCTGGAAGAGCTGGGCTTTGGGGCGGGGACGCTCTTGACAGTCCGGTGCGAGGAAGGGAAGCTGGTCATTGAGCCGAGGGAGTCGGTGGATTACATTGATGCGTTTGAGGAACAGCAGTTAAGCATGGTAGCAGAGAGGAAAGTGAGGTTTTGATATATGGGCAAGATTTATATGATCGGTTCACAAAAAGGGGGTACGGCGAAGACGACGACTACGTTCAATCTGGCGTACTGCCTGCGGAAGATGGGGAAAAGGGTTCTGGCTGTGGATTTTGACAGCCAGGCAAATTTGACAACATGCTTCGGCGTGGAGGATACGGGGGTTTTGGATGATACTATCGGGCATCTGATGATGGTGCAGATTGAGGACATGAAGCTGCCGTCCCCGAAGAAGTACATACGGACGAAGGACGGGGTGGACTTCATCCCATCGTCTATTTATCTGTCGATGGTGGATGCGAAGCTGCGGCTGGAGATGGGGGCGGAGAAGATGCTGTCCGGGATTCTGGAGCCGCTGCGGGAGAAGTATGATTACATTCTGATTGATACCTGCCCGTCCCTTGGGACTTTGACAATCAATGCGTTGGCGGCTGCCGATGAGGTCATTATCACGGTGAACCCCCAGCTTCTGGCTATGATGGGGATGCAGGATTTCCTGCGGACGGTGGTGAAGATCAGGAAGCGGATCAATCCGGGGCTGGGGATTGCGGGCATTCTGATGACCATGTGCGAGTCCAGGACGAAGCTGTGCAGGGTTCTGACGGAAGAAGTGACGGAGAGCTTCCAGGAGCAGATACGGGTGTTTGAGACCAGGATTCCCAGTACGGTGAAGGTAGGGGAGAGCATTTATTACAGCCTGCCGGTGGCGGAGTACAGCCCGAAGGCGAGCGCGGGGATGGCTTACAGAAAGTTTGCAAAGGAGTTGGTTTCGTATGAAGGCTAATGGGACGAAGAGGAAGATTTTTAATGACGCTGTGGACCTGCTGGCGGGGGCGGAAGAGGTTTCTGCTGTAGAGAATGGGATTAGGATGTTGCCCATTGACGGTATCCGCCCGTTCCGGAGGCATCCGTTCCGGCTGTATGAGGGGGAGCGTCTGGAGGATATGGTGGAGAGCATTAAGGAGCATGGGGTTCTGAATCCGGTGATCGTGTGGCAGGAGGGGGACGGGTATGAGATGCTTGCGGGACATAACCGGCAGGTGGCGGGGAGGCTGGCAGGCTTGACGGAGATTCCGGCCATTGTGAAGACGGATCTGACGGAAGAGGACGCTTATGTGTATGTGATTGAGACCAATGTGATACAGAGGGGATTTGCGGAGCTTCTGCCCAGTGAGAAGGCGGCGGTGCTGGCGGAGCGGTATGAGAAGGTCAGCAGCCAGGGGCGGCGGAATGATATTTTGGAGGAGATCGCAAGGCTGAATGGGCAGGACATGGCGGGGACTTGTGGACATGATGTCCACAGGTTGAAGAGCCGGGATGCCATTGGGGAAGAGTATGGGATGACCGGGAGGAATATTGCCAGGTATATGCGGGTGCAGAAGCTGGAGGAGCCTTTGAAGGGGCGGCTGGACGAGGGAACGCTGCCTTTGGTGGCGGCGGTGGATTTGTCTTATCTGTCGGAGAAGGAGCAGGAAGTGGTGTCCGGGCTGGCGGAGCAGGGCAGGATTAAGCTGGATGCGAAGACGGCGAAGTGCGTCAGGGGCATGGCGGGGAATGTGACGGAAGAGGCGGTGCTGGGGGCACTGGATGGCGGGAAAGGGAAGAAGGCGGCTGCCGGAAGGAGCGTGAGGCTGCCGGCGGAGGTGTATGAGAGGTATTTTGGGAGTGTGAAGCCTGCGGATGTGGCGGGTATCGTGGAGGACGCGCTGGCGGCGTGGTTCGGGAAAGGGGGAGTGGCTGATGTTCCGGACGGAAGAGATCGGGAGGCTGGATAGGTCTTATTTTAACATTATTCTGGCGGAGGAATATGATGTGACGCTCCAGTCGAAGAATACGGGGCATATCTGGTATATCCATAATCCGGAGTATCCGGGGGAGGGGGAGTGTATTATTTTCCATAAGCACAGGGCTTCCCAGCCGTATCATCAGCATGGGAGGGCCAGGAGTCTGGGGCAGGCGGTACGGAGCATTATGGGGCATGATGTGTTCCAGATGAATGGGCGGAAGCGTGTGCGGCAGTAAATGTGGCGGAGCAAATGAGGGGATGCTTGTATTGGTCTGGCACAAAAGAGGCAGGAGTTAAAAAGAATCTGGGTAAAGTAAACTTATAATATTATTGGAGAGTTCGTCAGTGTATGGCGGACTCTTTTTTTAACAGAAATCCGGATAGTAATTATTGTGGGAATAGTGAATTGGCTGTATAATAGGTCTAAGAGAGTTTATCTTGAAGCCAGATAATTAGTCGGAGGGATTGGAATGAACTTTTTTGATATGTGTTATGAATTATTTATGAGGACATCCAAGTACCATGATTTGGGTAAAGATGTTCTGAATTACAATAAAGTGATAAATTATATGAATAATTTCTATGGCGTGAACCGGAAAGAGATTGAAAAATTTATAGTTGATGTCCGTATGGATAATCCGGTTTATTCAGCGATGCAACAGATTGTTAAGGTTGTGGCAAGCAATATACCTTTGAGGCGGTTAGAAGAACTTTATCCAAATGAGTTATATAATGAACTATGTGGAGAAATATACAATGTTGTCTTAAAAGGCGCATATGACAGTGTCAAATTATTGAATGAATTAACTGCGGATGAAGAATTAGAGCTTTCTAAGAGATTTGCAAATGGAGACAGCAGTATTTTTACGCAATATAAGTTAATATGAAGTGAGCGGATATTTTAATCTGTGATACCATGGCAGCATAGCTGATTCAAGTACAGCCGATTAGCCGGTGAACGAAGTTTTACATATAAGATGAAGGTGATGTGTTGGATAGAACGGGAATAAAATGGTCAAAGGAAGAGACAATACTTGCGTTTGATTTGTATTGTAGAACTTCGTTCGGCAAAATCAATTCGTCCAATAAAGATATAATGGAGCTGGCTGGTTTAATGGGGAGGACTCCGGGAGCGGTGGCGCTTAAAATGCATAATCTGGCTCATTATGACCCGGAGCTTAGGAAAAGAAATGTTACGGCAATGGCTCATGGAAGCAAGCTGGATGCTTCGGTATGGGAAGAGTTCAGCAGTAACTGGGAAAACTTATCTTATCAGGCAAGATGCATATTGGCGAATTTAAAGAGTGAGAGTATTGATAAAGTTGTGAATGAGCCGGAAATTGTTATGCTTCCGGAGGGCGGAGTCCGGGAACAGTTGGTCAAAAGTCGAATTGGTCAGGACTTCTTTAGGATGGCAGTATTAAATTCATATGAGAATAAGTGCTGCATTACTGGGCTGGCTATTCCTGAACTTCTTGTAGCAAGCCATATTAAGCCTTGGAAAGATGCGGACAGCAGAACAGAGCGGACAAATCCGATGAATGGTCTTACGCTGAATGCGCTCCATGATAAAGCATTTGACAGGGGATTGATAACGGTTACTCCAGATTATATTATTAAGGTTTCGTCTGAAATAAAGCCATCTATGGAGGGAGATACGGTGGAGGACTGGCTGTTGAGTTTTGCCAATCAAAAAATCAGGATGCCAAATAAATTTTTCCCCAGAAAAGAGTTTTTGGAATTTCATAATGATGTGGTTTTCAAAACATGATTTGGGGCTGATGGTATGCACAGAAGTAAATAGATTTGATGGATAAATGAAACTTTGAAAGTACAAGGGAGGAATTTTTATGCCAAGAGCAGGAGACATATTTACAGTTACTTTGAAGCCGTCCCATTTAGGATGGGGTACATACCGTTATACTGATACCCGTGATCCGATTTACGGGGAGGGTTATATTAAAATACCAAGGCGGTATGCAGAGCGGTTTGGTATATTTAATGACAATCATCCCACGGCAAATCCCAGGTATCGCTGTGTTGCTGTAAATGGACGTTATTCTGGTATTTTGCTTGCACAGGGATGTAGCTGTGCAGGGGATGTTTATGCGAAGCAGTTTGCGGAAGAAGGAAACTTAAAGGGTATCGGTAACTGGTACAGAAGTGTTGGCGCACAAGAGGGTGGAGAAGTCAGGGTGACTTTTACTTCCCCTAACAGTCTTGAGATTGAGTATCTTGGATAGGTGATGGATTAGTCAAAAGTTGTTTATATTGTGTTTGGGGCTGATGAT
>CAJTKW010000093.1:12383-13339 GCA_910577035.1 uncultured Acetatifactor sp.
TGTGGGCAAGGGGATTCCGGTATAGAAAGAATTATGCCGCACTGCCGGGGAAGCCGGATATTGCGCTGACGAAGTATAAGATAGCGATTTTTTGTGACAGTGAGTTTTTTCACGGGAAGGACTGGGAAGTTTTGAAGCCCCGTCTGGAGGCGGGGAACAATCCGGAGTATTGGAAGAAAAAGATATTGAGGAACATGGAGCGGGATGATGAAGTGAATAAGGCTCTCATGTTCATGGGCTGGACGGTGATCCGGTTTTGGGGAAAGGATATTTTGAAGAACTGCGGGGAGTGCATCCGGGTGATTGAAGAGTGCATTTTTGAGCTGAATGTGCAGGGAGACAGGATGTTTTATGGGACGGATGACGAGTGACGGTAGAAAGTTTCTGGTATGTCTGTTATAATTGCTGTGACAAATGAGGATGGTGAGAGAAAATGCGGTTATTGTATTCTAATATGCTTCCGTTGAAGCTGGGAGACGGACAGACGGCTTTTATAGATTATTTTATGGATGCTGTGCGTGAGGCGGATGAAATAGATATTGCGGTGGGGTATGTGTCGAAGGCGGCTTTAAAAGAGCTGCAGGGGCTGGTTGACGGAGCCGGGATAAAGAGGGTTTGTCTGACGATCGGCATGTATTATCATGAGGGTATGCCGGAGGGTACATATAATGTGGCGGCGGCTTTGAATGAGGACTGGATCGGGCGTGGAATTGGCGAAGTGCGTCTGGTAAGGGCGTTTAAATATCATGGGAAGGTGTATGTCTTTTATAAGGATGGGAAGCCGTTTTCTGCCGTGGTTGGTTCGCATAATCTGGGGGCGATCAAGCTGGAGGCATCCAATCTGCGCCAGTATGAATTGTCAGTGGTGACGGAGGAGCCGGAGGAGCTGCAGGAGATTTCGGCCCATGTCAGGGATATTATGCTTCCGAAGTGTTCGGCTAATATTGCTGACCTGC
>CAJTKW010000094.1 GCA_910577035.1 uncultured Acetatifactor sp.
AACCCGTGTTACCGCCGTGAAAGGGCGATGTCTTAACCGCTTGACCATGGAGCCTCGCTATTGCCTCTTCCCGGTTGTTCCAAACTTCATTTATTCTATCATACCGTCGTCGGTTATGCAAGCTTTTTTTTCACAGATGTCTTGTGCGCATACCGGTACTCCCGGAAACGCTTATCGCGCCTGCGTGACAAGACATCTGCAACATGGGCCGGCATTCGCCTTCAGCCCTTCAGCTTTATCCTCCGCTCCGTTTCCTTATCAAAGAGATAAACATTTTCATAAGGAATCACAAAGTCAAGCTTTGTATCAAGCTCCGGGGAATCATGGGGTTCCACCTTGAGAATACTCTTGATGCCCTGAATATCCACGTACACATTGGTATTGTCACCCAAAAGCTCTGTCAGTTCAACGGTACAGGAAATCTTATAAGCCTTCTCCGTATCTGCCTTACCCATAAGCCTGATCGCCTCCGGACGGAACCCGAGAACCAGCTCCTTTCCCTCGTACCTGGTAAGGACGTCCCTGTCTGCAATCATTCTCAGATCCACTACATTTCCTTTAATGTCCAGCTTCCCGCCCTTTAAAACGGCATGGATAAAGTTCATGGGCGGCTCCCCGATAAAGCCCGCTACAAACATATTGACAGGATTAAAATACAGGTCATAAGGTGTCCCCACCTGCTGAATATAACCTTCCTTCATAACCACGATCCTGTCAGCCATAGTCATGGCCTCGGTCTGGTCATGCGTTACATAAATGGTTGTCGCACCGGTTTCACGATGTATCTGCGTAATTTCGGAACGCATGGTAACTCTCTGCTTCGCATCCAGATTCGACAGCGGCTCGTCCATCAGGAAAATATCCACCTTACGAATAATCGCACGCCCTACGGCAACCCTCTGTCTCTGTCCGCCGGACAGGGCCCTGGGTTTTCTGTCAAGATAATCCGTCAGGCCAAGGATGCCTGCCGTCTTCAGCACTTTCTGCTCGATCACATCCTCGTCAACCCCCTGAAGCGTGAGCCCGAAAGCCAGGTTATCATATACCGACATGTGCGGATAAAGAGCGTAACTCTGGAAAACCATAGCCACACCGCGTTCACGGGGTCCTTTTTCGTTTGCCCTGACCCCGTTGATCAGGAAGTCACCCTTACTGATGTTTTCAAGCCCGGCAATCATACGCAGCGTCGTAGACTTGCCACAGCCGGATGAGCCGACGAACACGATAAACTCACCCTTTTGGATCTCAAGGTTAAAATCGTGAACCGCGTGAAATCCGTTGGGGTAAATTTTGTTGATGCCTCTCAAAGTTAAATATGCCATAACTACGCTCCCACTTTTCGTTAATAGTTTCTATCCTTTAAAAAATTCCAATTGCCCGAAAGATTGTGACGTAGACGAAAATCGTCACCGTGCTCGCCAGACTGGTCCATACCACAAGCTGCCCTGACAGTTCGTCGTCAGCATCCATCTCTTTTGCCATGATGGCACTGGCAACTGCCACCGGTGTGGCAAACACTCCCATGTACGTGGCAAAATGTGCTCCAGAAAGCTCCGGCCACACCGTTTTATGCAATAAATATGCTGCCGAAAGCCCCATCACCGGGACGGCAATCGTCCGCATCAGCGTACCGAAGAGAATTTCCCTCCACAGCCTTGACACTGCCGAGAATTCAAATCTCCCGCCCAAAACAATCAGCGCAAAGGGCGTACAGGCAGACTTGACGCTTTCCAGAGATTTATATAAAAAACCTATATCCCTGAGCCTGAAATCAATATTTCCCATGACCAGGAGCTCCCGGATTCCCAATGTCACAATTCCCAGCAACGTAGCAATAATCAGCGGGTTCTTAATAATTCCCAACAGAATCCTGCCAATCCCCGTCTTTCCCCTCTGACTGCCTTTATGAAAAACGGAAAGGGCAATCACGCTTAAAATATTAAACAACGGCACACAGAAAGCAGACATTACCCCTGCTGCAGCTGCCCCCTGGGCTCCAAACAACGATTCTGCCAGAGGAAGGCCGATGATCGCGTAATTTGACCTCACCATGGCCTGGATTAAAGAGCCCCTTTTCCCGCCATCCTTCGTAAATGCGCAGGATACGGCAACAGCCAGGAAAAAAATCACCAGCACTGCCGCCACTCCATAAAGTACAAACATAAAGTCGATGTCCCTGAGGCTGCTGATCCCGTATATATTGTAATACAGCAGGGCCGGGATCAGCACCCTGAACGTCAGCTTATTTCCTACATTCAGAAATTCCGTGCTGAACATTCCTACCCTCTTCAAGAGGTAACCCAGGGCTATCATACAAACTATGGGCAAAACTGCGTTTGCCGCAAAGATAAATGCGTCTGTCATAACTTTCCCGATGCCTTTGCATTTGCATCACGAACAATCTTAACAACCGTGTTCCTTACTGTAATAAACAGCATGTCAAATCCCATATAGAAAAGCCCGAACAGGACAGGCTCCACAGGCACAGCCACCATGGCAGCCGTCTCCACATCCCCCGCCAGAAACGTATTGATCACATTATAGGCCCAGACAATACAGTAAAGCAATACTCCCGCATAAATCACGTTCAGGAATATACTCCAGAACTTTCTGAAGGGAACCATCATCCACCTGTCATAAGCACCCTTCTCCGGTTCAAAATAATGCAGCAGATTGTTTACCATCAGGTCCATGGCCATTCCCAATCCCACAGCCAGCACAAACATCAGGTCCAGCCCCGAAATATAAGTCCCCAGGCCCCAGAGGAAAAAGTAGCAGATGGCACCGCCAAACCAGAACTTTACAAATACGATCTTTATCCAGGAGGGAATATTCAGCTTCCCTCTGGACTTATATTTCCTGATCTCCGCTTCGGAAACCTCCGGTGCATTCTCTGCATTCACCAGCCTGTTTACCGCGTCTGTCTTTAAACTATAATAGTTTTCTGCCACCGGCTTTTCGCCCTGTCTGTTTTTTTGCTTTTTCGCCATAAATCAATTATTCATCCTCACCGGAAATGTCAATCACATCCATATCCCCATTGCCCTCCACATCTATCGAGGTATTGATCTTCCTCAGGAGCTTTGCGTAAAGAGGCAGCGTGCCCAGCAGGACGGCACATATCCCTACCAATATGATGTGCATTGTCACCGTGCTCCGCGCTTCCGCGATAAACATTGTACCGTCACCGATAACTACTGTATTCTCCGCACGGGTAAGCGCCTCATTAATCCGCAGCAGATATATACTGTCAGCAAATACCAGCAGGGCAAGCATCAGAAACAAAAGGACCAGCATGGGAATGTTAATCTTCTGCCTCTTGGGAAATGCCCGCAGGAAGCAGACAAACGCCAGAATGGAAAACAGCATGGCGGCAAACTCACATTGCCCCATATTGGCCGTATTAATCCTGGCCGTGGTATCCGAAATGGACGTAAGCCGAAAAGAATAGACTATAAAGGCTGCCGCCAGCGCCACCAATGGAATATTCTGAGGACTGCGCTTCAGGGAAACAAAAAATTTACGAATAAATTCTTTCATCTGCTATTTCTCCTTAAAATTCTTAAACAAATCCTTGAAATTACCTTTCAATTCCCTGAAATTGCGTTGGTTGTTTCCTTATCAAAGAAATGCTTTTTCTGAAAGGAAATTTTCACGATGTCTCCCACCTTGTAGCTGCACCACTCGCGGAATTTGCAGGTTACCTTATGACTTCCCAAAGTGCCGCTCACAAGGGTTGTCTGCCCCAGGTTCTCGTTGGTAAACACCTTCACTGCGGTGCTGCCGCCCTGAACAATATCCTCCGGACGAACTCCCAGTACCACGGTCTTATTGGCATACCCGGCCAGCAGTTTCTTTTCCCGGTCGCTCAAATCCAGAACAAAATCACTGCACACGGCCTGGCCGTCCCTGATCTCCACGTCAAACAAATTGATGGGAGGCAGTCCGATAAAGCTGGCCACAAAAATATTGGCCGGAGAATCATAAAGCTCCAGAGGTGTCCCGATCTGCTGGACATGTCCCATAGACATACATACGATCCTGTCCGCCAGAGTAAGCGCTTCCGTCTGGTCATGGGTCACATAAAGCATGGTGGCCTTCAGACGCTTGTGCAACAGCAAAATTTCCCGGCGGGTAGCACCCCTGAGCTTGGCATCCAGATTGGATAGAGGCTCGTCAAACAAAAACACCTTGGGAGTACGGACAATCGCACGTCCCATGGCCACTCTCTGGCGTTGTCCGCCGGAAAGCTGGCTGGGTTTTTTGTTGAGCTGATCTGTCAGATCCAGAATCTCCGCTGCCGCCATCACCTTCTGATGTATTTTGTTCTTATCTTCCTTGCGGAGCATCAGGGAAAACGCCATATTTTCATAGATCGTCATATGTCCGTAAAGGGCATAATCCTGAAACACCATGGCAATGTCTCTGTCTTTGGGGGGCATTTGCGTTACATCCCTGCCGTCAACAATCAGCCGCCCGGCCGAAATATCCTCCAGCCCCGCCACCATACGCAGCGTAGTGGATTTCCCGCAGCCGGAAGGCCCTACGAGAACAATAAGCTCTCCGTCCTTCACATCCAAGTTGAAATCAAATACGGCCTGAACCTTATTGTCATATATTTTATCGAGATGCTGTAATTTAAGTTCACTCATTGCCTGCTCCCTCTTACTTTTTTTCAAGTTCAGCCTGATACTTCGTGAGCGTGCTGCTCTTACTGATATTGATTACTGCCGCAGCCACACACAACAGCGCAGAAATAATCAGATAAAGACATATGCGGGTAAACTGCCCTGTACCCATCACGGTCTCTTCCTCCCCGCTCAGCACCACCGTTGCTCCCTTTGCTGCCCTGGGCAGAATAAAGATCCTGATAATCTGTCCCGCCCCCAGCAGAAGCAGCGCATAGGAATAATTCATTTTGTAGCTCTTGACTCCTTCGGAGGACAGGAATGCCGCCAGCATAAACAGCAGATTATATACCACGGAAATCCCTATAATCAACTTGTAATAATATGTCCCTACGTCGGATTTATAAATACTGACAAAGTAAAATGCGTTAAATACGATTGCAAGCAACGTTAAGTTCGCAGACAGCTTGTTCTTGGTAAAGCGCAGGCGATCTTTCTTTATTATGGCATCATTTTCCAGATTCATGCTTCAACTTCCTTTCTGCTGCCAATCAGACGCTTTTCATCCTTCATCACGTTTAGTTTCAAAATCAAATTTACTGCAAGCAAAACCGTAGTCACCATCAATATGCCAAACACTACATACCCCAGGTCAAACCAGAAGGTTGACTCCGTGTAAAGTGACTTCCACATTTCGGCATGAGCCTTCAGCGCCTCAAAATCCAGTTCTAAGAACTGTGCCCTGTAGGCAGACAATTTCGTAATTCCCCAGACCGCAGCGGCAATATTGCACACCCCGGAGAGCGCAACGGCAACGAAATTCCCGATATAATACTTTCTGCGGGAATGTGTATTCATCAAAAACAAAACCAAGGAAACCAGAATCAGCCCGATGCCGACCTTGGTCAAGCTGCTGTTAAAGGGCTGCATATCATAAAAAATCCTCGAGCCCTTCACTGTAGTCATATCCAGATTTGCAGGATCCCTTATCGTCATATACAGACTGTCATAAAGATCCGTCAAAAGACCCAGTGAGTATACAAAAATCAGTGCGGAAGCAACAAGCACTGCATAACATACAATTCGCTGAAATGCCATCTGTTTTTTATACATAAACGACCTTCCTTGGGTTTTGCAGTGCCGCGCAAAGCCGGATGATACCCTGTTTCGCGCGGCGCCGCTTTATTAACGATACTCTTACTTAGTAAGGCTGTTGTAGAACTGAAGCAGATACTGCCATGCCGTCTCCTTGATCTGCAGATACTGTGCGCCGTTCCAGGTGTTGGCAACGGTATTAACAGTTTCTTCTGCGGAAGAAGTTCCTTCGCCGGAGAATCCGCTTACAATAATGTCAAGGAACAGGTTCTGCTGCTCCTTGCCCTGTCCGAAGCGTCCGCTTGAACCCAGCTCGGCAAAGCTGTTAATGGTATCGTTCTCCGCCTTTGTGGTGGGCAGAACGGTGGGTACAGAGGTGTACCACATATTATCCGTAACAATTGCAAGCTCAGGATGCTTTATGGTGCCCAGGCCAATGGCATTGGAGATATATCCCGCGCCTTCACGCCCTACTTCATGAGTACACTGATACTCAAATGCCTGACTCTTCAAAAAGCTCAGAGTGGAACCAAGGTACATACGTGCATAGTTGGTATAGTTACCATTTGCCTTCTCCCAAAGCTCTGCATAAGCCGCGTCGGAAATGGTAGGCATCTCCTTGCCGTTGAACAGGAACGTCTCATTGTCATTTCTGAATGCTGCAGGGCCGTAGGACATCAGAATCTGGCCTTCAGGGCTGTAAGCATAGTCAATCAGCTTCAGGGCTGCATTGAGCTTGTTGGTGTCGTCGCCCACACCGGCCTTGGAGATTGCCCAGCCGCCGGTCTTCACGGAACGCCAGGACTCGGTAAATCTCATGAACTGCTCGCCGGTACCGTCATCCCAGCGTGCCACGGGAACCATGACTGCCATATACTTCTCACCTTCCTGCAGTGCGGTGGCGTTGAAGAGAGTCTGGGTCTGGTTATAATCATAGTGCATAAAGCCAAGGTCATTCTCCAGCATGGTCTGTGTCTTCTCGGCAGAGCTGTCCATAAAGGACTTGGAAATCAGACCCTCCTGAGCCAGAGCATTCATTCTCTCCAGTGCCACATAAGTTGCCGCTTCCTGACGGGCATCATGCAGCTTGCCGTCATTCCCCACATAGAGGTAATCCTGCCTGGATTCCAGACCACGGACACCGAACAGCGTGCCTACGAAACGGAACATGTCAACACGTCTCTGGTTATTGTCATCCTCACGGGAGAAAAGTCCCTGAATAGTATCCGTGCCGTTAAGGGTAGGCGCATTGGAAACCACGCAGCGCAGCAGGGCTACCAGCTCGTCTGCATCCCATGCCGCATTCTGTCCGCAGAACAGGTTGGACCGGGTGGTGCCATAATATCCGCCGTAAGCTTCATCAATATAGGTACGAAGCATATTCACTGCGTCCACGCCGCTCATGGAGCCTGCGTCATTCATCTTCTGGATGATATTGCCGGCAGCGTCATAATCCTTGGTAACCTTTTCCACGGACTTGCCGTCGGGTGTCACCACGTCAACCTCAACCTTGCCGGAAGTCGGCATATAGGGCTGATAAACGGGAGCCGTAGTGGTGCCGCTCTTATCGGCAGCAAACTCGCCTTCACCGTCCAGGAGCTTTGCCACCCAGTCAACTCTCATCAAAGGCATACGTTCAATGTCGTTTACCCCGTCAAAATAGGGTGAGAAGTAAATTGCGCCTGTGGTGGTATCACCTGTGATAGACAGGCGGACAATGGGGTTCTCTTCAAGATAGGCCTTGAAGTTGGGCATACTGTCAATATACTGGTTAATGTCTACAACCATCCCTGCCACACCGGCCTCTGTCAGGCCGCTGGCGGTACCGTTCACCATATCAACCTGATCCAGCTGCTCTTTCCAGTACTCCCATTCCTTCGTGTCGTTATTGCCCTGGTACTTGTTCTCAAATACGACGCCCAGTATATTCTGCACCTCAACCCAGGTAGGCTTCAGATCACCGGGGTTGTAGGTAACGCCGTCTGCCAGGGTAATTCCCTCTCCTGCCGTCTCAGCATCAAAGGTAATACCTGTCTTTGCGTTATTGTAGCCTGTTGCCATACGAAGCACGGTGCCCTCCGCAAAGGAAAGAGCCTCCGGTGCGGGAGTTTCGGGTTCGGTTGCACCGCCCCCCCCGTTTGTGCCGCTGTTGCTTTCGCCTCCCCCGTTGTCACTGCTCGTGGGAGTGCTGCTGCTGGGCTGACTGCTGCCGTCTTTGTTTCCGTCGCTGCCGCAGCCCGACAGAAGCATTGCAGTGGCAAGTGAAACCGCCAGCAACGATGTTAGTTTCTTCTTTTTCATATTTTTCCTCCTTTTTCTATATCAACCGCATTAAAATGCGCGATTGAACAAACTGACCCGGCTTACTTGACTCCACCTGCGTTGACTCCCTTTGCAAAATATTTCTGAATAAAGGGATAAATAATCAGGATCGGAACAATGGAGCAGACAATCAAAGCGTAAATTACGGAATCGGAAGCATACGGGTAATTCCAGCCCGCTATATAATCGGGATCCGTATACTCCTCCAGCCTCAGACGGATAAATACCTGCAGAGGATGCTCGTTAATATTTGAAATCATCTGCCTCGCCCAGAAGTAGCCGTTCCAGCGGGAGATACCGAAGAACAATGCCACCGTGGCAATAATGGATTTACTCATGGGGACGTAAACCTTCCAAAGCACCTGCATTTCCGTTGCACCGTCCACGATAGCCGCCTCCTCGATTTCGGAAGGAACGCCTTCGAAAGAGTTCCGCAGCAGTATAATGTTCATGGCCGCCATACCCATGGCAATGACCACCAGCCACTTATCATCCATAATGCCCACGGCATTAAAGACCCGCTTCGTATCCAGATAATTCAGATACTGGGGCACAAGGCCTGCGCTGAACCACATGGTAAACACCAGGAAAAAGTTAAAGCCCTTGCGGAATAAAAGCCTTTTCTTGGACAGGGCATACGCTCCCAGGATGGAGATGCCCAGCGACCAGATCGTCCCGTAGAAGGTCAGGAACAAAGTGTTCGTATAAGCATTCCAGAACATATTGTTGTTAAACATCCTGGAAAATGCGCTGAACTGTATATCCTTCGGAAGCAGAAGCAGCTCGTTATACTCTACCACATGCCTTCCGCTTACAGCGGCCGATATGGTGTAGACAAAAGGATAAAGGCAGCAGACAGCAAATATGGTCAATAAGGTGTAGCTAATAATCTTAAATACCAGTTCCGAAATTTCAAGTTTTCTCTTCATATTCTCTCAGCCAGCCCCTTTAATAGAGTGATACATTGGACGCTTTCCGCGCAATGGTGTTTGCCCCGATGACCAGGAGCATTCCGATAACATTGTTCATCATTTCCGCCGCAGAAGCAAGCCCCTGCATGGCTCCTGCGATACCATACCGCTGCGAGAAAGTGGATACCACGTCCGCCGTAACGTAGGTATTGGTATTATACAGCAGCAGAACCTTTTCATATCCCACATTCAGCAGGGAACCGATTCGGGTAATCAGCATAATGACAATGGTTGACAGGATACACGGCAGCACCACATACCTCATCTGGGCCAGCTTCCCTGCCCCGTCTATCTGGGCCGCCTCGTAGCTGGTAGGTGCAATGGCGATAATTGCCGCGAAGAACACAATACTGTCGTAGCCTGCGCCCTCCCAGATCCCGCTGATCTGATAGATCGCCCGGAAGAAGGACGGATCATTCAGCAGCCCTGCATATGCCGCTTCCTCACTGATGAGGCCGATCTGCTGCAGCAGCTGGGAAAGGATGCCCACGCCGGAAGTCAGGGAGCCCTGCTTCACAAGCATCGTCACCATGGAGGTCATAACTACCGTTGACATGAACTTGGGCAGATAAGTCACCACCTGGTAAACACTGCGCACAATATTGGATCTGATCTCGTTAAAGAACAGGGCAATAATGATCGGCATGGGAAAGCCGAAGCACAGCCCGTAGAAACTCAACAGGAAAGTATTGCGGAAAGCCCTCCAGAACTCCGTGGAAAGACCCGTGCCCCCCAGCAGCAGATTCTTGAAATTGGAAAAGCCCAGATAATACTGCTCCGCCACCGGCTTTACCGAGTCCGTGATCTTAAAGCACCCCAGAAGCTCGTACATGGGGAAATAGCGCCAGAACAGGAATACCAGAATCATAGGCACCAGCATCAGGTACAGCCGCCAGTCCTTAATAATCATCCTTCCCACATTCAGCCAATGATGCTTTTCCACATCATCCCTGACCACCTGTTCGGGATTTTCAATGTAGATTCCGCTCTCCTCGTCGAAAATCAAATAGTCACATGCGCCCCGCTGCATCCTCAAAACCTCCTATAAATTCTCTTTTCTCCGCTCCGCCTCGGTACGGACCAGGTAGCTTTTCTGATCCTCGAAAAGCCCGTCCACCCTCCGCGAAATGAGCACTACCACCACCGCATACACCAATGAAAGGGAATCCGCCAGGAAGAAAGTAACGACCGAATCGAAACTCCCCCCGAATATCAGGCTCACCAGCCACCTGCCCAGCTGCGCACCGCAAAAGGCCAGCACCACAAACAGCATTGTCCAGCAGAATCCTGATCTGATTTTTTCCTTGCCGACAGCCCGGTATAAAACCAGAGCCAGGCAGTTGCCCACACAGTACACCACAAACTGTTCCGCACTTGCTCCCTGCACAAGGCAGAAAAACAAACCTCCTGTCACGGCATGGAATACGGCATAACCGCCCCATCGCATCATGACGATACAGAGAACGGCCACCGTCTGGGAAAGAGTGTAAAGCTCCCCCGGAAACCACTTTGACGCAGCCATCACCGTCACTGACTCAAATACAGACAAAATCACCAGCCAGATCACCAGGTCAATGGCCCTGTACTGCTTAAACGAAATATTACTCATATCTATGTTCCCCGGCAGGCCTGTTAAAACTGCCTGTAAACTTGTCCCTTTTCGACACATTAACCTAAATTTAGCACAAATCGGACAATACCCTTGAGTCCAAGTATAACACATTTTCCAGATTTTTCAATGCTATTTTATAAAAATTGCATAAAATATTCAGATTTCCGTTGATCCAAATATCCTTTTGGGTATTTTCAAACATAGGGAAGCACTTACCTGCTGCGAACAATCCATATAACTGAGGATACATTCTTCAAACCTACTTTTTGTCTTTACCGGTACCGTTTATGTCCTTTTTAAGCTCACTCAGCGTCTTTTTCAGGAGTTCCGGCAGTTCCGCCCCCATCCGCCCTGCGTTTTCCAGAATGGATATAAATTCATTGATGACAAACCAAATTGTCACCAGCAGGCCAAAGTAGGTCTGTGATTCATACTTCAGCCCCAGTTCCTGCGCAAACTTATAGATTAAGTAGTCAATACACACGGCAACAAAAACAGTAAAAATATATCCTGTCTTTTTAAATATGCCCAATGCCCCCTTCTTACTGCTCCAGCCGTACTTTTTACTGTCAGGATGTTCCAATGCCTCCTTCTTGGCTGCAATCATGCCCGACACATAATCTGCAAGCATTAAAACCATCAGCAGACATACCGCCGGAAACAGCAATCCAAACCGATTACTGATCCATGCCCCTGCAACCGCCATAATTCCCCTCCTCCATACATTATTCCCAATCATACATATCACCTGCCTTTCCGTTCTTTCTATCATATAAAAAGGTTCCACCCTCAAAAATGTAAACTGCATGTTACACAAAATGCCTGTCCACGATCTCTCTGTAGAGCTCCCGCCGCATTCTGTTTACATACTGCCGGGTCACAGAAAGGGCTTCGGCAATTTCCGCATCCGATTCGTCCTCCGTGAGGATCATTCTGAAAATGTCCTGCTTTTTCCCGCTATATCCCTGCAGGAACATCTCCGCATTTATATGAAATATCACCTCATCCAGGCCCACAATATCCTCATTCCCGCTTTCCTCCGGGACATCATTATTATCCAGAAATATCTGGTTATCATGCTCCTTTTTACTTTTGCGGTACAACTCATAAAACCTGTTTTTCAAAGCATTGCACAAAAAGCTCATACACTGTCCGTCATTTTCACAGTAATTAATCTTCGTTACCGCTTCCCACAGGGCCAATGTCATTTCCGAACGGACGTCCTCTTTCTCGTCCTTGTACAACAGTCGGACATTCTTGTTAATCAGCGGCTCCATTTTATCAACTAACTCCTGAAAAGCGTCCTTGTCTGTGCGTATCTTGCAGATTAAATACATTAATTCCCCCATATCCTGATCCTCCATAAGAGGAAAAAGATAAAGGATGAAAATATGTAAACTAAATGGCAGTTAAAAATTATGTTTTAAGATAGCTGTTCCTTATTTCTTCAAATAAAAAAAGCAGCTCTAAGGCTCCATACCCAAGATGCTGCTTCTGCTTTTAGTTAACTGCTTCGTTTCCTCTTTTGTAATATATTTTTGTCATACTTCGATATTACATATCTCCGTTCTGGAACTTCCTGATATATGTCCGGCTGCTGCGTTCGTAAGGCCGCTGGTAATGACCTCCGTTTCATCGACACCCTCATGGTTCACCGGGTCGTTATTGCAGTAGCAGTACCTGTTCAGACCGCTTTTCACGGGGTCCATGGATAGCATCCTGCCCCCTGCACTGTCGTAGAACCTTGCCTGGGCGAAATATTTCCCGATCACAGGGTCATGGCTGTAGCTGGTAAACCGCAGGCTTTCCTCCAGTCCGGGCACCGCTTCCACGCCGGGCTTTAAATCCCCCCAGATCCCCCGCTCCGCGTATTGCAGCAGGCTTCCCTGGGCATCTGTGGCAAACAGGGGGCTCCCGTAGAGGTCGGACTGGAAATATGCCTTTTCCGGCACGCCCTCCGGCCCTCCTGACACCTTCCGGCCCAGACGCTCATAGCGCCTGGCCTAATGGTTTCCATTTTCCTTCTTGCACCAGATCTTCTATATCTGATTTCCCCTCAAAACAATATTGTATATTATCCAATATCAACTTTTCATTTGATAGAAATTTATCTTTCTGGTTAATAGGCTCCTCAATCAATACATAATTC
>CAJTKW010000095.1 GCA_910577035.1 uncultured Acetatifactor sp.
AAAAATTTTTTAAACATTTTTATTTTACCTATTGACATTTCTTAGCTGGACTTTTAAATAATCTGCCTCCGGGCTTCCCCTTCTTCCCATGCCCGTTTCCCCGGGCAGGAAGCTTAAATACATCCTGTATTCAGGCACAAAAATACCCTGCACAGACCGTTTTGTCTGCACAGGGCATTCTCTTCCCCTTATTATCTCCGCATATGTATGACGCCGTGCCATGACAAGGCTATCTTCCCGTCATGCCTCCGGACAATATCTTACATGGTGAGCCGCATACAAAACAATCCGCTTGCCAAAAATGGGCATAGTTGTCCCTTGTGCCTGCCACCTTGTACGAAAATCCGCGTATGATGTCACTGCCGCGAAATAACTCCTTCGCCAGAAGAACCTCGTATTGCTTCATACTTCTCACCACCTTTCTCAATAGGATATTCAGAGCATAGCACATTTTCCCCGGTCCTGCAACCGGAATTTTTATAACGGTTCAGGCAGGGCACTGAACCGTTACGATATATGATGAAGGATCTCACCTGCGGGACGGCCGGGACAGCGGCTTCCGGGCAGGTCCGTCCAGGACTTTCCCTTCCCCGTCAAACCGGGATCCGTGACAGGGGCAGTCCCAGCTCTTTTCATGGGGATTCCACACCAGCCTGCAGCCCATATGGGTACAGCGGGCCTGAAATTCCCCCTCGCCGCATCTGCATTTTTCCTTTCCCCGGGTAATGCCTTTCCACAGACCTCTTGCGCTTACCTGCACATCCCGCCGGAAGTTCTCCTTTGCCGCCTGGGGACGGATCCGTCCGGGGGCAAAGACACTCTCCCAGAGATTGTGCTTTCCCCGTATCAGATCTGTCAGCAGCAAGGCCGCCACCATGGAAGAGGTCATGCCCCATTTTCCATACCCTGTAGCCACGTACCAGTCCGGATGCCATAGAGAATATCTGCCGATCAACGGGATTCCGTCATGGGGCATGCAGTCCTGGGCCGCCCACATGTATGCGATCTTTGCCTCCGGGTAAAATTTGCAGGCAGCAGCCTTCAGGCTGCCAAAGGCGCCTCCCTTTCTGTTTTCTCCGGTGCGGTGTGCATTCCCACCCAGCAGCAGAATATCCCCTGCACTGCGCAGGGAAAGCCCGGCATTGTCCACTCCATAATACATTCCCTGCAAGGGTTTGCAGCCCTTAAGCGCCACCACATAGCTCCTGTCCTGATGCTGCCTCAGAAAATAGAAACCGGGCAGATCCCTGAACGGATAATGGGTGGCAAAAACAACACTCTTTGTCAGGAATCTGGCCCTGTCCGTACAGACGATCCGGCTTCCCACACTTCTCACCGGACTGTTCTCGTAGATCTCCAGCTTTGCCGCCAGGGCACGGATAAATTTCAACGGATGGAACTGAGCCTGATTCTCAAAGCACACGGCTTCCACCGTCGCAAAGGGCAGCTCCGTAATCTTTGCTTCGCGGGCAGGAATCCCCAGGGCAGCGGCTGCCACCGCCTCAGCATGCAGTCCTGACCTGTCCGAGGTGGAATAAAGGTATGCCGGCAGCCTTTCAAAATCACAGTCGATTCCGTTTTCCGCTATAATATGTTCATATTCCGAAATCGCCCGTTGATTTGCCTCCGCGTACAGACCGGCCTTCCTCTGCCCCAGCTCCTGAAGCATACGGCTGTAGATCATGCCATGCTGGGAAGTGATCTTGGCGGTGGTACGCCCGGTCTGGCCTCCTGCAATCCGTCCGGCTTCCAGCACCGCAACTCTCTTACCCGCCTTCTGCAGCTGCCAGGCAGTGAGAATTCCCGTCATTCCCGCTCCGATCACCACCACGTCCCGCTCATGCAGCCCTTCCGCCGGCCTTCTCCGGGGTATCCGCACCCCGCTCTCCCATAATGATTCCATTGTAATTTCCTTTCCGCAGCAAAAAAACTGTCCAAGACTTATTGGAACAGTTTTTCCTGAAATCACTTTATCTATTCATGCCCGGCGGCCGCCAAAGCTGCCGCCGCCCTCCATCCGCCGAATCCAAAAGACAGCAAACTTTAAAAAAACTAAAAGCAAGTATCTCACAGCTTCGGCATCATATCGTCAGTTCCACGGGACAGTGATCGGAGCCGTAGATTTCCGTATGGATGGCCGCGCCTGTCATTCTGTCCGCAAAATTATCCGAAACCAGGAAATAATCAATACGCCATCCGGCATTTTTTTCCCGGGCATGAAACTGGTAAGACCACCAGCTGTAGACACCTTCCCTTTCAGGGTAAAAATGGCGGTAGCTGTCTACGAAACCGCTGCCAAGCAGCTCCGTCATCTTCCCCCGCTCCCGGTCCGTAAAGCCTGCGTTATTGCGGTTGGTCTTGGGGTTCTTCAGGTCGATCTCCTGATGGGCTACATTCAGATCCCCACAGACAATGACGCCTTTATCCTCTGCCAGATTGTTTAAATAAATACGAAAATCATCCTCCCACTGCATACGGTACTCCAGCCGGGTCAGTTCCCGCTGTGAATTGGGGGTATAAACAGTGACCAGATAAAATTCCGGATACGCCAGGGTGATAATCCGCCCCTCATGGTCATGCTCTTCCTTTCCCATGCCGTAAGTGACCTGCTCCGGCTCCTGCCTGGTAAAGACCGCCGTACCGGAATACCCCTTCTTCTCCGCATAATTCCAGTACTGATAATAGCCCGGCAGATCCATCTGAATCTGCCCCTCCTGAAGCTTTGTCTCCTGCAGGCAGAAGAAATCCGCATCCAGCTTCCGAAACTCTTCCATAAAGTTCTTACCCATCACGGCCCGCAGCCCATTCACATTCCATGAAATAAATTTCATCCGTCCGTTCCTCCTGAATCTTTTTTGCCAACCTTCCACACATCCGTGAAACCAAAGCGCAAAAGCCGCGCTTTATTCATATGTTTATCCCGCCCGGTTATGTCTTGCAGAAATTACCAGCATCCCCACAATATCTCCCAGAACTGCCACCGTAAAAACAGTGGTAAGCGGCGTTATTGCATCCCCATACCCCCGGTACAGGATAATGTTGAACCCAAGGGTGTAACTTCCAAACAACAATTCCATCACGGTCTGCATCCTGACTATATCCCGATATAACACAATCTCCCTGCCGGGCCTCGGCTTAAAAGGCATATTCCACCAGGTACCCGGATTGGATAGATGAAGCACCAGTGAAAACAGCAGGTTACAGAAAAGCATAGAAGCCGGCATCAAAAACAAGATAGCGGGAGGTCCGTATTTGATTACGTTTCCGGCCTTATCAAATTTTTCGACTACCATGGTTCCGGTGGCACAGGCCGCCACCGCAATCAGGAAAGACCCCAGGAGAAACACATAACCCAATATTTCCAGCACTGCATCCACCCTGGTATAAATCAGTTTTCGCAACAACCTTTTATCCATATCGCCGGATTCCTCCTCACACTTTCCGACATGCCGCCGGAGGCTCTGAGGAAGCGATGCTTTAATCAGCGCTTCCTCAGAAAATCTTTTCGCCTTTCACAATTCTAATTCCGGCGGAACGTCCATGGTTTCCGATACGTATTTGCCGTCCTTTTTCCGCTGCCTGACACATTCCGTCAAAAGATATTCAATCTGGCCGTTTACCGAACGGAAATCATCCTCTGCCCAGGCGGCGATCTCCGCATACAGCTTTTCGGACAGCCTCAGCGGAATCTGTTTCTTTTCCGCCATTAGTACAGGCTCCCGGAATTCACCACGGGCTGGGCATCCCGGTTGCCGCACAGAACCACCAGCAGATTGGAGACCATAGCCGCCTTGCGCTCCTCGTCCAGATTTACCACCTGCTTCTCGTTCAGCCTCTCCAGTGCCATCTCCACCATGCCCACTGCACCGTCCACAATCATCTTTCTGGCGTCAATGATGGCGGAAGCCTGCTGGCGCTGCAGCATCACTGACGCGATTTCGGGCGCATAAGCCAGATAGGTGATTCTCGCGTCAATGATTTCCAGCCCCGCATCGCGGACCTTTCCCTGTATCTCCTGCCGGATCCGCTCCGCCACAACCTCGGCGGAACCCCGCAGGCTTCCCTCGTCCGCCTGGCCGTCGCCGGTGGTATCCACATTGGCCGCAACGTCATACGGATAAATCCTCACAATGTTGCGCAGGGCGGAATCACACTGCAGGGAAAGGTATTCCTTGTAATTGTCCACGTTGAAAACCGCTTTGGCGGTATCCGTCACCCGCCAGATCACGGCAATGCCGATCTCCACCGGATTGCCCAGACAGTCATTGATCTTCTGCTTTCCGTTGTTCAGCGTCATGGCCTTTAAAGAAATCTTTTTTCCTGTCTCCGCCGCCCCGGTACTGATATTGATGCCGTTAAGCGCCGTCATTGCCGCCTGGCTGACGTTTCCCTGTATATCGCCGCTCTGGGCAAGCTTGGTCGCCGCTGCCGGGTTCACCGCGCTGCAGAAAGGATTGACAAAATAGAATCCCGGCTCGCGGATGGTACCCTTATACTCTCCAAACAGGGTCAGCACCAGGGCCTCCTGAGGCTTTAAGACCTTCAGGCCGCAGAGGGGAATCCAGCCGAAAAGGGTGCCGGCCAGCCCTGCCACAAGCAGCACGGCTCCCAGAATCCCCCCTTCTCCCGATCTGTCCGCTTCCGATAACCCGTTCGCGCCGAACACAATACATGCTATGGCTGCCGCCAGAAACAACAGATTCAGGACCAATGCCCGCATACCGTTCTTTTTTGTCACGTAAATTTTCTCTGTCATAGTAACTCCCTCCATATTCTTTTGATTTCATTTTGATATATGTATCATATCATAACGCTTGGAGGGTGTCAAGTTCCTATTGTCACTCTGCAAATATCCGCACCGTCAGCCCGCCGGGATAAAATTCCAGCGCCGCCAGCAGGGTGCTGTGGTTTAAGAAAGCCAGCTCCGGGCTGTCCGTCTGCACCTGAGGCCTGAAACACCCGTCCTCCGCCTTTTGGTTCACAATCCCGATCCTGCAGGCATTTCCCTTGCAGTCCCGGCCTTCCAGCTCATAGGAAGCGCGGACAGACACCTGCTGCCCCTGCCTGTAGCGCTGCTCGTCCACGGCGCCGGGAAGGATTCGCCCCTTAAAATACTCATTTTCGCAGTCCCCTTCAAAGTGGATAAGGCAGACCGTCTCGTCCCCTTCCTGCTTTTCCTCACTGCCGGTGATCTGTACGCGGATGCAGAGAATTTCCCTGTGCCCTTTTAAGAATTCCCTGACGGACACGATTACCTGCTCCCGCTGCTGCCGGGAAAAGCCGTGCCCCGCCCCCTGCAGGATCTGCAGGTGACAGTTTTCATAAGCCGCAGCCGCCGCTTTTGCATAACGGACATTCACCAGCATGTCCTCCGACCCGTGGATCAGCAGCACCGGTCCTCCGTAGCCGCAGATCTGCGCCAGCGGGTCCTTGTCCACCACACCCTCGTGAAACTTCCTGCCGATTCTCACGCCGAAGGTATCTATCGCCTCCGGCACCCGATTCACATCATAATTGGCTCCGCCCAGGCGCCCGGCCCTGGCATCATCCGGAATACACAAGGCCGGATAAAACAGGATCAGCCTTTCGATCTCCGCCGCTCTTTCCGCCGCCACAATCCCCGCCACATAGCCTCCCTGGCTTCCCCCTGCCAGAAGGATATGTTTTTCCTCCGTATAAGGCAGGCTCTTCGCATAGTCCAGGACAGCCTTCAAGTCCGCCGCCTCCGTGTCAATGGTCATATCCAGACTGCTTCCGTCGCTCTTACCCACCACAGAGCCGCCGCAGAAATCAAAGCAATACACTGCGTACCCTATCTCCGCAAAGGCTTCCGCATAAAACACCAGGTCATACTGATTCCCGCCGAAACCATGGCAGACCACCGCTATGGGCTGCCTTTCCTGCTGCCCCTCCTTTCTGTCCCGTCTGTATTCCGTCCCCCGGATGGTAAGTCCCTCCCTGGTACAGGAAAATTCTTTTTTCTCCATATTTCCTCCTGTTCCGCTGCCGATACGGCAGCTTTTTAAAGCTTTCCGATAAGTCCTTCCGGCTTTCTTTCACGTTGCCTGTTTTTGTCTATTGTACCCGGATATTCACCCGGATGCAATATAACAATTAAATCAGGCTTTTAACTTTTCATTGCCAGTAACCTGTGCTAGAATCAAAATAAGAAGTCGTATCAATCAAACTCAGTAAATGAGGAATACTATGATAAACGTAAAATTTTATGAAACCGTAGAAGACTCCCTGTTGGAATTTGCAGTCATCATTGCCAGAAGCGGCGGCAAATGGGTAATCTGCAAGCATAAAGAGCGGGATACCTTTGAGGTGCCCGGCGGCCGCAGGGAGCCCGGCGAGGATATTCTCGGAACCGCCGAAAGGGAACTTCAGGAAGAAACCGGCGCCCTTGCATTTGACCTCAGGCCCCTGTGTGTATATTCCGTTACGGGAAAGACCCGGGTAAACGAAACCGGCAGGGAATCCTTCGGCCTTTTGTGCTTCGCGGAAATTACGGAATTTTCAGGCAGGCTGGAAAGCGAAATGGAACGGGTCTATCTGACGGACGAGCTGCCCACAGACTGGACCTATCCGTTCATACAGCCAAAATTAATTGAAGAATATCTTCGGCGCACCGGTTCCGGTCAGGAGGAACTGCCATGATCTATACCGTAACCTTCAACCCCGCCATCGACTATGTGGTACATATGGACGAAATGGCTTTGGGAAGGCTTAACCGCACCGTCTCCGAACAAATGTACATCGGCGGCAAGGGCGTCAATGTCTCCATTGTGCTGGCCCGGCTGGGGATAAAATCAACGGCCCTTGGGTTTGTGGCCGGCTTCATCGGCAAGGCCATTGAAGACGGCGCCGGGGAGGCGGGAATCAAAACGGACTTCGTGCATCTGGCCGACGGCTGCTCCCGGATCAACGTCAAAATCAAGGCGGCGGAAGAAACGGAGCTGAACGGCCAGGGCCCCGGGATCCCGGAAAACGCGCTGGCACAGCTTTATGAAAAGCTGGACAGGCTGCAGGACGGTGACATACTGGTACTGGCCGGAAGTATTCCCGGCACCCTGCCCGGCGATACGTACGAGCAGATCCTGGCCCGGCTGGCCGGCAAAAGCATCAGGACAGTGGTGGACGCTGCCGGGGATTTGCTGCTGAATGTGTTAAAATACAGGCCCTTTCTCATCAAACCGAATACTCATGAACTGGGGGAGCTGTTCGGCGAGGAGCCGAAAACAGTGGAAGAAATCCTTCTCCGGGCAAAAGAGCTGCAGGAAAAAGGCGCGGTAAATGTACTGGTATCCATGGCGGACCGGGGCGCACTCCTTCTGGAGGAGCAGGGCCGGGTTCACAGATGTGGTGTCTGCCGGGGCCTGGTGAAGAATTCCGTGGGCGCAGGGGACTCCATGGTGGCAGGCTTTCTCGCAGGCCTGGAATCCGGCGGTCCCGAATACGCCTTGAAGCTGGGAACGGCAGCAGGCGGCGCCACTGCCTTTTCGGACGGCCTGGCAGAGAAGGACAGGATTTATCAATTGCTGGAGCAGCTTGCCTGAGAGGAAAGCATCCTGCAGACAGCCCCACAAATATGGGCATTTTGTGCCCTCAAAGGAGACTCACCCCATGAATACAAATATGAGAAAATATCAGGGCACAGGGATCGGTGAGGCGGTGGCGTTTGGTAAGTTGCGTCTGTTTCGCAGGCCTGATCCAAAAGCGGAATATCTGCACATAGCAGACACGGAAGGCGAAAAGGCCCGCTTCCGGCAGGCAAAGGCGCTGGCTCTCGGACAGCTGCAGGAGCTTGGGGAACACGCCCTGCAGGAAGCCGGCAGGGACAGCGCCGCAGTCTTTGAAGCACACCAGATGATATTGCTGGATGCGGAATTCGACCAATCCGTCGTCCACGCAATTGACAGCCGGAGCGCAAATGCCGAATACGCCGTCAGACTCACGGCAGAAGTCTTTGCGGCAAAGTTTGCGGCCATGAACGATCCCTATATGAAGGCCCGGGCAGCAGACGTATGGGATGTTTCCCTGCGCCTGATCCGAATTCTCTCCGGAACCGATTCCCGCCCGATGCCGGCCGGAGAAAAAGTCATCCTCTGCGCCGACGATTTTACCCCCAGCGAAGCCGCCTCCCTTAACAGGGAAAACGTCCTGGCCTTTGTCACGGCACGGGGTTCCGCCGGCTCCCACACCGCCATCCTCGCGCGAAGCCGTAATATCCCCGCGGTAATCGGCGTTGGGGACGAATTTCTTCGGAATGCCGGGGAGGGCGACGAAGCAGTCGTGGACGGCAGCACCGGAGAGGTTTTTATCAATCCCCACGGGGAGATCCTGAAAAAGCTGACGGACAAACAGCTCACCCTCACCCGGAAGGCAAGTCTGCTCCGGGAACTCAAAGGCAGGGAAAATGTAACCCTGGACGGGAAAAAAATAGATATTTACGCCAATATCGGAAGTGTCCGTGACGTAAAAGATGCCCTGGCTAACGATGCCGGAGGCATCGGACTGTTCCGCAGTGAATTCCTGTATCTGGAGCGCTCCGATTATCCCTCGGAGGAGGAACAGTTTGCCGCCTACAGAAAAGTACTTGAGGACATGGCAGGTAAAAAAGTAATCATCCGCACCCTGGATATTGGCGCGGATAAGCAGGCGGACTATTTCCGCCTGAAAAAGGAGGACAACCCTGCCCTGGGCTTGCGGGCCATCCGCCTCTGCCTGCTGCGCCCGGAGCTTTTCAGGATCCAGCTGCGGGCACTGTACAGAGCCTCTGTCTATGGGAATCTGGGCATCCTGTTTCCCATGATAACCGCCGTTTGGGAACTGGAAAAAATCCTGGCGGTCTGCGGCCAGGTGAAAGAAGAGCTCAGACAGCAGGAAATTCCTTTTTCCCACCAGGTAGAGCTGGGGATCATGATCGAGACCCCCGCGGCGGCCCTCATCAGCGAAAAGCTGGCGCCCCTGGCAGACTTTTTCAGCGTAGGCACCAATGACCTCACCCAGTATACCCTGGCCTGTGACCGGCAGAACCCTGATGTGGCGCAGTTTGCCGATCCCCACCATGAGGCCGTCCTGCGCCTGATTGAGATAAGTGCGGAAAGCGCCCGCCGACACGGCATCCGAATCGGCATCTGCGGGGAGCTGGGGGCCGACACCTCGCTTACCGGGACCTTTCTGCGCATGGGCATCGACGAGCTTTCCGTTTCTCCCGATTCCATACTGAAAGTCCGCCGGACGGTAAGAGGAATTGACCTCAGGGAATAAAAATCATATCCTCATCATCTCCCGGGCCTCTGCCGCCGTCATTGGCACCATGCCCTTCTCCCGTACAAGCTCTGCCGCCCGGGCCGTCAGCTCCCCATTGGAAGAGGCCCGGACACCGGGCGCCAGATAATCCGAATCCTCAAAGCCCATCCGCAGGCTGACTGCCCCCATATCCAGCGCCCTGCCCATCATTTCCCAATCCTGCCTGTGGACCTGGGTATACCCCCAAAGCACCTCCCCCTGTCCCGGGAAGGTCTCATACAGGAACTCCACCATATGCTTTAAGGCCGGCACTGTGGCCGGCATTTCCCCGCCGTGGCCGAATACCAGGGCAAACAGGATCGGCCTTAAAAATGAGTATTTCTCATCCAGCTCCTTCACCGTATGGATCATTCCCAGCTCAAAGACCTCGATCTCTGGCCGCTTATTGTGACCCAGAATCTGCTCCACGCAGTAGCGCACATCCCGGATCGGATTCTGATACACCGCCTCTCCCAGGTTTACACTGCCTACGTTCAGGCTGTTTGCCTCCACATAATCCGGACTGCAGGGCTGACAACGCTCCTCTATTGTCAGCTCCGACACTCCCCCCGTGGAAATCTCCACCACAATATCGCAGGAGGCCCGGATCAGGTCAACGGTTTCCTTCAAAAGCCCCAGATCCGGAGTCAGCCGCCCGGCCCTGTCCCGGACGTGCAGATGTACCATGGAAGCACCGTTTTTGCAGCAAACTGCCACATCCTCCGCTATTGCCCGGGGATCTATATGAGTGCAGACAGCAGACACCGGCGCCACGGAGAGCATCACCTTATTTCCGAAACCGTTCATTGCAGCACCCCTTTCTTCCTCAGTGCCTTTCTCAGCTCCGCCGCTCCAAACCGCGGGCTGGAAAGCACCGTCTTTTGATACAGATCCGAAATATACTGTTCGCAGTATGCCATGCTTCCCTGGGCAAACACAATCACGTCCACGCTGTCCGCAATGGTTCCTGCGCTTTCCGCCATCCTCTGCCGGAATTCCTCCTGGTTCAGTCCGAAGGCTCCCTCCACCAGACAGTCTGTCAGCTCCACTGCCCTGCCGCACTCACGGCTCATGCGCCTGATCGTATTTCTGGTAGGCTCCAGGGTCGTGGGCAGCGTGGCCATCACACCGATCCGTTTCCCCCTGCGCACAGCCTCTCTGCACATCTCCTCATCCACACGTACAATGGGCACACCGATATAGGCCGCTGTGGTCTGGACGCTGTCCGCTGCCTCCCCCACGGAGGAGCAGAGGTTGAGTATGGCGTCACAGCCCTCGCAGACTGCCTTCATATACATGGCAACAAGCCTTGCCGCCGCCCCCGGTGTCACATAGCCGGCTTCCCTGGTTTCCGCCAGAATAGAGGGATCCTGCAGGCTGTAAAGCTCCGCCTCCCCGACCTGCTTCTTTACTTCCTCCTCCACCAGGCCGATCAGCTCCGGCGTGGTACTTGTATAAATCAATCCAATCTTCATTTTAAATCCTCCTTGTGTCTTCCGCTTACATTTCCCCCAGCAAAATCTCCACCACCCTTTTCAGGGTATCCCTTTCTCCCACATTTCCCGGGAAAATAATATACGGAATACCCGGGAAACGGCTCTCCGGACCGGTCTGCCAGACCGGCACCCCCGGCTGGATCTGTCCCGCTACTGCAGCCCTCTTCACTTTCAGGGCCTTCACCCCCACGTCGCTGGAGGTAATTCCCCCCTTGGCCACCACAAAGGCCGGAGCCGCCCGAAGCTCCCCCGCCAGCCGCCGCAGGGCCCGGCTGATCTGCACGGAACGAAGCAGAGCCTGCTCCCGGCTGTCGTTTTCTACCTTCAACAGGGCCCTTTTCGTGGAAATACACACTGTCTTTCCCTGAGGAATCAGCTCTTCCTCCAGGGAAAGAAGCCTGGCAGCCTCCTTCTCCAGGGCTCCTGGCGTCAGCACCAGGTCGGAATCCATTTCCAGAAAAACAATCTGCTCCAGGCTTTTCAGCTCTTCCAGCTGCGCGGTGGTCTTTGCCGTATGGCTTCCCACCAGGATCACTCCTCCGGCCCCGCTGCCTTTCGCTGCCAGCTCCTTTCCGGAGAGCAGGGGCCTGTCTGAAATGTTTCCCAGGGCCTTTACCAGTGCCGCCGCACAACGAATGGTAAAATACTTGCCCCTGGCCAGTGCCCGGTAAAGGGCAATGGCAAAAATCTTTACGTCACAGTCCTCCACCGCATTCACCACGATTCTGCGGTAATGCTCCGCGCTGCAGAGCAGTTCCGTTATTGTATCCAAATCCAGGCTTCGCAGCAGCTCCAGGCTCACACAGAGGCAGTCCCGGCTTCTGCAGGCCCCCTGCGTCTTCTCCTCAATGTATTCGCAGAGGCTGCTGGCCCTGTAGCCAAAGGTCTCATCCTCTGCAAACTCCGTCTCACCGGCAGGAACCAGCTCCCGTCCATACCGTACATAGTGCACATTGTCCAGCGTAAACCGGCCTCCCTCCTTGAAATACGGGCAAAGGACCTCCCCGTCCACCTCCTTTCCCCGGCGCTCTCTGTATACCTCCGCCAGGAGCTCAGGCTCCAGGGGATAATGCCCCCGCAGGGTGGAGTCGCTTCTGCTGACGATCAGATACTCCCTGCCGGCCTCTGCGGCCGCCTGCGCCACCCGCTCCCCGATCTCCCTGTGGGCCCGGGCTGTCTGCTCCGGGGTAAAGCTTCTGGAGTTGGTCAGCAGGAAAAACAGCGGCCGGTCCTCCTCAAAGCCTGCCCGGATACTCTCCGGGCTCCAGTCCGTATAGACGGATACATCATGCACGGTCTGAACACCTGTGGGATCATCATCCAGAACCACGATCTTACGGCCGCTCCCCGCGCATTCCGCCGCCAGCAGCGAGTCCACAAGCCCCTCATCCACCCTGGGATACCTGTCCAGAATATCAATACTGCGCCTTGTCTCGTTCATTCTCCCCTCCTGTATCACACACAAACAATTCATGAAATCAAAGCGCAAAAGTCGCGCAAAGCGTATAAATAGCGCAAAGC
>CAJTKW010000096.1 GCA_910577035.1 uncultured Acetatifactor sp.
AAAAAATCGGATACATATACCATGTCGGCTTATTTGATTGCACAATTAGGTAAAAATTATTCTGAAAATGATGGAAAAATGATTACTGGCGCAGAACTTCTTGAACTGGCATGGGATAAAATCAAAGCAACATAATTTTTGTCGGCAGAATCGCAATTTGCCGAATCCCGAATTGGGTGGGGTAAAGGTCATCAGAATCTAACAGCGGCACAGGCGGTAATCTTAAATTGGTGCCATAGGATTATTGGGCGTAGAGGGATTCATCTGAGTGGTTGGTGAACCCCGCTTTTTTGGTTTTGGGATGCCGCTGATAAAGGGGCGATCAGGGAGAAGCTTAAGATGGCAAAGTTGATTATAATATGTGGTCCTCAGGCAGTAGGGAAAATGACAGTCGCAGAAAGCCTGAGGGATAAGCTAAAATATAATATGATGATGAACCATGACAGTATAGAGGTATCTGACAGGATATTTGGATTTGGCACTCCGGCACAAAAAGAGTTTAACGCCGCATTTAGAGAAAAGGCTTTTGACCTTGCGGTAAAGCATAATGTTGATTTCATATTTACATATGTCTGTGCGTTTGAGATGCCGCAGGAGCGGGCGTATTTATCAAAAGTGGCGGATCTTTTTACCGATAATGGAGGGGAGTTTTATTTTGTCGAATTGCGGGCAAGCCTGGAAGCCAGACTTGAAAGAAATGAGACCCCTCACAGAATGGAGCGGAAAGCGTCGAAAAGGGATACGGCATGGAGCAGGGCCAATTTATTAAGCGATGCCGAAAAGCATAAGCTGAATTCAGATGACGGGGAAATCTGGTTTCAGAATCATATAAAGATAGATAATACAAATCTTCGTCCGGATGAAGCAGCAGATATTATTATTGAGAAGTTCGGGCTTACTGCGAATGAAAAAGAAGAAAAGGAATACCGTTTTGGGGTGTAAATCTTTGAACGGAAGCGTAGGGAGAAGCACAAGGACAGAGAGGGGGTTTCGGGTGTTTCAACGGACGGATTGTGATGAGCAGGGGAACCCGTATCCTCTTTTGTATATGAAACCGGAAAGGACACGATATTGTGGAGATTAGAGTTGCAACGGCAGAAGACGCTGAATCAATTCAGAGTATTTATGCACCCTATGTAGAGAAGACGGCAATTACTTTTGAGTATGACGTACCATGTATTGATGATTTTCGACAAAGAATCATCAATACAGTGAAGGAATATCCATATTTAGTTGCAGTGGAACAAGGAAAGATAATAGGATATACCTATGCAGGTTCGTTTCATGTAAGGGCAGCATACAGGCATTCAGCAGAGGTATCCATATATCTTCATGAAGAATGGCATAAAAAGGGGATTGGAAAACAACTTTATCAGGAATTGGAAAACAGATTGATTCGGCAGAATGTATTTATTTTATATGCCTGTATTACGACTACCCAGCGTGACGATGATGAAAATCTAACCGACGCAAGTGTATGCTTTCATAAAAAAATGGGTTATACAGCCGTCGGGAAACATAATTTATGCGGATATAAATTTAATAAATGGTACAGCGTGATTTGGATGGAAAAGTTAATTGCTGATCGGGCAGTCAACCCGGATGCCTTTATTCCGTTTTCTGAATTAAACACGCAGACATCTTCCTGTGAGGGAATGATATAGGGAGTGAAGAGCTGAAATGAATGAACGGAAGAAAGAGGAAGCATGTCTCAATAAAAAGGAATTTTACAAAACACTGACAAGGCTGGCTCTGCCCATTGCATTTCAAAGCCTGATGCTTGCGGCGGTAGCGGCGGGGGATGCGTTGATGCTTGGAAAGGTTGCACAGGACGAGATGACGGCTGTTTCCCTTGCGACGCAGGTGCAGTTTATCCAGAATATGATCCTGGGAGCCATTGCGGGGGCGGGAGCGATCCTTGGCGCCCAGTATTGGGGAAAGGGAGACAAATATACGCTGGAGAATATTTTCAATATGATACTTCGCTTCAACGGAATGGTATCTGTGTTGTTTTTCCTTGCATGTGAGCTGACGCCGGAGCTGCTCATGCACATTTTTACCCCGGATGCGGCGCTGATTGCCATCGGAAGCTCCTATCTGCGCATTGCAGGATGGTCTTACCTGCTTACGGGTATCTCTCAGTGCTATCTGACAATTATGAAGGTGTCGGATCATGTAAAGCCCTGTGCGCTGATCAGCAGTTGCGCAGTGCTGCTAAATATCGGATTAAATGCCGTCTTTATTTTCGGACTGTTTGGTATGCCGAAAATGCAGGCCAGAGGCGCCGCGCTTGCCACTACCCTGTCCCGAATCATCGAACTTGCCCTGTGTATAGGCATATCGTCAAAAGCAGCCTATATCCGTCCGGTTTTTGCGCGGTTTCTAAAGCTGCCGGGACAGCTTAAGGCTGATTTTGCCAGGCAGTGCCTGCCGCTTATGGGCGGATGCTTGTGCTGGGGTATTGGTTTTACCTCGTATACGGCGATTATGGGACATATGGGAACCGATGCCGCGGCTGCCAATTCCGTAGCGGCGGTGGTACGGGATTTGATCTGCTGTATGTGCAACGGCATAGGCAGTGCGGCAGGAATTATGGTGGGGAATGAACTTGGTGCGGGACGCCTTGACCGGGGAAAGGCTTATGGAATCAAGCTTAAAAATATTTCCTATCTCATTGGCTTTTTGTCTGCCGTCCTTGTGCTTGCCGTGACGCCGCTTATCACCGGAATGGTGGTTCTGACGGCCCAGGCAGGGGAGTATCTTCTGGGAATGATGGCGGTTATGGCGATCTATATGATCGGGCGCTGTATTAATACCGTGGTGATAAACGGTGTGCTGGATGGGGGCGGGGATACTTTATTCGATATGTACAGCCTGATTGTCTGTATGTGGATGATTGCCATTCCTCTTGCGCTTGCGGGAGCCTTTGTCCTGCACTGGCCGCCGGTTTTGGTTTACGGGTGTACCTGTCTGGACGAGGTGGGGAAGATTCCCTGGGTATTGGTGCGGTTTCGGAAATATAAGTGGGTACAGGATTTAACGAGGTGAAGATTGAAAAATCACACTGATGTGCTGATTTTTCAATCGGGAGTTTGTGACGCTTCGGAATGGAGGAAATTATGAGCAAAATCAATGATACAACCGTTGTAAAACAGCAATACGCTACTGCAAATAATTTAAATACGAGAATCTCAATTCATGATAAATATTCAACGAATAAGATGGGCTTTGGAAACTGGATCGTTTCAAATTATGAAATCGAGAAAGGGGACAAGGTATTAGAGTTGGGCTGTGGAAACGGAGATATGTGGAAAAACAGGGAGTCTTTGATTGGCTGCTGCTCCAAAATAGTACTTTCTGATTTTTCGGAAGGAATGTTAATGGCAGCCAAAGAAAATACAGGCAATTTCGATCATATGGAATACAGGGTGATAGATATTCAGGAGATACCTTATGCGGACGAGACATTTTCACGCTTCAAAACGGATATGGGATTTTGAGTCAGTTTTTTTCGACGGTCGAAAAGCGAGAATATACGGATTCCCTGGCAGTTACCAATATGGACGATATGGTGGAATATATTTACTCACTTTCCAGTATGGTGTCATTAAAGAGTGTGCCTAAGCAGGAAATAAAAGATATTTTGCTGGTTAATACAACGGACAATGTTTTAAATGTACCAAAGGAATATGGAATGTTTATATCATCATAGGAGACAAAAGCGTTATGAACAAGTATTTAAAAAATTTGAATCGAATAGAATTCGTGGTAACAATGGCCTGCACCGGCCGTTGCAAGCACTGCTCCGAGGGAGAGCATACCTCCGCCGGAGTACATATTGACGGGAAGATTGGGGCGCAGGCAGTGCGGGATTTATGCGGTGCTTACGATATGCAATCCCTCATGACCTTTGGGGGCGAGCCCCTGCTGTATCCCGAGGACGTGTGTAAAATCCATGAGGCGGCAAGGGAATGCGGGATACCGAAAAGACAGCTGATTACCAACGGGTTTTTCAGCCGGGATCAAGGAAGGATCCGGGAGGTGGTCCACGGTCTGGCCGAAAGCGGGGTCAATCAAATCCTTTTGTCCGCAGATGCCTTTCATCAGGAAACCATACCCCTGGAGACGGTGCTGTACTTCGGGGAGTGTGTGACAAAGGAAGGAATACCCGTGAAGACGAGTCCTGCTTATCTTGTAAGCAGGGAGCATGATAATCCCTACAATATACGGACCAGGGAAATCCTGGAGGCCTTTGCAAACATCCACATTCCCACAGGTGACGGCAATGTCATTTTTCCTGCAGGGAATGCCATGAAGTATCTCAGTGAATATTTTGAGGACGGTGCAGAATCTGCAAATCCTTATGACGAGGATCCCGCGGATCTGCATACCGTCAGCTTTAACCCGGACGGAAGCGCTTTGGGCGGGAATATAAACCGGGATCACATTCTGGATATAATTGCGGCGTATAGATTGTGACATGGAGAGGAAGTATGAGCAGGATTTTAATAATCGAGGATGACAGGACGATCAACGGGCTGCTGCGGAGCGTTCTGGAAAAGAGCGGTTATACTGTAGACAGCGCGGATAACGGCGCGGAAGGCCTGGCTCTGGGCAGGCAGGGAAGCTACAGCCTGATTTTGCTGGATCTGATGCTGCCGGAGAAGTCCGGCGAGGAAATTATCAAAGAGCTGCGCAGGGCGGATACCACGCCGGTGATCGTACTGTCTGCCAAGGGTGAAATTAATAACAGGATAGAGCTTCTTCGGCTTGGTGCGGACGATTACATCATCAAGCCTTTTGATATTGACGAGGTCCTGCTGCGGATCCAGGCAGTACTGCGGCGTACACTGCAGGCGGAAAGCCGGGAGATTGCCTTTGGAGAACTTGTAATCAGGACGGACGCCAGACGGGTCTTTGTGGGGGAGCAGGAGCTGGTCTGTACCGCCACGGAATATGCTATCCTGGAGCTGCTGATGAAAAATCCCGACAGGATCTTTTCCAAACGTATGCTTTACGAGATCGTTACGGGTGAGGACTACCTGCAGGAAGACAATACCATGAATGTCCACGTCAGCAATCTGCGCCGGAAAATAGCAGAACACACGGACAGAAAATATATTGAAACTGTGTATGGTCTGGGATACCGGCTTGTCAAATGAGTCGGCCCAAACTTTAACTTTTCTTTAAGTTTCGTGAAGAATCCCTTTAACATCACCCTGTAACATGTTATGTGGTAAGTAATTGTGAAAGCCTTCATAATCATGACGACTTTGTCTGATCCGCACAAGGAGGCGCGGATTGGCAAAGTCTGTCTGCAAAATGGCGTTTCGCAGACATCAGGTTTATGCCGTAAGCGGCGGTGAAAGGAGTGGCAAAATGGGGGATGTGATACTGCAGACGAACAATATTGTAAAGAATTACCGGCATTTCAGGGCACTGGACAATGTTTCCGTTACCCTGGAGAGAGGGCATATTTACGGTTTTATCGGAGAAAACGGCTCAGGCAAGACTACGTTGATGCGCATTCTTACAGGGCTTTCTTTTCCGGCAGAGGGGAGCTGCTCCCTCTATGGAAAGGAAGGGCAGGCGGAAATGCGGGCCCTGCGGAGACGCATCGGCAGCACCATCGAGGAACCGGCCTTATACCCGGATTTCTCGGTATGGCGGAATCTGGAACTGCAGCGAATCCTGGTGGGAAATCCGGACAAGTCAGTATGTGATGAGCTGCTGAAGCTGTTGGACCTGTCAGACGTGCGGGAAAAGGCGGTGAAAAAACTTTCCATGGGAATGAAGCAGCGTCTGGGCATTGCTCTGGCGCTGGTGGGGAAGCCGGATATGCTGATCCTGGATGAGCCTGTCAACGGGCTGGACCCCAGGAATATATCCGCTCTGCGGACGCTTTTGCAGAAGCTGAATGAAGAGCAGGGTATTACCATGCTGATCTCCAGCCACATTTTGAAGGAGCTTTATCTGCTGGCAACGGATTATATCATTATTCACAGGGGAAAAATTTTGGAATGCCTTTCTCATGAACAGCTGGCGGCGAAATGCGAGAATTATGTGAGGATTTCCACGGATGATCTGCCGGAGTGTGTGACCGTGCTGGAGAAGGAGCTGCATGTCCTGGACTATAAGGTGATGGATGATCGGACTGTGCATGTATACGCTTTTACGGAAGAGCCACAGCGGATTTCCCGGGCGCTGACGGAGCACCATATTGTGGTGGGGGAGCTGGCGGTACAGGGCAGGAGTCTGGAGGACTATTTCTTTACTGTTACATCGGAAGTATGAGCTGCAGCGTGGAGGTGAAAAGGAATGACGAATCTGTTAAAGGTAGAGTTTTATAAATTAAAAAGATTTTGGATCGGATATATTGGGATGCTTTTTATGTTTGGGGTGGGGTATATTTATGGGGATACCCGGATCGGTAATAGAGAGTTTGCTATGCCGGATCATATGTCAGGCGCTTTTTCTGCCACGGTCAGCGATACCTCTTTTGTGTTCCTGATTGCCATTATTGCGGCGCTGTTTATCGGGAGAGATTTTTCCAACCGCACTATAGGCAATGAAATCAAGCTGGGGTACAGCCGCACCCATATTCTGCTCTCCAGAATGCTGGCGGCAGGCGCTTTTTCCATTCTGCTTCATATGGTATATATTGTCTCCGCATTGATTGGATTTTGTAGGGTGATTGGATTTGATACCAGTCTGTTCCGCCTTGGAAATCTGCTGTGGCTGCTGACGGTACTGCTGCAGCTGGCGGCAATCATAGGGGGAGTGATGTTGATTTCCTTTTTGGTGAAAAAGATGGCGGAAGCGATTGCATTGTCCGCTCTCTATGCGGCCTTGTGCTGTAATATCCTGCGGAATTTCCTCAGCACAAAATTATTTACCCTGTCCTGCTTTTGCTTTGCACAGGACAGCGGTCTGGGGACCCTGGCTGCCACGGCGGTAAGTGCGATAGTTACCCTGCTGGTATTTTTGGCAATCGCTGTATTTGTATTTCGGAAAGCGGAAATCAAATAGGAGGGCAGACAGCGGTGGAATATGTTATAATTTTAATCCTTTTTACCGCTGTCGTGATCCTGGCGGTAAAACACATAAGGGTGAAAAAGCAGCTGAAATCCATTCCGGGCCAGCTGGAGGACGGGCTGGCCCGGCTGGTGACGGTTGCGTTTGTAGATGATGATGTGGAGGCCGTTGCTCTTAAAATTAATGAACTGCTGGAGCAAATCCGGCAGACGATTATCAAAAGCAATGCGGCTTCCGCAGCGTTAAGAGCCTCCATTGCGGATATATCCCATGATATGAAAACGCCGCTGACCTCGGTGATTGGTTATTTACAGATGGCGGAGCGGGAATGTAAGGATCAGAAAATCAGGGAGCTTTTGCAGATCTGCCTGGAGCGGTCCCGTTATTGCAATCTGCTGATGAACGATTTTTTTGAGCTGTCTGTTTTGGATGCGGAGGGCTGTACGCCAAAGCCGGAGACGGTGGATGCGGCGGGAATTCTCTGCGAGCAGATCCTTGCCGGCTATCCTGTTTTCGAAGACAAGGGAATTGTGCCCCGTTTTGAAGATCCGGGCAGGCCGGTGATGGTTTTGGCAGATCCGGGAATGCTGAATCGGGTGATCCAGAATCTGATTTCAAACGGGGTAAAATATACGGAGGGAGATATTTTCTTTGAAATCTGCCGGGAAGGGGACCGGGTGGTGCTGACGGTGTCCAATCCCGTAAGCACTTATGTTGATACTGCCCATATCTTTGACCGTTTTTATACCCAGGACAAATCAAGGAGCCGGGGAAGCGGTATCGGGCTTTATCTGTGCAGACAGTTCACGGAGGCTATGGGGGGCACAATCCGTGGGGAGCTGGAGGACGGGCTGCTGTCCGTGGAGGTGACGCTGAAGGCGGCCGAGGATGCCCGTTAATACTTATCGCGTTTTTTCTGTTTCTGCAATTCGATGGAGGATCTCGGAAAAGCCTTCGGAATCTGATTCCAATAAGCCATGGGTCATATTTTCCATGATGTACATTTTTTTATACGGCGCATTTACCTGCTCAAAATATTCCTGTGCTAACCTATAGTTTGTTTGATAATCCTTATCGCCGTTTATGTTTATAAAGGGCACCTGATAATCCGTTCTGCCCTTTAAGGAGAAGGAAGCAAATTCCTGGGAAGCAAAAAAGTCCAAATAGACGCCCATATCTCCCTGCAAATAATCCAGCCAATCTATAAGGGAGTAATTGGGATTAAATATAATTGTTGTAATGAAATTGTAATCGGAACCATTCGCCATCATGTCATAGCCGTATTTTTGCATGATGGCATTTCTGGCAGTAATGTGTTCCATCGTAACATGATCGGGAGTCAGCTGATTGATTAACGCTAAAGTTTCCTGATCGTCCTTGGCCCATAGCAGCGCCTCCTGGCGGAACGCTTCTTCGTTTTCCAGGTAATCCACAAGCTGTCCGGTCCCGATAAAGCATTCATAATATTCCGGATATTCAAGCACCAGGTTTGCTCCGTAAATCGAGCCCCAAGAGTGTCCGAGAATTGTCAGCTTATCTTTGGCAAGGTAATCCAGAATAAATTCCGTAACCTCTTTTCCGTCTGTCATAAATAATTCCCGCGTCAATACAATATCGTTCTGCTCTGCGCCATAGCTTTTCCCGCAATTACGTTGGTCCCATGTTACCACAGTATACACATCTGCCCATTTTCTTGTATACGCGTAATCAATAGTACTGGTTGCCGAGCCGGGTCCGCCGTGTAAGTAAAGCAGGACCGGATTGTCCAGATCCTCTCCATAAATATTGATCCACTGCTTTGTACCGTTAATATCAATATACATGGATTGATTAATACCGCCGTCAGGAGTCCGGCTGTAAACTGCCTTTCCGATGGCTCTGACCAAAAAGAATACCGCTGCCAACAGGAAAAAGGTAAGTGCGGTCCATTTTATTATTTTGAGTATTTTGCTTTTTTTCTTCATCAAAGATCTGCTCCGTTTCGTTTTTTAAGGGAAATCGTATCAGGAGGGCATGAGGACATTATAGCAAAGGTCGGGCTGGCTGTACATAAATATATTGATTTTATTTTTGGAAATGAAGTGTTATACTAAAGTAACGGATCAGTTAATATTTTCAGAAATTTGCAGCATGGAGTGTTATCCCTGTATGTTTAAGTTGTTATTTCAATATATTGAAGAAAATCTGGAACAAAAAATTGATATGGAGGATGCCGCCAGAGCTGCCGGTTATTCCGCATCTCATCTGCACAGGCTGTTCACATTTGCGTATGGTATCTCTGTAGCCGATTACATTCGGAAAAGAAAACTTACCAACAGTTTACCGATTATACTTGACCGCAAAAAAAGTATCCTGGATATTGCCATGTCCTGCGGCTATGAGTATGAGCAGTCTTTTTCCCGTGCATTTAAGGATGAATTTGGTATTACCCCCGGAAACTACCGCAGGACCCACCCTATTGTAAATGTTACTCCGCCCATTCAGGATTACGGATATGTATGTGGCAGCGGCTTATTATTTGGCCCTGAATTTGTTATGTTTCCTGAGATCTCGCTGGTCGGAGCAGAGCATGATATTCCGTATCATGATTCCATGTGGCTCTGCCCGAAGGTTGCGCTGGACTTCTGGGACCATCAAAGGCAGATCATTCATAACGTTACAAACAATCATGTATTTTACGGACTGACACATCACCTTGGAGCAGGATATTCTTACTCAAAGTACTTGACCGCAGTGGAATGTAATCATACGGATCAAATTCCGGAGGGTATGAAGGCAGATTCCTTTGGGGGATATTCCTGCGTAAAATTCCATTATATTGGCCGGCATCATTACAGGGAGATTTCACAGGAAACCGCACATGAAATGTATGCTGCCATTGGCAGGTATTGCAATACGGAAGATCCGCCTGCAGAGATACATCTGGAGAAAATAGATATGGATGAATTTGACGGCGAGTATTGTCTTTTTGAATTTTATATGCCCTTGAAAAAATAATCATCTTTGCAGAATGATAAAAAATGTTCATTTTTTGGAATGCCGCTGAGGTATAGTGTGAAATGTGATCACATCAATGGGTAATTTCAGAAAAACGAATTGGAGGAAATCAAATGCAAAGTATAAGGATTTATGAGATGCCCCCCTGCAAGATGGTTTCATCGGGCAAAGGTATGTTTGGAGAAGGAAATTTCCCGCTTTTTGAGGAATGGTTCTCAGCACAGAAGCGCAGCCTTTTCCCTAAGGATTTCCTGTATGGGGAAGAAGACGGATTTGTCTGGCTGTATCTGTATGAAGACGGAATGACGGTTCCGCCGGAATTGGAAATAATAGATTTCCAGGGCGGCCTTTATGCTGTTGCCACGGACATAGACCAGAGAACGGATAAGGATCGTATGAATGCGGAAATGGAGCAGTTCTTAAGTGAAAACGGGTTTGAACGTGATACATCCCGTCCTGAGCTGGGAAACATTATCACATCGCCCCTTGCACAAAAAATACTGGGATACGAGCAGATGGACTATTATTTCCCGGTTAAAGCAAAGGAATAAAGGAAAGCTTCCGCTGCTATTCTGTAGAAACGCTGTTATCCCCGATCATGATAACCGTAGCCGCTGCCATGACAGCCATTGCCAGATAAAACTGCATTCCCGGCTGTTCCTTTAACAGGATCATACTGAAGGCCACCCCCAGGAACGGCGACACGGAATAAAAGGCGCTGGTCTTGGCGGCGCCCAGGTGCTGCTGTGCCATGATGTAAAATTTGATGCTTAAGCCGTATGCTACAAAGCCCAGGCCAAGGATGGCCAGGGTCCAAATCATTTCGGGCAGGCGTTCACCCAGCAGCAGGGCGATACCTAAGCTGCCGAGACCGGAAAAGCACCCTTTGATTACCACAATTTCCGTGGAGCTCTTGTGGCTGATCCGCTTGGTACAGTTGTTTTCAAAGCCCCAGCAGACACAGGCACCCAGCACCAAAAGGGAACCTTCATTGAGGGTAAAGGCGCCTTTGCCTTCAAAGCTTAAGATAATGCTGGCCAGCGTGACCATCAGGATCGCCAGCCACAGCCTGCGGGAAATCACTTCCTTGAAGATGATCAGGGCGATCACGGAAGTGGCCACAATCTCAAAATTATTTAACAGCGAAACATTGGCCGAATTTGTCCTTGTGATGCCAAACATTAATAATATGGGGGCGATAATATCCAGCACCACCATGGCGACGGTATAGGGCAGCTCTTTTTTTGTCAGCCTTGCCTGCTTCGTTTTCGGTCTCAGCAGCTTTTCCAGGCTGCCCCAGAGCAGAAGCCCCAGGCCTGCTCCCAGATAGAGAAAGGCCGCCGTGATAGTGGGGGCCGCGTGTTTCAGGATCAGCTTGGACAAGGGGATATTAACTGCATACAGGGCTGCCGCCAGAATGGCATATATTGTTGCAAGGTTCTTAGGTTTCATAGGTACTCCCATTTCATCAGGGGCAGTGTTCGGCGAAAAAACGCCGCCGTGTTTTTATCGGTCGCATAGAAGTATACCATATATTTGCCGGAATGTATAGGAAATGAGTAGTTTCAAGGAGCCGGACAGCTATTGCTGTCCGGACTCTTTTTGTGTCACAGTTAAAAATAAACCACCGGCTATGCCGGTGAGTCCCCAGATGCT
>CAJTKW010000097.1:0-420 GCA_910577035.1 uncultured Acetatifactor sp.
AGATTTCGTATAAAGGGGTTATCCCCAGTACGGCAAGGGCCGCCTGTTTCTTCAGGTGTTCATATTCTTCATCGGTCATCCAAACGCTGACGTGTCGCCTGCGGGTTCTCATGGTCTGCTCCTCTCTCCGGTATGGGGTTTCAGGGGCTTTGCCCCTGACAAGCGGAATTTGTACTACCAAATTCCATGCTTGCGCGGACTTTGACGGCAAAAATCCCCTTGTCAGGGGCCGGAATCCATACTGCCCTCCAAGCCTTTTCTCCGGGGCAAAACCCATCTATCTATCCGTCTCCTTGTGGTGGCAGATGGATAGATAGATGAATCAGTCTGAGTGAAATCAGTCTGATTATATTCCATATAACTTGCGTCCGGTTTTCGGAAGTCTTGACTTCCGTTTTTGGGAAGTCTGGACTTCCCCTT
>CAJTKW010000097.1:430-3294 GCA_910577035.1 uncultured Acetatifactor sp.
CTGACTTCTGATTTCCCGCAGCCTTGACTTCCGGGCTGGGCAACTTCAGGGACTGGCTCGCTCTCTGTGGAAGGCGCAGAAACACGATGAGCGGTAAATCTCTTGACATAGATTTTTGTGGGGCGGCCCTGCCCCTGCTTGACCCGTTCGATCAGGCCGCACCCTTTCCCCGTATCCAGTTCCGCCAGCAGCTTCACCGCCTCGGGAAAGGAATAATTCTCGTATTTCATGACAAAGGTATATACGTTGCCGCTGACGCCGCAGCCAAAGCAGTGGTACATCTGCTTGCTGCCGGACACGGAAAAGGAAGGCGTTTTCTCCCCGTGAAAAGGACAGCACGCCCAATAATTGCCGCCCTTCTTCTGCAGCCTGACATACCCTGACACCACATCCACTATGTCGTTTTTTGATCTGATTTCTTCCACTAATTCCTCAGGGTAGTACATGTTACCTCCCAAAGCAATTTACAATATCCAGGACTTGGGTATGTATATATTCTCATAAAGAGAAATTGCAAAACGATCCGTCATGGACCCCACATAGTCACAAACTACCTGTTCCCTGGGCTCGCCCTCAGAGATCAGCCGCAGAAATTCATCCGGCATATCGTCAATGCGCTTCATAAAGTGCTGATACAGAGTCTCCGTCAGCATCTCCGCCTTCCCTTCCTCACTCTTGGCTATGGGATTCTGGTAGACGTTTTCGAACATAAACTGCCGCATGGCCTTCATGGCCGCCTCAATACTCTCCGACATGCAGATGTCGTTTTTCCCCATGCTGTTGGTCACAATATCATGGACGAAATGATCCAGCCGTTCGCTGGGTGTTTCCCCTATGACACTGCGGATTTCCCGGGGTACATCCCCTTCCTTCAGAATCCCCGCCCGCACGGCGTCATCCATGTCATGGTGAATATAGGAAATTTTATCGGACAGCCGGACCACCTTCCCCTCCAGCGTATGCGGCCTGCCAATGGTCTGATGGTTTAAGATGCCGTCCCTGACCTCAAAGGTCAGATTCAGCCCCTGGCCGCCCCGCTCCAGCCTGTCCACAGTGCGGACGCTCTGCTGGCTGTGCTCAAAGCCAAGGGGACAGACCCGGTTCAATGCCCGTTCTCCTGCATGTCCAAAGGGAGTATGTCCCAGGTCATGCCCCAGGGCAATTGCCTCCACCAGATCCTCATTCAGCTTCAGGGCTTTGGCAATGGTCCTGGCATTCTGGGACACCTCCAGTGTATGGGTCAGACGGGTGCGGTAATGGTCCCCCTCCGGAGACAAAAACACCTGTGTCTTATCCTTCAGCCTGCGGAATGCCTTACAATGCAGAATCTTATCCCGGTCACGCTGGAAAGCAGGACGTATATCGCACTCTATCTCCGGCTTCTGCCTGCCCTTTGTGTTCATATTTAAAGAGGCATAGGGACTCAGGTAATCCTTTTCCCGCTGTTCCAGGCTTTCTCTGATGGTCATACTGCCTCCTTTCCGGCCTTAGAAAATCTTCATTCCTTTCACACTATATATTCTGCACAAAGCTCCAAAATCCTTTTGAATTATTATTTTTTTTCGCCGCAAAACAGAAGACCGGTTCCGAAACCGGTCTTTGCTCTCCTGGGATCACATTTCCCAGCCTCCCAGCCAGCTGCTGAATTCCAGATAAAGCTCATCCATCCTCTCCTGCAGCTCTGCACCATTGGTAATGGTATAAACATAATCCGTGGTTCCAAATTCCTCCACATACTTTTCTTCGCTGGTATAATTTCCGTTCAACAGCTCCTGCAGGGCATCCCCGGCAAGCTCTTTTGCCCCCCGGATATTTGCCGCCAGATCGCTGAATGCCTCCGGATCAATAGCCTCTATTTCCGTAATAATGTCGTCGAAATACCCGTCCCGATAACCGTAATTGTACTGAGCACCCTCCTGCTGGATAAAGTTCAGGGCATCGTTGGCATACAGATAATATCCGGGAACGGTATTTCCCTGCCCATCGTCATAGCTGTTCACATAGTACTCATTCCAGGAACAGAGGAAATTTACATAATTATACATATCATTGATTTGCATCATCAGATCCGTAGCGGCAAATTTCTGCCACAGCGCCACCTCCGCCGACACATCCTCATCCTTTAAAATCGTATAGGACGCATCTACAATCTTGAAAGCAAACTCATAGCCGTACATATCCGTAAAGGGCTGATCCTCGCTCTCCGCCACCTCCAGCGTCCCCGTCACCTTGACCGCCTGGTTTGTGTAGGAAAAGCTCTCCCCCGATTTGGGATATACCTCCATGGTGTTTGAAAGCTGGGAGGTATTGGGCACGCAGAACGGGCAGCTCTGGAAGGGAAGGTTCATCAGGAAAATAAAGGAACCATCCACCGGTGAGCTTGTGGCAAGATAACCGTTTATGGTAATCTCCGCCCCGTCCAGGGACTTAAGGTACTCAAAGCTTAAGGCCTGCTTAAAGCTGATCTTTGTGGTTCCGCCGACAGCCGTCCCCTGTTCCCCGCTGTTGCCGCAGGCACCAAGGCCCAGCAGCATGGCCGCCACTGCAAGCAACGCTAATATTCTGAAATTCTTCTTGTTCTTCATTCAATCTTTCTCCGTTTCCTTATTCTGCAATTTTGTTCTTTTCATTCCTTACTCCTCAATACCGCATTTTGCATTCCCTTACTCCTCAATGCCGTACTCTTTCATTCCTTACTCCTCAGCGCCATACTCCTCTATGCCGCATTTTGCATTCCTTACTCCTCAATGCCGTCCCTGCGGGACATGGTATAGGTACAGACGACTGTGGGCAATACGCTGATCAGGAAAACCGCCGCCAGGATTCCCAGCTCAAGAGGATAGATCTTAGCCATATTCAGGACC
>CAJTKW010000097.1:3304-7754 GCA_910577035.1 uncultured Acetatifactor sp.
ACCCCCATCCCCGCCACATATCCGCCGGCCAGAAACAGGCACAGTCTGGAAAGCACCAGGGCAAGCAGCGTGGACACCAGCCCGATCAGGCTGTTCTGAATAATGTAAATCAGATTGATTCTCTTCATGCTGATGCCGATCAGCCGCATCAGCGAAATCTCCTTTGCGGAATGATACATGTTCAGCAAAGTAATAATTGAAATGATAATGACGTTCATTATCAGGATAATGGCACAAAGAGCAAATACAATATACTTGGTATTATCCGTATCCTCCAACACGCCCCGCACGGTATTCATGGGCTCAATCGCCTGCAGGGAGAAGCTGTCGCCGTCCCCGTCCATAAAGATTTTACCATTATACTCCGTAACTATGCTCATGGCTGTGCCGGGGTTGGTGGTTTTGACCAAAATCGCGCACACAGTGGGCTCCGCCGAATGCTCATGGCCTTCTTCCTCTTCTTCCCCCTCTTCATGCTCCTCCTCTGTTCCATGTACCTCCCATATGGTTCTCAACTGGGTAAACACCACATTGTCAAAGGCCGTGTGGCTCTCCTCCAGAATCCCTACCACCGTAAGCGGCGTATGGTGCTCGTCCCCCACGGAATGGCTGGTATAAATCTCCTCGCCGATTTTCAGATCGCACACCCGGGCAACCCCGGCCCCCACCACAACCTCCCGGCTGCCGGCATCCTCCAGCATTCTGCCTTCCGCTACCTTTTTCCCCTCCAGATACTGGCTGGTGGTTCCCACACAGGAGTAGCCGTTGTAGCTGTCCGCCATGGCAAAGGGAATGGCCGCCGCCACCCGGCTGTCCCTCTGCAGCTCGGAGACCACGCCATACGGAATGGTTCCCAGCGGCGAATCGGTAAAATACATGGTATTCATGGCAAGCTGCGTCTCGCTCCCCGCAGGCCCGATAATTGCGGAATAATAGGCGGCATTGCTGGTAATACCGTCGCTGACCTGCCCGCCGATATTGTAGGCCAGCACCCCCACTCCCGCAGAAATGATAATGGAAAAAATCACCAGTACAATCTGTACCTTTTTGATTGCCATATTTTTCAAAGCAAAACGAAACATGCTATCTGTCCTCCCTTCCGAAGGTTACATCCCGCATTCCCCCCGTGATCTCATTCATATCAATGACAGTGTCAAAATATTTCATCAGCCGGTCGTCGTGGGTCACGGTAATCAGGGTCTTTCCTTTCGACACCTCCGCAAGCTCACGAATCACCGCCTCACCGATGGCAAAGTTTAAATTCCCCGTGGGCTCGTCTGCCAGAATAATGTCCGGCCTCTTCACCAGCGCCCGGGCGATGGCCACTCTCTGCTTCTGGCCCCCCGAAAGATGCTTGATTTTCTTATTTTTCTGCCCGGAGATCTCCAGCTTCTCCAGAAGCTCCCCGGCGGTGGAGGTATCAATTCCCTCAATCCGGAGAATATTGATATTGTCCATCACCGTCATCTCGTCAATCAGCTTAAAGTCCTGAAAAATATAGCCGATTTTCTCAATTCGAAACCTGTCCTTTTCCTTTTGGCTCTTCTCGCTCATATTGACCCCGTCAATGATGACAGAACCTCCCGTAGGCGGCAGAATCCCCGCTATCATGTTAAGAAGCGTGGATTTCCCACAGCCGGAAGCTCCCAGCAGCATATAGGACTTGCCGGTCTCAAATACCATATCCTTATAGTCAATGGCAGTTTCATTCTTAAAGTGTTTCGAAACACCGCGTATTTCAATCATATCTTCAGCTTTCCTTTCCCGTTTCAAACCAATTCATATAATCAGCTGCCGCAAAACTGAGCTTCGTTCAATTTTTATACACGTGCCTGACGGCGCAGTTTCCTGTAAGGAAAAAGCAGGCACGCCAAACGCCCTGTCCGCAAACAGACAGGGTCACCCGCATATCCGGTATGAATTCAATTGGAAAGCTTTACCTTTAACTGAATCAGGGTATTTCCTCTGACACAGGGATTGCTGTATTTCCCTGCTTTCAAGATCTGACAGCACAGAGGCAGCAGCAGGCACAAAACACTGCCTCCCGCCGAAATGATGTGATCAACGGCTTCCTTTGCCGAGCGGATCTGAGCGCACCTGCTGCAGCCTTCTCCGATGCACTCATGCTCCATGCACAGCGCAAAAATGCCGGCAAACATGAAAATTGTCAGCAGCATGATACCTGCCAAAGCGGCAGCTAAATATCTCTTCCGTTTCATGATGCTCTCACCGGCCTTTCTTCTTTCCTGAGTTTTCCTGAATTGTGCGTTATTTCCCGCATTCTATCCAGCATTGCTTCCTGGATTCCGCGCTGTTTCCCGCATTCTGTCCAGTATTATTTCCCGCACTGTGCTTCCTGTATTATAATCTCTCCTGTCGGAAAATGTCAAGTCCCTGATCACTGCCCTTCGTCCAGATACAGCTGTACCCGGTTATGAATGATTTTCGCCACCTCCCCCGGATCCCTGTTCTGGTCATACATGACTGTCAGCTCCTCGGAAATGATTTCCTTCAGGGCCGGGTATGTGGGCGGAGCAGCCACACATTCCCTTAAAAATTTGTTTGCCCGGTCTACGGATGTGGTATTATCCGGAAATGCGGCAATCTCATCCACCCCATTCCACGTCAGCTTTCCACTGCTCTCATCCAGGTCGCCTGTACCCGGATCATATCCAAATACTCCTGCTTCGCTAAGATCTGACTGGAATTCCCTGCTGCAAAAAGTCTTCAGATAAGCCCGGACAGCCTCTTTATTCCTTGTGGCGGCATTGACTACGATCACGCCTTCCGTAGTCAGGTAATTTCCGCAGTCTCCGCTTGTGGGAAGTCCCACATAATGTCCGTTTTCCTGCTCTCTGCCCACATCAAAGATGCTGTCATTCAGTCCAGATCCGACGTAATGCCAGGAAATACTCTTTCCGCCGTTAAGCCATGTTTCCGTCTCTACAGGTCCCTCATTTAAGTTCTGATACGTAAGCTCCAACAGACGCAGGAACCTCTCGTCGTCAAAATGGCTTTCCCGTTTCTCCCAGTCAATCAGAAAGGAATCTGCAAGACTATACTCAAGCAGACAATTCATTGTCCCAAAAGGAGCGAAATAATTTATATCCTGCTGCCCCATACCATGAAAAATTCCTCCCTCCAACTCTCCGCTCTCCATAAGACCAATCAGATCTTCCAGCGTCCAACTGTCCTTCGGCCAGGTATCCCGGGACACCATCAGGGTGTGCGCCTGCACATTCACAGGAATGCCCACAAGCTTCCCGTTCACAGTACCGATTTCCACTGCCCCCGGCAGCATCTCCTGCACACGAGCCTCCGGAAGCAGCTCACCCATGTCCAGAAGCGCTCCCTTTTCCTCCAGCATCCGCATATCCTCCAGAGTAACATACATCAAATCCGGCCCATTCCCGCTGCTTAAATCCGCCAGCACCCTGGTCCTTGCCTCCTCCGTCGTATCGTCCTCATACCGATATAAGAAATCCCGATTATCACTTGCGGCTGCAGAAACACTGTCCGCCACAGGAGTTCCCGCCGAATACGGACTCTTTAGCAAATCCGCCAGCCGGACAATCTCCTGCTCCGGTATCTCCTCATCCGTCAGCGGCGCCAGCCACACCTTCCCGTGGCCCGCATCCATCAGGCAGAGAATGGGCTGGTCCCGCTCCTTCCCCAGTGCCATCTGAATCCGCACGCCTGCTGCAAGACCGTTTTCCTGCAGGTCAAGTACCCTGGTCCTGCTGCCGCTTTCTATATTCCATTTCACAATCTCCTTGTTGGCACGATTATAATATATATCATCTCCCCGCATGCCATACATTTGAAAGATACTCTGCGTATAGGTATCTCCCTTAGCCAAAGAGCGCATTTCGCCTCCCTCCGTGTCCGCCCAGAGATACTCATACTGCCGGTTCCGGCTGTCCCAAACAGGGAAAACCAGCTCTCCCTCCCCGGTACGCAGGGGCTCCTGCACGCTCTGAAACTGCTCCCCCCTGTATTCCAGAATCATCTTTCCGCTCCTGTCAAAGAGATGAACGCTTGTATATCCCGTTTTCTCCCGGGACGCCAGCACATAGGTATTGCCCCTGCCGTCACACCCTCCCCTCCGCAGCAGGCTGTCGGCATTCACACCCTCTTCCGCCAGCCCCGCCTCAAGATAGGCCGGCCACAGATCCACGGAATACAATTCCCCCGAGAAATCCGTATAAATCCGCCTGTCCGCCGTCCAGCAGGTCGTAAAGCCCTGGTCATCATGTTCTGCTTCGACCCATTGAAAGACATACTGATCCTGCTCAATCAGATCCATGCCTGACAGCCAGCCATCCGCACTTTCCAGGCCAAGCTCTTCACGGGAAAACTTCTTCACCACAGATTCTTCGGTAAAGGCGTTATATATCTCCAGCACCCATTCCAGCCGCTCTATGGCGCGCTGGAATGAGGAGCGGTTGGC